>JAGQRE010000155.1 GCA_020425695.1 Planctomycetota bacterium
TTACTGAAGCCGATTCACGAGCAAAGCGACCCGCGCGCCATGGAAACCGAGCCTTGGGAAGAAGAAGCCATGGGTGTCGACGTCGTAGTCATCGACGACGAAGGCAACGAAGAAATTGTAAACGTCGACGAAGACGCTGCCATGGAACAGACGGAAGACGAACTAGACCGGCAAGACGCTGCGTCTAAAGAAGAAGAATAGACAACGAAACATCGCTCGCGCACACGCTTGATACTGAACGGAGAACTGAATGACCCGACTACGACTCATAGCTATCGCCCTGTTCGTCACATGCGCCGGTGCACTTGCCGCGCAGCAGGCGGCACCCGGCCCCGGCGACCTGATCCCGCGGACAGGCACCATCGCCTACATGACCAGCGATCACCCCGACGCCCTGTATCGACTGTTCGGGCACGACGAAAAGGGTGGCTGGAAGCTGCGCAGTTGGGCGCAGCGCATGATGAAAAAGAGCCACGAAAAAGACCCGGAGTCTGAAGAGGCCGCGCGCGACCAACAGATCTTTGACTGGGTCTTCGGAAGCTACGAAGCCGTTGAGCGCGTAGAGATCGGGCTTGTTGACGTAACACTCGACGGCCCCAAGTACCTAGTGCACTTGAAGACCCGCAAGGGTGACGCGATTTCGCCGACGCCGGAGTTTCTCAAGGAATTCCTCACCGAAACCAAGGAGTTCCAGGGCATCAAGTACCACCTTTACCGCGTGCCCGAGAACGACAAGAACGGTGAGTACAAAGACGAAGAAGAAGGCGTCAGAGAGCCGGGCGACGGGCGCGAAGAAGAACCCCGCAACGCACTCGGCGATAAGCGCTACGGCATGGACCGCTACTACGTGGCCAGCACACCCAGTGGGCTGCTGGTGGCAAATTTCGAAAGCACGATTCGCGACGCCATCGAGAAGCTCTCGACGGGCAACTACAAGGAATCACTTTCAGGGCGCGAAGAATTCGCCACCTGGCTGAAAGAGCGCAAGCCGCACGACCTCTCGATCTTCGTGATCGGTCGTGAAATCCAGTCCGCCATTGAACGCCTTCTTCCAAGCGAAGACCAGGCCGGTGTTGACGCCGAAGGCATCTACAACGGTGTCGACAAGTGGATGCAGTTCCGTGAGTACAAGTACGTCGTGTTTGATCTCGACTACGAAGACGCAGCACGCGGCATCACCGTGGCTGCTTCATTCAAAACACGCCGCCAGACACGTCTGCTGGAAAAACTCGCGATTGAACCCGCCGAGTTCAAGATGCTGAAATACGTGCCCGAGGGTTCGATTCTCACGGCCGGCTTCCAGCTTGGCGATGCCAAGACGACCTTCGAAAACCTGAAAGAGCTCTCGTTCGACGTCGAAGACTGGGCTCGCGAAATTGAAGAGGGCATGAACAAGGGACGGTCTGTGCCGCCGGACATGCCGCCCGAAATGCCACCCGAAGAAGGCACCGAAAAGAGCATCCTGCCCGGTGACTTCAGCAAGGGTTTCCAGCGTGGCGACGTTAAATCGGAACGCGACCCGGATACCGACGACGAAGTAGACGACAGCAAAGTCGAAGAGGCCCTCGAAGAGTTGGAAAAGATGCTTCAAGAGTACGGCACCAGTACGGACGACGTGCTGGGCGCGCTGGGCAGCGAAGTCGTCGCCTTTGCGCTTCCGAACGTAGAGCGCGCGCGTGAACGTGCCCGTGGCAACGCAAGCTACGGCACGCTGATGCAGACGGCCGACCTCGGGATTGTCATCAACATCAAGGATGTCGAGAAGGCCAAGGCCATTATCGTGAACGCGCGTGAGAAGGACCCGGAGGGCGCCTTCCGAGGATTCACTGACGTCGGTTACCAGGGCCAGACTTTCCACGTCAGCAGCGAACACCCGTATGGCTATGCATTCACCGACGATGCACTGCTGATCGTCGTTGCGCTCGGCATCACCGATGCGGATGCAACCCAGCCGGTCATCGCCGGGCTGAAAGCAATGACTGACTCAGCCGGTCGTACCGTCACCGGTGATTCGTCGTTCGTGAAGAACGGCTCGAAGTTCATCGAGGCTGACTTCGGCGCAATGTCGCGTCTGACGAATGTCCTCAACGAAGACCTGTCGAAGCGCCTCGATCGCTACGCCAGCCCACAACTTCAAGCCGACCCCACCAGCTTCATCACCGACATGACAATCGCCCTGCGCTTCAAGGAATACAAAGACGGCGTCGAGATGGCCATTCGGGTTGCCGGGCTGCCTGATTTCGGCGAGTTCCTTGATGGCGAAGGCTCTGTGTTCGGAGGTCCGAACGCAAACCGTGACGGCTACAACTACTCGCAGGATAACCTGCGCACGCTTTCCAACGCCCTGCACCGCCGCGTCGAAGCGGGTGAAGCGCTTGAACTGGAATCGATGATTGCCGCTGACGAGATTCGTGTCGGCGTCCTTCAGGTGCCATTCGACGCCCAGTGGAAAGGCGACATGGCGAAGATTGGTTGGGCGTCGCTTGACCAGATCACCCGTGATGCCGAAGGCAACCTGCCCGAATGGGTCGACGCCGTAGCAGCCGAGATGATCGAGGAAAACGAAGCGGCCGGCTTCTCTTCATTGAAGCTCGCTGATGGTGACCTCAAGGCATGGCTGACCGACTACAAGACAGGCTTCATCGTCGCCTATCAGGAAAAGGCGGATACTCTTGGCGGACACGTCGTTCTATACGCCGACGGACAGGCCGGATGGCTGGCAGCAGAAGCGTTGACCGAAGCGCTGGCTCTAAATGCCAAGGGCGAGCCGGTACCCGCTGAAGACAACTGGAATGACTGGGACGACGAAGGCTGGGAGGACGGCCCGAAGGAACCGCGTCGACCGAAGGGTGTCGGACCGCGACTTCCCGATGACGACCCCTGGGTGCCGGGCTCGGGCAACTAGGGACCTGAGTCATCAGCATCAAACGAAAGCGGGGACAGGTACTCAGGTACCTGTCCCCGTTGCTTTTGCATGATTCGCTACAGAACGACTTTTGTGTGAATCTCGTTGCGGCGAAAGTAGCCGATATCCGTGGCGAGTACGCCTTCAACAAGCAGATCGTGCACAAGGCGCTCAGCGCGTTTGCGGGACTTGAAGGCCTGGCTCTGCATCGTGCCGTCGTGCATGCGATACACGACGAGGTGATTGTTGAATGCGCGCATGGGAATCTTGTCGCGGTCGAAGTCACGACGCCCGCGCAATTGCGTTTTGCGGCGACGATCACCGCGGATCTTCTTTTCGCGCTTCTTCGGTTCGGTCTTCATCTCCGCGTCTTCTTCCACGCCGAACAACTCGGTCCAGACGCGATCAAAGCTCCCCTTCTGGAATGCGTCGCGCAGTTGCTTCACATGAACGAAACTCAACCCTTTGCCAAATGTCTCTCGTACGCTGCGTGATAGGGTAAGCTGATTGACGTCACTGTCAGCCGCGAACTGCGCGGCTACAAAGCTCTTCCGGTCTGTCATTTGGAATCCTCCCGGCGTTTCCGCCACGATATGGACCGCGTCGCCAAAGGGCGCGCAATGGTTTCAGTTGCTAACCCGGACAGGCCGGGCCCGAGACTCTTCGACAGGAATCGAAGCGCTGCTTTAGGGAAGATTACTGGACACGCCGGAGTTTCGACGTTCGCCCCGAACGCACTTGATTGCCGGGGCGATACTTGCTGTCCTATTTCATTGCGGAATTATCCACACCTGTGTCCACAACAGGGTTAAGATCGCTGCCCGGATAGTGACGATGAAGTACCAGACAGTTTGATACGCAGATTGACTGACGCAGTTTGAGATTCAGAAAGGCACGCCCCATGGTTGAAGCCGCTCAGCAGCCTAAACGCCGCAAACGTATTGCGATGGTACACCCGAAGTTTCCGCCATCCTTCTGGAGCTTCGGCTTCATCAAGGAAATCGGCGGTTTCAAAACGGTCATGCCGCCCCTTGGGCTCGCAACGCTTGCCGCACTCACACCGGACGAATACGACGTCGTCATCGTTGACGAAAACGTCGAAGACATCGATTTCGAAATCAACGCAGACCTGATTGTGCTGTCTTCCATGGCCATTCAGGAAGAACGCATGTTTGAGGTCGCGGACGAGTTCCGTCGCCGCGGCTACTTCGTCTGCATGGGCGGGCCGATCTGCAACGTGTTGCCCGGTCGCTGCCGCCCGCACTGCGACGTGCTGTTCGAAGGCGAAGGTGAATACACCTGGAAGCAGTTCCTGACGGAATGGGAAAAGGGTGAGCACGCCGACAACTACGTACAGGAAGAGAAAGTTGACCTGCGCGACACACCGCCGCCCCGCATCGACCTTTTGCAGACAAGCGCTTACCGCGTCGGCTGCATCCAGACGACACGCGGTTGCCCGTTCAACTGCGAGTTCTGCGACATCATCGTGACCTACGGTCGCAAGGTTCGCGCCAAGCCCATTGAAAATGTCATCAAAGAGCTGCAGGCGTGGGCCGACGCCGGCGTTGACTTCGTGACGATCGCGGACGACAACCTCGTCGGCGACCGTGTCTATGCCAAGAAGATGCTCAAAGCCGTCGGTGACTGGAACCGCGCCCGCAGGTACCCGCTCGCGTTCTACGTTGAGATGAGCGTAGACGCCGCCCGCGACGTTGAATTCCTTGAGCTGATTCGCCACGCGAACGTTGTCGAGACATTCCTCGGTATCGAGTCACCGCGCTCTGAGCAACTGAAAGAAACCAAGAAGTTCCAGAACGCGGCCACACCGTTGCTGGACGCGGTAAAGATCATCCAGAGCTACGGCGTCGTCATCGCGGCCGGCATGATTGTCGGCTTCGACAACGACGATGTCGGTATCTTCGAAGACCAGTACACGTTCCTGCAAATGGCCGGCATTCCAATTGCGATGCTCGGCATCCTGCAGGCGATCCCGCGTACACCGCTGTATGAACGGATCGAAAAAGCCGGACGCCTGCGCTCAGCCGCACAGGGCAACAACACGCTCAGCGTCACGAATATCGAGCCGTTGAAGATGACCTACGAAGAGCTGGTCACGGGCTACCGTAACCTGTTCGTGCGCTCATACACGCTGGATGCAATCGGCGAGCGTTGGCTGAACAACGTCAAGCAATGGGGCAGCAAGCGCGACGTACCGCCCTTCCCGGGCAAGAAGCCAGAGGACCCGAACCCCGCCGACGAGCCGAACCGCAAATGGATTCAGAAGCCTCTCGGTCGACCCAGGATTCACCTGATCTTCGCGACGCTGCTGATTCTGAAGTACTACTTCGCGGGTGGCAAAGAGAAGCGTAACTTTGCCCTCAAGATGATGTGGGGCACGCTGAAGCTTCAACCGGCCGCGTTCATGCAGACGATGAACTACCTCGCGTATTTCATCCACCTGCGTGAATACGCTGACAAGGTCGTCGCACGGGACGAGAAGTTCAACTACGTGTTCGACGACAAGAACCTGACGGCAGAGTCCCTGGGCGAAGACGGCCACATCAACATGGTCAAGAACGAACGCTCAAAGAAGACCAAGATCAACGTCAACGATGCCTACGACGGCGCAGAGGTTACAGCGGATATCGCTGCCGACCTCGAGGCTGTGCAGGCACGCTAGTACGGATTCAGTCAAGTCGAGGACGGGCAGATACCCAGGTATCTGCCCGTCTTGCGTTTTCACGGAATCGCACAAGTATTCGTGGTTCAGGTTGCCCTTCGACGCGCCGATAATCACAATGACGGTGCCGAACCAACAAGAGTACAGATGACTCAAAATCGAACACTGCTCCTGCTGCTGTTTGCGTTGCTGTTTGCCAGCACGGGCGTCTGGGTAGCATTAGGCGAAGGTTCAGGCAACGACGAGACCGAGACTGGCGTACAGGTCGCCGCAGATGCCGGCCTTGTCGAGGACGCTCCACTGGAACTGGACACTGTCGACACAGCCACCCCGAGCACGAGTTCCAGCGACACCACCTCACCACTCGAACCACTGGATCTTCCTTCGCCCCGCCATGAGTCGTCCACAGGCGATGCTGGCGCGAACGCCGTAAAGCGCAACACCTCGACCGGCAACAACACGCCTGACACCGGCGCACCAAGACAGACACCCGCCACACAACCGACGCAACCCAAGCAAACGGCACCCGCAAAGCGCAAACTCACACCCGCAGAGCGCGAAGAAGAACGCCGTCTGAAAACTGGACGACCGGCCTTGCGCAACACGCTGTCTCGCACGCCGACGCGTGCCGGGGCTGCAGGCACACTCCAGAAATCACCCGAACAGGAGAAGTGGGAAGAGCAGTGGTACAACGAAGGCTTCAACCCACCGGAAATGACGCCGACACCTGTCAGCGGCAAAATTATGAGCCAGCAGGCGCGCGAAGGCTTGAGTAAAGCCACAGTCGCATTGATCTCATTCTTCCCGCTTGACGGAATTGCCGGCGGGCCGTTGCTGCCGGTCATCACGGAGTTCGAGACGGACGCCAACGGCTACTTCACCGGCAACATCCCGGCCAGCAAGCTGGCGCCTCTAAACTATCCGCCGGTCGCGCTCGCTGTCACGTGGGACGGGCATCGCATCGTCGGCGGCATGCCGATCCAGACGCTCGACGTCGGCGTCGAAAACCAACTGGGCATTTTCTGGGCGCCTGAAACGCCCTACACGCTTGATTGCAACGCGCTGCAGTTCAGCGGTGACCTGCAAGTGTTCGCGACCGGGGAACTTGACCCGCAGCGCTGGCACACCGCCAAACGCACAGAAACTCTCGCCTACTTCCCCCACTTCGACGTGGCGGCAGAAGACCCCGAGCAAGGTGAGACAGGACCTCTGACAGGCCACGCGACAGTGATCGGCACGTGGGACCAGAAAGACATGCCCTACGTCTCGCTGGTTGGCGACGACCAGATCATCCAGACGCGCCGCCCATCAAAAGCGACCACAACCTCAAACAAAAGCAGCGGCAACAACCTGCCGGAGCCTTTCTCTGAACTGGTGTTCGAGAACGATTCACTCACACCGATTGACGGGCAGGTCGTGAATGCTGACGGAGCGGGCATCCCCGGCGCTGTAGTGACGACCGTCGGCGGCAATGTAACGCAGTCTGTCATCACTGATGCGGCCGGCTGGTTCTTCCTGCAAGACCCGCCGGAAGCTACGACAGCGCTGATCGTGGTCCACGATGACTACGTGGAGAATCAGAAAGGGCCAATTGTTCCCGGCGATTCCAACGTACAGTTGGTGCTTGGTGTACCGCGCCCGCGCATTCAGCTACACGTGATTGACCGCGTAACGCAGATTCCGATCAATGAGATCAGCGTTCAGGTCGTCGGGTTGCATCCCTGGGGCAAGAACGCCGGTAAGCCAATGCCTGAGGGCTTCACGACGCTCACATCCACCGACGGTCACTTCCTGCTTGAGTGGGACTTCCAGATCAAGTCGATCACACTGGAAAAGATCGGCTACTTCCCGAAGACCTATCAGGATCCCGCCGCCATGCAGGAGAGCGACGGCGGCATTGAAGTCGAACTTGCACCAAGCCGGAAGCTTGAGGTCATCCCGCGAGACTACACGGCCGTGGAGCGCGAGGACCGCTGGTTCAAGGACCCCAACAACGGCAATGGCATCTACACTGCATGGTCGCAGCACTGGATCGAGTGGGAGGTCGACTTCGGTGAAGCCCCCGAGGACGGCGAAGAGGGCGGCAGCTTCGACATCCTGCTCGGCTGCACGAACCACGGCATCGTGGACAACGAGTACCAGTTCAAAGTGGATGTCTACGTCGACGGTGTGAAGAAGGGCAAGCTGACGATCACGGCCGACAGCCTGACCGAGCGCACGGGGCGTATGGGCCTCGGCAAGCTGTCCGGCGCGCACAACATCCGGCTGGTCTGGACCAACGACAAATGGATCCCGGACCAACTCGACGCAAACATACGCTACGGCAGCCTGAAGTTCCTTGAGCAGCCGTAAATCATGGGTGAATCGAAGGGGTCAGACCCTGTTTTCGCCTTGCTCACTCAGACAGAGATTCAAGAGCGACTCGGGCGAAAACAGGGTCTGACCCCCTCACGCCAATACGCCAGTGCACTGAATCAACGAGCCGGTTGGTTCCAAACACAAACAGCGCCCGAAGGCGCTGTTTGTGATGGCGGAGGAGGAGGGATTCGAACCCCCGGATACCTTGCGGCATCTTCGGTTTTCAAAACCGACGCAATCGACCACTCTGCCACTCCTCCGTGCGATTGCTGCCGGAGCATAACCCGTTTCGCTTACGACGCAAAAGGGCGGCCAATGATTTCTGAACGCGAAGCAGTTCGGGAAGCGAACGTCTCCGCAGCGAAGCACTGCTTCAGCAGGTAAGCGAGCGACGCGGTAGCGCTCGCTTACGCTTCGCGCTCAGATAAAAACCAGAACGGGCGTCCACCGCACCGGTGACGCCCGTTCTGGCCCAGCGCTGCAATTCTGCTTACCAACCGTACTCCCAGAAACTGGCCGGGGCTACTTTGTCAGTCGCGTGGTCTGACGCGATCTGCAGGCAATAGCCGATGGGTGCGCGCTCAGTGTCGTTCTCGCGTGCGTTGTAGGCCGTGCGCCCCCAGCGCTCACCGACGACGACGATCTCGAACTTGTCGAACTTGTCCTCTTTCGTGTTCCATTCGCACACGCCGAGCATCTTGGCCTCAAGCCCGTGCCCGTTGTGCTCCATCTTCACTTCACCGCTCAGCTCAAATGTGACGATGCCTTTTCTCAACTTGGTGATTACCGCCTTCAACTCAGCTTTCTCCAG
>JAGQRE010000156.1 GCA_020425695.1 Planctomycetota bacterium
CAACTCGACAATCTCGACCAGATCCAGCTCGGGATTAACGCCACTTACGACCAGCCCCTTTTCCTGAAGTTTACTGCGATAGTCGTTGTTGAACTCGTAACGGTGGCGGTGGCGCTCCTGCACAATCTCTTCGCCGTAGGCCTTGCGAGCGATCGTCCCCTCAATCAGCTTGCACGGTTGTGCGCCGAGGCGCATCGTCCCGCCCATGTTCTTCACGTCGCGCTGGTCCTTCAGCAGGCTGATCACCGGGTGCTTGGTCTCCTTGCTGAACTCGCTGCTATTGGCGTCGTCCATGCCGGCGACGTTGCGGGCGAAGTCGATCACTGCAATCTGCATACCCAGGCACAGCCCGTAGTACGGCACTTTGTTCTCGCGGGCGAAGCGCACAGCGCTGATTTTCCCCTCAATGCCGCGCTCGCCGAAGCCGCCCGGTACCAGAATGCCGGACATGCCGCGCAGACGCTTACTGACGTTTTCGTCGGTCAGGTCTTCGGCATTGATGCGGTGAATCTTGACCTCAACCTTGTTTGCAATGCCGGCGTGGTCGATGGATTCATAGACGCTTTTGTACGCGTCCTTCAACTCGACGTATTTCCCGACTACGGCGATGTCCACCGTCTCTTTCGGGTTGGTTACGGTGTGCACGACTTCAAGCCAGGCATCGAGGTCCGCTGAGCCTGCGGGCAGCCCGAGGCGCTGGATAATGGCGTCGTCTACACCTTCGCGGCGCAGCACCAGCGGCAACTCATAAATCGTGTTCTCGACGTCGCGCTCTTCGAACACGTGCTTCTTCTCGACGTTGCAGAACATGGCAATCTTGTCGCGCATCTCCTGCGTGATTGCCCTTTCGGTGCGGCACACAAGCATGTCCGGCTGGATACCAATCTGGCGCAGGATGCCGACGCTTTGCTGTGTCGGCTTGGTTTTGCTTTCACCGCTGGCGCGCAGGAACGGAATCAGTGTCAGGTGCAGGAATATGCAATTTTCACGCCCGTGCTCATAGGCGAACTGGCGGAAGGCCTCAAGAAACGCTGCGCCCTCGATGTCGCCGGCCGTACCGCCAAGCTCGGACAGGACAACGTCAGTATCCGGGCCGTCCCACTGCCGGATGTTTGCCTTGATCTCATTGGTGATGTGTGGGACCACCTGCACGCAGCCGCCGAGGTACGCACCCTTGCGCTCTTTCGCAATCACGTCGCGATAGATGCGCCCGCTGGTGATGTTGCTGTTGCGGGCAAGCGGGGCCGTTGTGTAGCGCTCATAGTGCCCCAAGTCGAGATCCGTCTCACCGCCGTCGGCCGTTACATACACTTCGCCGTGCTGGAACGGGTTCATGGTGCCGGCATCAACGTTGATGTACGGGTCAAACTTCTGGATGCGAATCTTCAGCCCACGCGCCTCAAGCAACGCACCGAGGCAGGCCGTTGTCAGCCCCTTCCCCAATGAAGAGACAACGCCGCCGGTAATGATGATGTGTTTTGTGACGTGTTTGGTCATGTCTCGGAACCCGCAATCCAGCCCAACGCACAACGCCCCTGAACGGGGCGCCTCTCGCCAGCATAGCGCCACCGGGCGCCGCTGCAATCATTGTGGAGAGTTTGGACGCGGGGTGCCCCGAAGCAACACCCCGCGTTGCAACTCTCTAGCCGGCGGGCTCAAGCTCGCCGGGTTTCCGAAGCATCTTTTCGACTTCGCTGATGTGATCGCTTTCGTGGGCAATCATCTCGCGCGCGTACTCTTCGAGTCGGATGTCCTTACCGGCCACCAGACCGTGCAGCTGCTCATACAGGGCGACGCCTTCCTTTTCGTGCTCAAGGGTCTCTCGCAGGATGTCGTCGATGCTGTGCTGCTCGGTCTCAAGCAGCTTGCCGATCTTCAGGCTTGGATGCCCGCCGAGTGACGTCACGAGATCGCCAGCCCGCCTTGCATGGGCCAAGCCTTCGTCGGCCTGTGTCGACATCCAACTGATGATGGGGATTCGCGCATGGCCGAAAATCATCATGCTGTAGTGGGTGTAGCGCACAACACCGGCGAGTTCGAGTTCGAGAATGCCGTTCAGCGTGGCTATGACCTTTTCTTTGTCCATGGCTGCTCCTTTTGAGAATCGTTCTCAGCCTATCGCCCTAACAGACTGGATCAACGAAAAACAGGGCGCCTAAAGGCGCCCTGTTTGAAACACCTGATCAGCCTTTCAAAGCGGGGGCGATGTACTGCTTCGCGAAGTCTTCCAGTTTCGTTGGCGTCGTCGAAGCCGCGCTACGTGGAGCCTCGGCGCTCACTTTGCCGTTTTCCAGCCCCTGGTACATCTCCACATACTTTGATGCGAGGCTCTCGCTCAGCCCCATGGCTTTCATGGCCTCAAGCGTAGCTTCGTACGGCACCTGCACGTGCTTGACTTCTTTGCCCGCGACTTCACCGATGATCCGGGCCGCGTCATTGATGCTGTAGTCCTTGGGGCCCAACAACTCGCGCACGTTGACGCCCTGCCAACTGCCGTCGGTGATGACCTCGGCGGCGACCTTCGCGATGTCGCTGGTTGCGATCATCGGGAACGCCAGGTCACCGGGGATCGGCATGTACATGGCGCCGTCAGACTGGATTGTCGGCACGGACATGAACAGGTTCTCGAAAAAGCTGGCCGGGCGCAGGTGCGTGACGCTTCCGCCAACGTCCTTCGCTGCGGCATTGAGTTTCTGTTCGATGTCATGCAGCCCGGCAATCGGGCCTGTGCCGTCAGCGTGCTGGGCGCCGAAGCTTGAGAGGTGCACTACGCGCTTGATGCCGTTCTCACGAACAGTTGCAGCCGCGATGTCACCGAGCTGGTTCTGGTACGCCCGGAAATCCTCAGCGTCGAAGCGTGGCGGCGTCAGCCAGAACAGCAGGTTGGCACCCTTGGTCGCTTCGCCAACATACTTTGAGTCCTCAAGGCTGCCTGCCGCCGCTTTCGCGCCGCGGTCGGTGAAATGCTTGACCTTGGCCGGGTCACGGCAGAGCAGGACCAGTTCGTGTCCGCCCTTGCTCAGAAGTTCATCTACCAGCCTGGAACCGATGTGCCCGGTTGGCGTTGTGATTGCAATTTTCATCTTAGCCCTCGTGATTGGTTGTGGTTCGTTCGGGTAGACACAACGACAACCTCACGCGAGCTATTCGCGCTGTTTCAAATTCGCTGGCTGGCTGGCTGCGGTAATGAACTCAGGAACGGTACTGTGCGACGAGCGCCCGTATTTCCTGTTCACTCACGCCGACCGCACGCAGGCTTTCAACCTCTGCTTCGTCAGGGACGTACCCTTTTTGAAGGTTGTCGGTGAAACGCCGGAGTGCGCTGATGCGGCGTGTGTACTTCTCACGGAGAAGCATGGCTGTGTCGGTCTTCACGACACGACGTGTGGCTTTGTCAGATGTGTTCACAGATCAATTCCCCACGAATTAACCGAGCAGTTAGTAACACAGTGTACGTCGTGAAAGAGTCTATGCCAAATCGAGATGCGCGCTCAGGCCACTCACCAACCCCTTGGAATGCACACTTCAAACAGATTGCACGGGGGTACCGTCACGCCCCCATTCCCCACCGGCGGTAGTTGTCATTGCAAGTATTGCTGGCAGCACCGGATACACGACCCGCGTTGCGCGGAATACACAAAGGCCGGAAGCAGACAGCTTCCAGCCTCATTGCGGTGTGCGATCAAGAATCTTTGAAATTATGCGCCGTAGGCCTCAACGAGAGCTTTGATTTCGTCTTCGCCGACTCCGGCCGTGCGCAGTGATTCGATTTCGGCTTCGTCAACGAAGCCGCCGGTCTTGGTCAGGCGTTCCGTGAAGCGCTTGATAGCAACGCTGCGGAGCCGGTATGTGTCCCGCAACTCAGTTACCTTGTCTTTCTTGGCAACAAAGTAGCGTCTGGTGATCTTCTCAACGGACTGCTCGTCTTGTTCAAGCATGGGACACCTCGTCGTGTTATCTACATGCTCTTAAAACGGCTATACAGTCCGTAAGGTTCCCAAGATCACTAAGAATTCTGCCGAAAACACTTAGTCTTTGTAATTGGTTTCATGGTAACAGTTTACAGCGTAAACGGAGACGGATAATGCGTCTCCGTTACCTTACAATTACCTTACACTTGTCGTGCGGTGTCCTACTTCAGGCGCAGGTTGCGCAGGCGATCGCGAACTGCGTGCAGATGCTGATCCTCAAGTGGCGCAAATACGGCGCGGTGCAGTTTGCTGACGCCGTGATTCACCCGCTTGGCCAGTTCTGCGCCCTGTTCGGTTATGACCGAGCGAATCACCCGACGATCTTTCCCGCAACGCTCGCGGGCGACCATGCCGGACTTCTCAAGCTTGTCGATCAAGCGGGTAATGTCCGGGTCTCGAGCGATCATGCGGGCCGCAATCTCGCTGCAACTCAGTGCGTCGTTGGCCTGATTCAGGATCCGTAGCACACTGTACTGCGGCAGCGATAGCCCAGCCTCTTTCGCAATCTTGGCAAGCTCAGTCTGGAGCTTGCTGGCCGCCCACTGGATGGTGTTGGCGACGTCGTCATGCAGCTCAGCACGGTCTGGCATATTCGGGCGGTAGTCCATAGTTGTTCTGGAACAACGCCAATTTCGTGAATCATCCCGCCAATACAGAATAATTGTGGCGAGTTATTCCCTCACTACGTGCGATATGGCGAAAAAGTGCATGTGGTGAAATTCCGGCGCGGTAGCTACAGCACTGCCACCAGATCGGCCTTCGTCAGAATCCCGTATTCACCTGACGCGCGCTTGACCATGACAGCCGGCACGCCTGACTGGAAAGTCTTCAGCAACTCGGACGCGCTGGCGTCTTCATCGACGACAGGCAGTGGCTCGCCCATGACCTCGCGTACCTTGATGTCTTCCAGCTTCCGACCTTCAAGCAGCAACGTGATGATCTGGTCGTCGTAGAGCGCTCCGACGTGCTTGCCGGACTCAAGTACCGGTATCTGCGAAAGATCGAGAGTCTTTACGTGCCCGATGACTTCCGATAGCGACTGGTCAGGCTCGGCGGTGACAAGCTTTTGCCCGGGGCGGTGCATAAGCAACTCGGCCGCGGTGATGTCGTACTCGTCGATGAAACCGTTTTCACGCAGCCAGTCGTCGTTGTACATCTTGCTGAGATAACGGTCGCCGACGTCACATATGAAGACAACGGGCAGGGCATCCGCTGAGACCTTGTTTTCCTTCAGCCACTTCACGGCCCCGGCCAGATTGTTGCCGCTGCTGCCGCCGGTGAAAATGCCTTCAACGCGGGTTAACTTGCGCGCGGCCTGGTAGGCCTCGGGGTCCGTCACCGGGATAACACCGTCGATGTTTTCGAAGCTGATTGTCGTCGGGATGTAATCGAGCCCGATGCCCTCAACGGTGTACTGGCGGTTGATCGGCTTCGCGTTTCGGTCAGCGTAGAAAAGCGTGTAGTAGCTGCCGGCCGGGTCACACAGAATGATCTGGCAATCAGGGTTTTTCTCTTTGAGGTACTTGCCGACACCGCTGATTGTGCCGCCTGTGCCGGCGCCTGCGAAGAAGTGTGTGATCTTGCCGTCTGTCTGTTCCCAGATCTCTTTGGCCGTGCTGGCGTAATGGACTTCCGGGTTAGCCTGGTTCTGGAACTGCCCGGCATACCAGCCGCCCGGGGTTTCTTCGGCGATGCGTTTCGCGACCTGGTTGTAGTGGCGCGGGTCAGTCTTCTCGACGGCCGTCGGAGTGACAATGACCTTCGCGCCGTACGCCCGCAGCAGGTCGATCTTTTCTTTCGACATCTTGTCGGGCAGGGAAAACACGCACTTGTAGCCAAGCACGTTGGCAGCGATGGCGAGCCCGAGCCCGGTATTGCCCGCAGTGCCTTCTGTGATCGTGCCGCCCGGTTTCAGCAACCCCTTTGCTTCCGCGTCGCGAATCATGGCAATGCCGATGCGATCCTTGACCGAGCCACCCGGGTTCAGGTGATCCAGCTTCGCTACCAGCGTGCAGCCGAGCCCATCAGAGATGCGGTTCAGCTTCACCATCGGCGTGTTTCCGATGCAGTCGAGAATTGATTCGCGAATGTCCATGGCAGGCCTCAGTTGGTGGTCGATGGTTGATAGTTCGTAGTAGAAGGCAGGTAGTCAACACAATAGGCGGCCCTTCCGGGCCGCCACTATCAACCATCGACTATCCGCCATTAGCTAGACCTGTTTCAGGCACTCTTCGAAGATGCGCATCATTGTGCGGTCCGGCAGGTAAAAGGTGGCTTCCTCAACCGTACTTTCACGATTGTCGTGGCGCAGGCATTCGCTTAGCAGAAGCTCGGAAACGCGTTTGATGGGCACCTTCGACGTCGCCATGCCAATGGGCGGAATCGCCACCGTGCGGGCGCCGATCTCGTTCGCTTTGGCCAAGGCCGAGCGCAGCGAAGTAACGATGCTGTCTTCGGTGCTGACCTGGTCGTAGTTCATACTGGCGGCGTGGATCACCCAGCGGGCATCAAGGTCGCCGGCGTCAGTCACGACGGCATCGCCGAGTTCAAGTTTACCGATCGCCAGACACTGGCGGATGATTTCGGTGTCAACGTCCGGCCCCAGGCTGCAATGGGCTTCCGGGGCAAAAATCAGGTCGTTGTTGATTTCGCTGACAATGGCATCAGCCTCGGCCTCTTTGACCGAGCCAAACTTCAGGTGGATATGCTCTTTGTTCATGCGGTGACGTCCTCCGGTTGCAGACACTTATACGGTTGAATCCGCATTGCGAAAGCGGACGGCAAGCCTATCACCCAGACCCGATCACTATGAAGCACGACGCAACCAGCGCTCGGCATGCACCGGCTTGACAGAATAACATGGTTACCATCATCGGTGGTTAGTCGTTGACTTGCACCGTTTGCACGTTCTTTAATTGCTGTTTAGTTCAGCTATTCATTCTCATTCACAACAAAAACCAGATCGCTCCATGCGTAGGGCTGACTGGGGCGTCAGGCAACAAACGGCAGAGCCGGCAATTGGGCTGAGTTCGTCGTAGTTAAATTGGCAATCGTGGGGAGTAGAAGCCATGCGTAGCTTCGTGGTAATGCTTGTCATCTTGTTGGCTGGAGCTTTAGGCGCACAAACCGTGCGCACAATTGGTGTAGCTTCCACTGGCAACAACTTTCCTTTCAATGCAAACGGCATGCGCTATCAGGTCGCCTACTCGGCCGCTGAGTGTAACGTGCCCACCGGCGGCCAACTCACGGAGATTCGTGTCCGAAAAATGAGCGGAACGGTCGCCCAATACAACGACTTCCGCCTGCGCATTGCCCATACGTCGTTGGGGACAACTTCGCTAACGACAAACTACGGGACTAATTACCAAGGACCCCTTGAGATCGTTATGGGCGATTCCCTGACAGGTTCCAGTCCACTCAATCTCACTCCAACCGAGATTACAGTAGGTTCGGAGACGTGGGTTAGATTCCCCTTTACAACGCCCTTCAATTACAACGGCACAAGCAACCTTCTGGTCGACTGGTCCTACGACAGCAAGACAGGAACAGGTTGGAGCACCAATGGCACGACCCGGACACGTGTCTACCTTCTAGGTGGAAATGCGACCTCACCAACAGGCGCTGGGACATCAACCGGTGGCAATTGGCAAGTGCAACTCTACTTCAACACAGGCCCCGGTCTGGGTACCTCGACCTCGTCCGTTAATCTCGGTACGGCCCCACAAGGCACTGCAGGCTCAACCCAGAGCTATACGGTTCAGGGTTACCAAACGACGGCAGCTACTGACATCACCGCGCCTACGGGCGTTGAAATCAAGCTGTCCACCTCGTCGACATGGGGGAGCTCGATCAATATTGCCAACATCAATAACTGGGGCCCCTTCACCGTGAATGCCCGAATTTCGGCGTCAGCCGCCGTCGGGAGCGTATCCGGCAACATCACACATACCTCGACTGGTCTCACGACCGTCAATGTCAGCGTAACTGGAAACGTAACGCCGCCTACGATTTCGACGTCACTAAACACCCTGAACTTGGGTAGTACACCTCAAGGAACATCCAGCACACCAGTCAGCTATACGGTCAGCGGTAGCGGCATGCAGGCGCTCACCACGATTACCGCGCCGACAAACGTCGAAATCTCGCTGACGCAAACCGGCACCTACACATCAAGCCTGCAAATCACAGCCACGGGGCAGTGGGGCCCTACGACCATCTGGGCCAGAATCCGCTCTACGGCCACACAGGGCAGCATCACAGGCAATATCACGCACGTCAGCACCGGCGCGACAACCCGGAACGTCGCTGTCAACGGGACTGTTACGGGGCCGACGATTCTGACTTCGACGGGCTCGCTCAATCTCGGCTCGACGTACCTGACTTACGCCGGCACACCCGTCGGTTACACCGTATCCGGCAGCATCCTGTCAGGTCAGACTGTCATCACTGCACCGACCGGTGTTGAAGTCTCGTTCTCGCAGACGACTGGCTACGCGAACTCGATCACGGAAACGCAGACCGGCACGTGGGGACCAACTACAGTCTGGGCGCGTATCAAATCAACGGCCGCACAGGGCGCGATCAGTGGCAACATCACGCACGTCAGCTCCGGCGCAACAACCGTGAAC
>JAGQRE010000157.1 GCA_020425695.1 Planctomycetota bacterium
CAACTCGTCAATGGATGGAAGTTCGCGATCAATCACAACACGCCTCATGCAGAGGGACAACCCCTCTACACCTACCGGGCGATGGATAGCAAAAGAGTGAACGCAGAAACCCCAACCGACCTGAAACCCTTGAAACAAAGGCCTAAAGAAACTTCCAGATTTTCAAGAGAACAACCAAAGAGGTTGCAAAAGGGGTCCGGCTCCGCAGGTGCCTGACCCCTTTTCAACCGGCGTGCGTGCCATCAACCACGAAAGGCGGCATCACACGAAGCCACTAAGCCACGAAGAACTGCAAAGGCCAGCCACGGAGTACACGGATAGGCACGGAGAAAAACAGCTCCGTGAAACTCCGTGTACTCCGTGGCTAAACCCGAGCCTCACGCCAAGGCGCGAAGGCGCAAAGAACTGCAACTGCTTGTCAGGATTTCAGGATTGGAATGGATGCGTGAACAACACAGCACGTGCTGCCATGAACCCGCATCCTTCAGAATCCTAACCATCCTGACGCAGTTAACGAACTTTGCGAGCGGCAAAAGACAGCCCGGAGGGGGTCAGACCCTGTTTTCGTTTGTGCGGGCTTTGGATCTGTGTGTGCTGACGCTACGAAAACAGGGTCTGACCCCTTCGCAGTTCTTCGTGCCGCTTGGTGGTTCTTCGTGGTTAACCGCAGTGGATAAATCGCAGTTCGCGACCTACAGACCGCTGCCGTCCCAGGTTGGTTCGTTGGGTGGTTTGTTGGGGTCGTGCTCGGTCGGTGGGGCCGCGTCGTCTGAGGCGAAGTCCTGCACGTCGCTTGGCGTGTCGTTCTGCGCCAGACGCTCGGCCGCCGCTTCGGCGCTCATGGCAGCGTACTTGTCTGAGGCCGTGCGGAGTCGTGCTCGGATCAGTTGCTGCTTCTGCTGGCGCATCTGGCTGTCGCGCCTGGCCTGTTCGATCTTTTCGATAAGATCCTGAATGGCCTTCAGCAGGGCGACGGATTCATACGGCTCGTCCAGCACTTCAACGACACCGAGTGAACTGCGGAGTTGTTCAATACTCTCATCAGTCGGGCCGCAGACCATGAGCACCGGTACTTTGCGCGCCGTTGCAAGCTCAGCCATGTTCTTCACGGCTTGCATCGCAGGCATCGGTACGCGCCCGGCTTCGAATACGATGAAGTGTGGTTTCAACGCGCCGATTGCGCCGAGGGCGGCCCGGGGGCCGGTGACGGCCTGCGCGTGCAATCCGGACGCGGAGTTCAGCACTTTGCTCGCGGCCGAGCCGATCTCTTCGGAGGCCACCAGCAGGACGTTGCGCGTGACTTTCTCAGTCGCCATGACTTACTGTTTTGCCAAACATGGGCGTTGTGGCAAGACCCATCCATTAACTGTGAAGTAGATCGAAGTCTCGCTTGAGGTTCGCGCGCGCTTCCTTCTCAAGGGGGGCGCCCCAGTCAGTCCAGAAAATGCGCTCGCGGTTCATCATGCTTTCCAGCCATGCGCCGCGCCCTGCATTCCAGTCTTCGTCGCTTACAGAGCCGTATTCCTGGCGGATGTTGTCGCCGTTTCGCTGGTACGATTCCCAACTACCACCGAGAGTGGATAAGTCGAGATCGATCACTTTTTTTGACTCTTCGATGCTCGGCACATGACCGCATGTGTCGAGGACAATCCGCTCGACAATCTTGATTCGTTCTTCACTCCAGCCGATTGCGGTCAGGCGTTCTACGGCCAGTACCGCACTGTCGGCTTCGTTGGTTTTTGAGGTCGGGTCATAGATCGCATCATGGAACCAGATGGCCATTGCCTGCTCTGTTGACAGGTCAAGTTCTTCCCCCTTGCACAGCATGTCGGCCACGTGGCGCAGGTCGTGATAGCGCCGGTGCGGCTCGGTATAAAGTGCCGTAAGTTCAAGCAGCAGGTCGGTGGCGCTGACGTTCATTGCTGTTCCCAGAGTAGCGGGTCGAGCCCGCGTCCATCGGACGAGTCGGCGTGGCAATCGCGACAGTACTTGGTCAGCTTGATGTAGTGACCGCCGACTTCATCCAGTTTGTTGTCCCGCGCGAGATTTGCAATTGCTTCGGCCTGACGTTTGATGCCGTCCCAGATTTTGAACTGTTTGTCCGCAAACTTGTGCAGGCGCTCGGTTGCGGAACGGAACGCATCGAGGTCTTCGTTCATGATCGCCATGTTGGCTTGTCCCATGGCAGTGCGCATGTTTACCATGCTCAGGCGAACGCTTGCAGGCGACGTGAAAACCTGCTCACCCCATGGTTCGTCGCTGAAGACGGTGCCGTTCTGGCTCCAGCCTTCCATCGTTTCCTTGACGAAGCCGCGCGCGCTAAGGGGCCAGAATTCATAGTGGCAATTGCCGCAGTCCTGGTGCGCGAGTTCGTTGCCAGTCGCTGCGCCTTCCCAGTTGCCGTTCTTGGCGGCCATGAAGCTGTCGCGATTGTGGTCGCGCAACGCGCCGAAGTGGTCAGCGAACCTGCCGGCCTTTTGCGCGAGGCTGTCGGCGGAGTAGCGCAGGATGTCGCGGTCGGCGTATTCGGGGTAGTACGAGTTTCCGATGATCGTGCCGGTGTCGATCCACATCATGCGCATCGCGTGTGCGAAGGGGCGGTCACGCATCCAGTCCTCGAAACCGGCGGAGGGCTTTGAGGGCGACGGTTCAGGCGTGTCCGAAGGTACGGCAACCTGGTTGGATTTGCTGCTCACTTCGCCAGCCGCTTCGTTGTTGCGGGCTTCCTGTTTCACGCAGCCTACGACCGCGAACAGCAGGCCCAGTCAGCCGAACAGCGCAGTCAGCAGTTGTCTGTTTCTCATGCCGTGTCCTTCACTTCGGTATGTCGCCGTCGTTCGTTTTACCCAACGAGCATGGCCAGCCTAGTCATCGCTGTACTTCCACGGCAGCGGGTTCAGCGGGGTGCGTCCGTCGGCTACGTACTTGTCGTGGCAGCCGATGCAGCCGCTTGTCATTTTCGCGTACTGCGCATCAATGCCGTCGATGCGCTGGTTCTCGGCCTGTGTGGCGATTGCGCGCGCGTGCCTCTCAATCGTGCGCCAGAACGACAACTGTTCAACGACGACCTCATGAATGTTCTTGGTGGCGTCGAGCACGCCCGCTGAATCATGGCTCTCCATGGCTGCGTTGCCCATGTTGATGTTGCCGAGCATGCGGAACATGATTTGAAGGAAGCGGGGCGGTGCGGTCAGGCGGATGCCGGTGGTCGGCGCGTCCTCGGCGGCGTTGCCGTTTTCGAGCCATGTCTTGAATGTCTCAGGTTTGAAGCCGCGCGTGTGCGGTGACCAGTTTTCCGCGTGGCAGTCGGTGCAGTAACTCCAGACGCGGAACGACGCCATGCGCGCATCGAACCACTCTTCGTTTCTGGCAAGCGCCGCCATGTCGCGGTTGGCGTCGCGGATGAGCTCCCACATTTCGGCGAAATCACCGGCCTTGCGGGCGATGTCCTGCGCCGCGGCCTCAAGCCAACTGTAGTCGATGAACTCAACGCCTGCGCCGAGGCGGACAATCAGCCCGGCGTTGATCCACATGCCGTGCATTTTCAGGCGCATGGGTGAATGGTTGACCCAGTCTTGAAGCTTGGCGTCGAGCTCATCTGTGGAGGCCGGTTGCGGCTCGGGTGCGGGTTCGTTGGCCGGGGCGGGAGGCGTTGGTGTGTTGGCTTGATTGTTCTCTGGCGAGCTTGCGCTCTTGATACATCCCAGCAGCCCGAAGGCGATGCAGCAGCCCAGCAACACAAGCAGAAGAGTCTTTCGCATGCCGCGCAGTCTAGAAACCGACGGCGCCACCGCGACAGGGCAGTAGGGGCGTGCATATACTCACGCCATGGATGAGCCGCAAAGCGTCAACCTGAACGCCGCCCTGCGCGACCTGAAGCGCGAACGCCTGCCCATGACCGTGCTGGTCGTGACGGCCGTGGTGCTGGCGCTGGTTGAGTATCTGTTTCTGCCCAGCCGCTTTGGTGAATTGTTCCCGGCGACGCTCGAAACCTACGCGCCGGGCATTACGCACAACCGATGGCCTGCGGGCAGTGACGCGCCGTGGTGGGGGGTGCTGTTGCCGTTTCTGTGGTGGTGCGGCGGGCTGGTTGCGCTGTGCGTCGTGCTGCCGATGGTCGTGACGAAACTGTTTGGTATGCGCGTGCGCGACATGGGTTTGAGTGTGCGCGGGCTGCTGCCGAAGCTGTGGATCTACGGTGTTATGCTCGCGATCGTGCTGGTCGGCGTCTGGTGGGCCAGCACCCAGCCCGGCTTCACCAACATGTACCCGATGCTGAAGCCGTGGTACTGGTCGAGCTGGAGCTGGGTGCTGCTACTGGCGTGGTGGGGGATTTACGCCGTGCAGTTTTTCACGGTCGAGTTCTTCTTCCGCGGCTGGATGTTGTTCATGTTTGAGAAGCGCTTCGGCTACGCGTCGATTGCGATCATGCTGGTGCCGTACTGCATGATTCACTTCCACAAGCCGCTGCCGGAAGCGCTCGGCGCGATCATCGCCGGCACCGTGCTGGGCTGGATGGCGCTACGAACCAGAAGCATCTGGGGCGGCTGGCTAGTGCACGTAGGTGTAGCGATCACAATGGACACAGCGTCGTTGCTGAAAGGCGACTACGGGCTGCCGCAGCAGTTCTGGCCTTAGCAACTAGTCTGCTTCAGGCGCGAGTTCGGCGGGCACTGAAGCGTCCTCGCGTGTTGATGGCGTATCCGCTAGGGCGGGGAATGGCGCTGCGGGCGACGGATTCGGGTCTTGAATTCTTGGGAAATGTGAACAGATTTTTTGTACGGCTATTCTCCACTTACCGGACAATCGAACCGCGTGAATCGCAACCGTGGTGTCGTCCGCTAAGTCCTTCGCCCAATCAAGCGACAGTCCTCCTCCGTGGCTACCGATGTGGCATAGTATGCGAGCTGTGTCCTTCGATACGGAGACCGTATCGATGATGAAGTCGAGCTTCTCCGACGAAAGGTAACGCAGCCCGATGCACTCGACCAGCTCTTCAATAGCGGCCATACCGCCGGTGACTGTCATGGCGGCCGCTGCTTCCCTGTCGCTGTTGTAAACGGCATGGAAGAGTGCCCGCAAACTAGCCTCCGGTGTTTGGCCTTTTCTCCAGTCGGCAACTTGCTCGTCCGTCGCTCCGGGCGAGCTGACGTACTTGCTGATCTTAGGCGCACCTGGGCCCTCGGGAGCGTGTGCGACGCACCCGGCCAGCGACAGCACGAAGACTAAACATAGGTACCGCATATGCTACTAACGTAGACACACGGCCAAGGTTCAAGACGCAGCGACGTTGCGATCATGGCGTCGTTAGTCAACGGCGACTACGCAGTTCTAGACTTGATGGCGATTGTCTCACGCAGAGTCGCGGAGAACTACACATCCTGAAAAAGTATTTCTTGGCGGCTTAGCGCCTTGGCGTGAGACTCGGTATTTGCCACGGAGGACACGGAGTTTCACGGAGCGGCATTTCTCCGTGTGTATCCGTGTTCTCCGTGGCTGGCTTTTGCCTCTCGCCATGTCCGCCATGCCCGCAATTAACTGCGTCAGGATGTTTAGGATGTTAGAGGATGCGGGTTCAACACAGCACGTGCTGCCATTTGAACGCGTCCGTTTACCCTGACAGGCCTTTGCCCTTCTTCGTGGCTTTGTGTCTTGGTGTGAGGCTGTGTTTAGCCTTTGCCTTGACTGGCGGACTTTGCGGACCTAGCGAGAGGCTTGATTTCCGTACGCCGGTTGAAAAGGGTTCAGGCAGCTTCGGAGCCAGACCCCTTTTCCACCTCAAGGCGGCGGAACGACAGGCTGAAGTATTCCTTCTTCAGGTTGCTATGCTCTCGCGACTTAAAACTGAGTGGTTAAAACTTGAACCTGATTCGTCTCTACAACCTGAACGTGTCTCTTGATGACGACTTTGACCGGGCGCTTAAACGCGCGGCCGGGAAACGTCTTGGCCTTGACGCGTCAAAGCTGAACGTGCGCCTTGTCAAACGCGGCGTTGACGCCCGTGAACGCACGCCGCGCTACAGTTGCACGGGCGACGTTGAGCTTCCCGAAAGCACAGATCGTGACCGCCTGCTGCGTGACCTTGGCTCAAACGCTGGCGTTCCGGAAAGCACGCCGCCGTTTACCGCTCCAACTGGCAACAGGCCGCAAAAGGGGCGCGTGGTGGTTGTCGGCTCAGGCCCAGCTGGCGGCTTCGCGGCCTACGTGCTAGCGCTGAACGGGTTCAAACCGCTGCTGATCGAGCGCGGTAAACCGGCCCTGGAAAGGCTGCGCCAGATCGGTCGTTGGAACGCCGGAGTCGTCGAACTTGACCCGGAGAACAACGCCCTGTTCGGCGAAGGCGGCGCGGGCAGCTTCAGCGACGGCAAGCTGTACACCAGCAGCAAACGCGACCCGTACATCCCGCGGATCTTGCAGACATTCGTTGAATGCGGCGCACCCGAGCGCATCCTGACCGACGCGTCACCGCATGTCGGCACGGACATTCTGTCGCGCGTGGTTGTCCGCATGCGCGAAAAGATCATCGAACACGGCGGCGAGTTCCGCTTCAACGCCAAGCTGACAGACGTGATCATCAACGACGGGCGCGTCGTCGGCGTGAAGATCAACGATACTGAACGCATTGACGCGTCAAGCGTGATCCTCGCGCCCGGGCACTCGGCCCGCGACACCTACAACATGCTGCTCGCGCGCAAAGTAAACATCGAGGCCAAGCCGTTCCAACTCGGCGTACGCATTGAGCACCCGCAGGATATCATCGACAAGGCGCAGCTCGGTCGCTACGCCCGCGACAAACGCCTCGCCCCGGCCAGCTACGACGTCGCCTGCCACGCGGGCGGGCTTGACCTGTACAGCTTCTGCATGTGCCCGGGCGGCATCACCATGGCGGCCGTCAATGAGCCTGGCTGCCTGAACACAAACGGCATGAGCTTCAGCCCGCGCAGCAGCGGCTACGCCAACAGCGCGCTGGTGACAACTTTCGGCCCGGACGAGTTTGGGCTTAAGCCGCTCGACGGCGTGGAGTTCCAGCGGCGCTATGAGCGCGCGGCCTTCGAGGCTGGTGGGGGCGACTACAGCACACCCGCCCAGCCGGTGACGCACTATCTACGCGGCCTGCATTCGCCACGTAGCATGCGCGGTACGTATGCGCGCGGTCGCAAGTACGCCGGGCTGGAGCAGATGCTACCGGAGAAACTGAACAAGGCGCTGCGCGCGAATTTGCCCGAATTCGACAAACGGATCAGGGGCTATCTGACAGAATCCGCCATCCTGCACGCGATCGAGGCCCGAGCCAGCAGCCCCGTACGCATCGTGCGTAACCCGAAAACCCGCGAATCAACCAACGTAACAGGGCTATACCCGGCAGGCGAAGGCGCCGGCTATGCAGGCGGAATCATGAGCGCCGCGCTAGACGGGATACATTCAGCGCTAGCGATCGTCACGAAGTACGCACGAGCAAGATAGCCCGGTCTGCAAAGACCGGGGATGCAAACCAAAGAGTTTGGGTTCCGCCTCTCGCCGGGTACGCGAAGTCCGCCATTCGCTTTTTCTCCGCGGCTTGGCGAGCGATACGATTTTAGCCACGGAGAACACGGAGTTTCACGGAGCTTCACGGAGCTGATTTTCTCAGTGCTATTCCGTGCTCTCCGTGGCTGCCTTTGCCTTTCATGGCGGCCTTGGCGAACATGGCGAGAGGCTGCCGTTCGTGTTATCCGCCCAATGCCCCGTGTTTACACACGGGGCTAGACTGTAACCCGCGATCGCTTGTTATGATTGGCAGGCATGCCAGAGCAAACGCACGAGAGCAGTGGTAGCGGAAGGCGCATCCAGAGCGCAGTCGAGTACTTGTCTTGCAACAAACTGGTGCTTACGGCAATTCTTGCTCTCGCAGCCCTTTGGCCGGTTGTTTGGTGCTACTTCGTTGCAGATGCGTTGCGCAACCCGACGGCGGGAACGGACCACGGCAGTACGTGGCAACTCATTCAGAACGTACTCACGATTGTCGGGATGGCCTACTCACTTGCAGTGGCGATATTTCTTAGTGAGCCAGTTCTGAAACACCGAGCCGCTGGATTTCTCCTGCCGTTCATTCTTTATGTAGCTCTCTGGACGGAAGTAGCCGTATTCGCAGGCGGCCTCGTGGTCGCCTTCGTACTTGGAAGTCTGTAGTTGGGGCGGTGTGTTTGCTGGTGTTTCCGGTGCGCGGGACATGCCTCTCGCCAGGTTCGCGAAGTTCGCCATTAACTGCTTAGCTTTTTCTCCATCGATGGTTGAGTTTAGGGTTCACCACAGAGCACACGGAGAGCACAGACTTGTTTCTCTGTGTGCTCAGTGATCTCTGTGGTGAGCCTTTGCAGTTCTTGGCTTCTTGGCGGCTGGTTGCCGTGGTTTCGTGGTTCATATC
>JAGQRE010000158.1 GCA_020425695.1 Planctomycetota bacterium
GCGCCCGTATTCCTGGACCATGCCGACGACTTCGGCCGTGGCGTCTTCAAGCATCAGACCGGCCAGCTTCTGCAAGTCGCGAGCGTTGAAGGCGTCGCACCACTGATCAAGCAACGTCGTATCGACGGTTTTCGTACGCCCCTGCCGAGTTGGCGCTTGCTCATGTGTCGCGTTCAAACTGGCACGCCCGCGATGTAGAGCTGCCTTAACCGCACCGACGGTCGTCTGCATGTAGTTGGCACAGTCATCAAGACTGAATGCGAAGACGTCTTTCAGCAGGACGGCCGCGCGCTCAACGGGCGGCAATACGTGGGCCAGTTTCTGGATGGCCTCGCGCACCTGCGGCTTTTCGTCCGCGGGTGCATCGCCGCTTTCGGCATCGTAATGTTCGGGCATGGTGTCCTCCGTGCGCTTGCGCGTGATGTCGATCCAGTGGTTCGTCGCGATCCGGAACAGATACGCGCGCGGGTTGTCGACTTGCCAGTGCACGTCAGCGAGCTTGGCGAACGCTTTCAGCAGGGTGTCCTGCACAAGGTCTTCGGCGTCCCAGACGTTGCGCGCGAGCGAGCGGCAGAAACGAAACAACTCCGGACGCAGCGGCTCGATGGTGTTCAGGAACTCGCGGCGTGCTTTGCGCACGACAATGGTGAATTCTTTGGCAAGCGGGTCGGTCACGGCTGGCTCCGGTTCAGTTCACGCAACAAAGACGGGCGAGACTTGCGGCAGGATACGGAGATTCCCGGCCCCCGGCATTCCGCTTTCCGCTAACCTTCTTGCTGCTGGCGCGTTAATAGAAGAAGCATGGCTGAAGATACTCAAGGTTCGCGGGGCGTTTGGGTCGCGCTGATTGTGCTGGTCGTCCTTGTGGGCGGGCTCGCGACGGTGTCGTGGTGGTATCTGACTCATCGCGTCACGGAAACAGCGCTTGCCAACGACGACGTAGCCTCCGGCGATGCTTCGGCCATACCAAGCCTCGGGTCACGCGGGCGGTCACTGCCTGAGCCGGGCAACGATGAGCCAGTACCCGAAGACAACGGCGACGATGTGTCGCCCGACGATGGCGGTGAAGACCCGGATCCCGAGCCTGAACCGGAGTACGAAAACAACGCGCGCGAGATTGACATCTGGTTGCATAACCTTGGCGTTGCCACCAAAGCCGGCGACCGCAAGGGCATGGCCATCGACCACGATCTGCTGAAGCAAGCGCGCCCGCATACGCTGGTGGACGAGCGTGTGCGCTTCGCCCTTGAGAACGAAACCAGCGCGATTGTGCGGATACAGTTCATGCTCGCGTATCACGAACACGAGGCGAAGTACGCCTGGGCTGAGCACGTCTACGACACCCGCACCAGCAAGTTCATGGGCACGGACGAGTTGTACACGGCGGGCGAAGTAGAGGAACTGAAGCTGATCGCGCGCGAGTTGTTCGCCGCACTCGTGACGAGCTGGCGGAACGAAGAGGTCCCCGAGCGCCTGATGGCGCTGTTGCGAAATGCGCTCGATACCGAGAAACCGGAGTGGTTGCTTGATGAAGTCCGCTTCGCGGTGTTGGAGCCGATAATCGTCAACCACATGGTCAGCTTAGCCAGGGCGCTAGAACAAGAAGTCCGCGGCTTGCTGTTGCGTCGCACAATGAAACTGGAGCTGCGCGAAGCGTTCTTCGCTGCTTTCATCCTGACCTTTGACCCACACGAAGCTGTGTTTACTGCGCTTGAAGGCTCTGAGTGGTGGGACTACGCCTCGGTACTGCCTCTGATCTACGGCCATCGGCTCCAACCCGGCGATGAGGCCGTCTTGAGATTTGGCCGCGGGGGGATCGACTGGGTTGATGCGCTCACAGACAGCGAAGAGATTCCTAAACTATTTGAGCGTCTGTTACAGGGAAGCATGTCCGCTGATGCCAAACGCCTGCTGATTCAGCGCATTGCCGAATACGACGTGCCGAATGGACGTGCGATGATTGAAAGCGGGCTGGCGTGCAAGGACGCAAACTATCCCGATTATCTCGTCGCTTTCGGTGCCTTCGCAAACTCAGAAGCTGATCTGCAACGTTTGACAGCCGCTGGCGACGACGTGGATGTCAGCATTGCGCAGGCCGGCATCGAAGGGCTGCGGCGCAGCGGGTTAAGTGCCGCCGACACCGAGTTACGCAAGGTGCTTGAACAAGGCGCGAACCTCGGCGTGAAGTCGCAGGCCCTGGGTGCACTGCTTTCGCGCACAGCAGACAAGTTAGCCCTGCTGGAAGAATATCTGGACGTCAACAAGGATGCGTCACTGCGAGCAGTGGCTGTCGGAAGCATTCCCGAAACGAATATTGAGCGCTTGCAGAAAGTCGTCGAAGAGGACCCGTCGTTGCGGGTACGTCAGGGTGCACTGAATCGTCTGGGTACGCTGCGCCCCGAAAGCGACAGCGAGCGCAAGAAACTCCGTATCTGGTTCCTTAGTATCAAAGAGCGCGACCCGTCGATGGTCATTCGCAGCGCGGCACGCCAATACGCCGAAGCACTGAACGACTAAAGTGTCAACGGCGGCACGCGACGACGCCATGAGCGCGACGGGCGCAACGCACTGCAACCATAAGTGACATCGGTGCACACCGACTGTCTGGTCAGAGTGTCCATAGATGTGAACTTATGGTTGCTTTCAGAAGCTCAAGGCATCGTGGCGCTCGTAGCGTGATGCAAGTTTGTAGCCAGTACGCCATCAGGTGCACGCAGCCAATGCAGGTGAACCCTGAGTGTCCGCTAGCCCGATACGGCGAAGCCCGCCATACTGTCGTCATGGATTTGATCGCACGTATCCAAGCCAGAGAGACCCGCGCCATCGCGCGCGCGCTGACACTTGTTGAGAACGGCGACGCTACGTTTCTGACAGCCCTCGACGCAGAGTACGCCTCGCTACCTCACCCGGAACGCGTCGGCATCACAGGCCCGCCAGGCAGCGGCAAAAGCACACTCACCAGCACGCTGATCAGTGAACTGCGTAAACAGCAAAAGCGCGTCGGCGTCGTCGCCGTTGACCCGTCAAGTCCGTTCAGTGGCGGCGCATTGTTAGGCGACCGCCTGCGCATGGGTGAGCACACGCTGGACCCGGATGTCTTCATGCGCAGCATGGCAAGCCGCGGGCGCTTCGGCGGGCTGGCGATCGGCAGCGAGGACGCATGCGAAGTTCTGGCACTTGGCGGCTTTGAATCGATCATCGTGGAAACCGTCGGCGTCGGCCAAAGCGAAGTCGACATCGCGCGCATGGCCGACACAACAGTAGTCGTGTTAACGCCCAGTGCGGGTGACAGTGTGCAGGCGCTCAAGGCCGGCATCATGGAGATCGCGGATGTGGTTGTGATCAACAAGGCTGACCGCGAAGGCGCGGAACGTCTTGAAGAAGACATTAAAGAAGGAATGGAGTTGCGCCCGCATCCGCCCGCCGGCACTCCGATGTGGCAACCGCCGGTGGTACGCACAATCGCGACAGAAGGCACGGGCGCGAGTGAGTTGTTGGCAGCAATCACGTCACATCGTGCGTTTCTGACAAGTAACAGGTTACTGGAAGGTGCCCGTTTACGACGCGCTGAATCTCGTCTGGTCGATCTGGCCGGGGCGGGAATGCTGCAAGCACTGAAACAAGGCGGACGCGCGAAAGCCCTATTTCAAGCGGCCAAACAGGATGTCCTGCGTGGAACAATGTCACCACGCGCCGCGGTCACGAGCTTGCTGAAGCAACTCGACCTCTAGGCAATTGCGTCGCCGAGTAACCCGGAAAAATTCAGATTCAGACGCGCGGATTAATGGAACTCATCCGAATAGATAGCCGTTTAAGAAAGTGAACAGGGACGAATCGGAATCACGAGGGGACAGACGAACGACCCTGAATTGAAGGACCAAACGGAAACGAATAGAGACTGAAAGGACTTCATCACCGCGGTGTTTCTTTCGAGACGCCCTTCTCCACGCGCGCAATGCGCAATAAACAACCCTAAAGGCTTGATGGCCCCTCCCCCATAAATCCATCGAGCTTTGCAAAGCAAACCCGGCGGCCCCCCTGCCGGGTTTTTGCATTTGGTGGTGTCTCTCTGCGTCGATTGGGAATCGCCGTAGCGCTCGCTCACGCTTCGCGTTCAGACTCGATGCGCTTAATCAGCGCCGCAGTTGCTTCGTTGGCATTTCGGATGCAGTCGGGGATTCCGACGCCGTCGAAACCATTGCCGATAATGGCGAGGGTCGTGTGCGCGCCCGCCAACTCGCGGATCTTTGCGACCCGATCAAGGTGCCCGACATGATACTGCGCCATTGCGCCTTGGTGCGAACCGGCGAGAGTAAACTTTGGCTCGCCCTTCACGCCGATCAGTGTACGCAACTCTTCCAGCGCGATTCTCGTCTGCTCGTCGGGTGGGGCCTTGGCGACTTCCGGGTTCAGTGCGCCACCCATGAACACGCGCACCACGGCTGTGCCTTCGGGCGCTCGTCCTTCGAATTTTACGCTGCTGTAACTGAAGGCGATGATGCGTCGCCGCTCCACGGCCGGGATCACGGCGCCGATGCCGTCCATCGAATGAGTAATCTGGTCGCGGTCGAAAACAAAGTTCACGACTGCAGCGCCCGCATACTCAATTTCGCTCAGTGCGTCGGCCAACTCGGTGTCTGTGTCGCGCAACAGTGTCGCCGACGCGTGCGCAGGCAGTGCCGAAACCACAGCATCAGCTTTGAGCGTTTCTGTTTCTGTCGTGACCTGCCAACCTTCGTCTATCCGCTTCAACCCCGTGACTCTTTCATTCAATCGAAGACTGCCCTCCGGCAATCTTGCGGCGAGCGCATCCGGCAACGTGCTCATACCGCCCTTGAAAGTAACGAACAGTCCGTAACGTGGGCCCGCAGCCTTTGAAACTTCACCGCCGGATTGTGCTTTCCCGGCCTCACCTTTCGCGCGCTTGCGTAGCGCCTTGATCACGCTGCCGTGTTTGCGTTCCATGTCGATGAAGGCCGGAAACGTTGCCTTGAGGCTGAGCTTCTCAGGGTCGGCCGTGTAGATGCCCGCGATCATTGGCTGGGCGATGCGGTCCAGCGCTTCTTTGCCGAATCGGCGCCGCACGAAGCCCGCCAGCGACTCGTCGCTGTCAGCACGACGCACGCCTTTGAACAACTCGAATCCCATGCGGATCTTGCCCGGCCAGCTCAGGATCGGCGTCTTTATCAGTGCCTTGATCGACATCGGGCTGATGAGGAAAAAGCCTTCGGGCAGGCGTTTCAGAGTTCCGTGGTGCAGGATGAAGCTGCGCCGCACACCGGCCCGCGTGCCGATGATCTGGTCGCCGAGCCCAAGCTCATTGGCAAGTTCCATGGCAGCAGGCTTGTTGGAAGCCCAGCAGTCAGGCCCGGTTTCCAGCAGACAGTCGCCGTGGCGCACGCTGCCGATCACACCACCCACGTGGCCAGACGCCTCAAGCAGCGTCACGCGTATACCGGCCTGGTGCAAGCGATAAGCCGCACTCAACCCACTGATACCACCACCGATAACAATGACATGCTTCATAGGCACGGTATAGCAGGCATGAACGCAGCGTGAACTACCCACGCGAAGGCGCGAAGAACCACCGGAGAACGCGAATTAGTGTTCCGCAATGATCATACTTGGCACAACCAGGTTAAGCGTACGCTTGGCGAGGGTAATCTTGACCGTGTGGCCTTCGTTGAATTCAAGAAAATCGCCTTCGATGCCGTCGCCGAAGATAACGCCGCCTTCTTCCAATTCGCTGATGAGCTCGAGCTCTTCACCTTCGTGGAGGAAACCGAAGTCGAGTTCGGCGCCGGTGGCGATACTGGGCCACGGCTCACGCACCATGTAGGTCAAGCGACGCTCGGTCGGTACTGGCAGTGCATCGGTGATGCCGCGCTGGCGGGTGATGCTGGCCGTCCAACCGGTGGCGCCGGTACCCGTCGATATGATCACGCCGGAGGATGAATGGCGCTCACTCGCGTCGCCGATGCGTATCCGGTATTTCGCGCTCTGGTGGCTCATGTGCCCGACAAACAACTCGTTCAGGGCGGGCAGCATCTGGCTGTCTTCTCGGGTCGCCAGCACCATCGCACGCGCCTCCACCTCATAGTCCGAGTGGCGTTTATTGGCCCACTCGATCAATTCGGCCGCGTCGGCGGGGTCGTGACGACAAAGTACGCCGGGCCAGCTCTCTACGTCCGGGTTGAAGCCGATCAGGATCTGCCCGTGCAAATACTTCGCAACGTTGGCGACAAGCCCGTCCTGGCCGACGGCAAGGATTACATCGTCCGGACTGAACAGGAAACGGTCCAGCTCATCGCGCCCGAGCTGTACACGGCGCTGGTCGGGCTGGATGGCGCGCAGAACCAGATCAAGTGCGCGTTGCTGCAACTCGTGGGCATGCTGCGGACGCTCGAAGCTACGCCCGCGCGACTCGACATAGAACTTCGCCTGCTCAACTGTACCGAAACGGCGGACCAACATGTCGAGCGGCGTCGGGCGGGTGACGATGACGAGCCTTGGAAGTTTGGTGTTCATGGCTTGGGCCCTCCGCATTCGTTCCGCCCTGTGGGCGGACCCCGGCCTTTCGGCCGGGGCTCTTGTTTCGCGTTATGCGCCAACCTTGCTTTCGAGGAATTCGCCTAGCAGGTCGCTGAGCAAGTTGGGGCTCAGGTTCAGGTGATTGATGTGGTCCACCTTCCTGGCGAACTCGATGGCGGCCAGACCTAGCAGCACTTTGCTGGGCAGGTCCTTCCAGGCTTCGGCGCGGGCGGCTTCGGCGGCTGCTTCCGCCTCGCCGATGGCGCGTCTTGCGTCCGCGTCGGCTTCCGCGCGCTGGCGGATCTGCCGGGCCGTCGCGTCGGCCTGCAGGTTGCTGCGCTCAATGCCGGCCTCAGCGGCGAGTTTCTCCGCCTCGGCATCCTGCCCGACTTCACGCAGCTTGTTGGCGCCACGGCGCTGGATCAACTCCTCGTTTCGGCGTTCCAGCTCGATCTCCGTGGACAGTTCGTTTTCCTTGATGGCCCGCTCTTTCTCGACCGCGTCGGCCCGGCGCCGGAAGATGGCCTCGTCGGCCTTCTGCTGAAGGCTTTCGCGGGCGGGCGTCTGCAACGCCTTCTCCATCTCTGCGCTTGGACTGACGTGAATTACGTGCACGTCCACGACGGCGAGGCCCATATCGTGAAGCTCGGGGTCATCGTGCAGACTCGCACGCACGGCACGCTGGACGACTTCGGCACCGGTCTTGATCGCATCGGCCAGGACCATCGCTGCCAACGCTGCACGGGCCGGACCCTGAACCCTTTGATTGAAGAACTCGGCCAGCTTCTCCAGCGGCTTCTCAGTCCATCCGCCGGTTTCGGTGCTGATCGCGAAGTTCACGCGGCGCGCGGCCAGTTCGGGCTTTGCGACGCGGTAACGCACGGTCAATTGTGCGTTGACGCCCTGCATGTCGGAAGTGCGCTCGTGCAGCAGGGTTGTCGCCTCGGCGTCTTCGACGGGTAGCAAAGCAATGCTCGCGCTCATAGGCATGAACCAGTAGGCCAGCCCAGCGCCCTGTCGGGCGAGTTTGCCCGCGCGGTAATGAAGGATGTATTGGTTGGGCTCAGCGCGCAGGTGGCGCAGGAGTCCCAGTTTCGTGATGGCTGCCATGTCTCGGCGCTCCTCTCTTGGGTTACGCTTCGCTTTTCAATCTCTCTCGGGTTTCCATCAGGATGCGCCCCAGCATGTTCCTACCGCTGCCGTCTGCCCCGCATCCCCAGTAGTAATCCCCCGGCGCGTTCTCGACGATCTCGTTGTCGCCGGTACTCAGTAGCAGTGACTTCAGGTCTTTGTGGGTCGTGAACTTGGCCCACACCGCCTTACGCATGATGTCGTCCTTCACGCTCTCCCAGTCTTTGCGCAGGGGCCTTGAACGCTGGCGCCCCATACGGGCTGCATCATTCGGGCGTTTGGCCTGACGAATCTGTTCTGCATGTTCCGTGCCTTCGAACTTCATGGCCTGGAAGTAATGCTCACTGGTTGCCCATGACTTGCCGTCCAGTTTGAACGGGTAGTGTGCGAAGTTGCTGAACTCGCCCCACTCGTTGGTTCGTCCGTAGAAGTAGATAGTCATGGCCAACGTCCTATATATGCATCTTTAAGTGTATCTTTCACACTCAGTATAGTGTCCGTGCAACACTTTGGCAAATTGGATGGCGGTTTTTGCACCGGAATGTTTGATCTGCGGGCGGATTGCATCACGAACTTATTAGTGTTTACTAGCCTGTCCTATGACCCGCGAAGATTATGTTCTCGTTGACCAGACCCGCCCAACCGGATGGCGTGGCTGGGTCTAT
>JAGQRE010000159.1 GCA_020425695.1 Planctomycetota bacterium
CAGAGTAACGCTGTCGCCCTGCGCGTCGTCAGCAGTGATGGCGAGGCTGAGCGAAGCCAGAGAATCGCCGTAGCTTACATTCAGGACGCCTGCGTTGTTCACGCTGGTACCGCCAGTGGTCACCGCGATGGTGGGTGCCGTGTTGGGCGCGGTGCCGACGCTGACGTGAAACGTGAATGTCGTGTAGTCGCCGCCGTCATCCGTTGCGGTAAGGATGAAGTCGTGGGTCACGCTGGCCTGGTTGAAGACGCCGCTGTTTGGTCCAAGGCTGTAAGGCGTGCTGCCATTCGTGGCTGACCACTGGGCGGTGTTGAAACCCTGCGTTGTCGAGTTGGTGATCTGTGTGCTGAGTCCAACCGGGTCGCTGTCAGGGTCAGAGATCGTCAGACCAAGTCCAAGTGATGCAAGACTATCACCGTAGTTTACGTTCAGGGTTGCGCCGTCTGCTACGGTTGCGCTGTTGGAGGTCACGGCGATGCCCGGTTTGTTGCTGCCGTTGAAGTAAACGCGGCCAGGGCTGGCGCAATCAAGGTCGCCGTCACCATCGATGTCGGCAAACGCCAGTGCGTGTGCAGTACCGCTCGTTGATCCAATGGCTGTGGTGCTGGTGAAGGCTGTTCCGCTGTTCAGCATGATGAAACTCTGGCCGCCTTCGACACCGATAGCGAGGTCCAGGTCGCCGTCGCCGTCAACGTCCGCGGCTTCCGGTCCGTAGGGACTGCTGCTGCACGCCGCTACGCTGGTTGTCGTGAACGCGCCGCTGCCGTTGTTCCAGCAGACAGTTACGCGGTTGTACGTGTTCATGGCCGGTTGTCCCAGATTGCCGTAGGCGACGTCCACGTAACCGTCACCGTTGAAGTCAGCGACCGCCATTCCGAGCGCGATGCCAAGCGGGCCAATTGTCGAACTTCCCTGGTAGAACACAAAGTCGCCGTTGCCGTTGTTGTAGAAGACCGTCGATTCGGTGGGCGAGAAATCGAAGTTGGCCGTGAACAGGTCGAGGTCGCCGTCGTTGTCTGCGTCTGCCAGGCGCACAGACCAGCAGTTGTCAGTGAACTCGGTCGTAGAGCCGGTCACCCAGAGTACGCCTTTGCGTGTGAAGTTGCCGGTGCCGTCGTTCAAGTAGATGTCGTTGGCTTCGGCCTGGACGCTGCCGTTTGCTACCACAATGTCGAGGTCGCCGTCGCCGTCGATATCGCCCGTGTCAACGTCGATGGAGTAACTGGTGTTTGATCCGAGGTTCGTTGTATTGCTGAAGCCCGCGCTGCCGTCGTTCCAGTAGATGTAGTTCTGGCCGCTGAGCTGTCCCGTGCTCGTCGAAACGGGTGAACCCACGGTGATGATGTCGAGGTCACCGTCGGCATCAAGGTCGGCAAGGGCGCATGAGTAGTTGCCGCCCGGTGTACCCAGTGTCGTGGCCGAAAAGTTGCCGCTGCCGTCGTTCAGGTAGAAGTAGTTCTGCCCGTTCGTGACGCCGACCATGTCGATGTCGCCGTCGCCGTCCAGGTCACCGAACTTCACACCCCAGCCGCCGTTCATGCTCGTCGCGACCGACAGGCGATCGAACGAAGCCGGGCCCTGGCCGGCCGCTGCGCGAAACTGCCACATTACCGGGTTGGCCATGGTTGACCCACCTTGCTGCTGCAGAGCATCCGTGAGCGTTACATTGATCTGCTCACCCGGCAGCATGTCGCTGCTTGGGTCAAAACTGAGTGTCGCACTTCCGCCACCGCTGACTGAGCCGGCGAGTTTGCCGCGAAGGTTGCTGAACACCCGAATGTCGTTGCTGCCGGGTGTGGCCATCGCGTTTGAGAATGTCGCATCAAGGTTGCTGTTCAATGTCGCGTTGGTGTCGTTGCGAGTGGGGGACAGCGACGTCACCGTCGGCTGCGCCACGAGCGCTGTCGCCGAGATGGCGACCAACAGGCATAGCGTTGAGAATCGAGAAACCATTGCTTACTCCTTGAGTAGGGAACCGTCGTGCGTTCATTTGTACCTGAAATGGAACATAAATAGAAAATAGTGAATGAAGCTGTGTACCGTTATTGGTACAACAGTTTTCAGCAAAGACGAAAACGAGACAGGAGACACCCATGGGCACGACCATTGACCGCAACGCCGAACGCGCCGACGGAATTCAGAAGCGCCTGAACGAGCTGGCCGAGCAACACTCGCAGGCCGACATCGCGCGCAAGACCGAGTTCTCGCGCAACAATGTCAGCCGCTACGTCAACGGCACGCGCATGCCCATTGAGTTCGCGGCCGCGCTCGTTGACGGTCTGGGCGTCAACCCGGCCTGGCTGCTTAAAGGAGAAGGCACGCCGTACCTGTCGGACATCAACGCCGGCACGCAGGAGATGGGCGGCGACCTGCTGGCGCTGGTGGATGCCATGGCGGCGGTCAACCGCATGCGCCTGGGTTCGCTTAACGGAAAGCACCATCTGGGTGTGCTGCGCGAGCTGAACGAGACACTGAAGAAGCACGAAGACCTGCGCGCCAAACTGAACCAGCACAGCCGCAAGATCTTCCTGAAACTCGTGGACGACGTCCGCGTCGCGCTGAAGAAGCGCGACATGAACCGCGCCGAAAACATGCTGCAAGCGCTTGAGCAGGTCTCGCGGTTAACCGACGACGATTTTCTGCGCGCGCAATACGAAGGCGTGCAGTCGTACTTTCATCATTACAACGGCGATGCCGAAAGCGCATTGCCGCACCAGCGACGCAGCTTCCTGTCGTTTCTCGTGAATCAGCAAAGGCTCGACGAATGGACACTGCCCGAGGCTCACAACTTCGTGAAAGTGCTGACAGCCTGCTGGCGCCTGAGCGAAGCCCGCCGCAGCGCGCGCGCCGCCAATGCGCTCACGGACAACAGCGTGCCGGTACTCGAAGCCACGGCCGCGCAGCTTGACCTGGAGTTGGGCGACCTGCAGCAGGGGCTGGATTCTCTGCGGCGCATGATTCCGCTGGTTGATCCGGACTACGCCCACAATGTCGAAGAGTCGCTGGCGCGCGGGCAGTTGCTTGAGGGTTCAATGACCCTGCCGCAGGCCGTCACCTTCGGCGGCGACTATCAATCAAAGTGGAGTCGCCTGGCGGCATGGGCGGCTTTCTCGGAACGCGAGCAAGATGTCGAGTTGATTGCAAAGAACGGTATCGGCGCGGAAGCCGGGCAACTCGACCCTGAGTACGTCACAGCCGTACACATTATGTGCCTGCGCCAGGTGCTGTCCGAGGGCGGACCGGAAGCGGCGCAACGCATGCTGGTGCATCTTGAAAACACGGACCAGAAGTCGGACACCATCTCACGCATCCGTGAGCAGGCGGCGGTCACGCAGCTCTTCCGGTTGGGCGGTGAGCGCAAGTCAGCCCTGAAACACCTTGAGAACACGCAGCAGATGCTGAGCGATCTGGACCCTGAGTTCACGGTACAGGTTGAGCTGCGCTTCCTGCACGCGCGCAACGTGTTGGAACTGATCGGCAAGCATACAAAGAACGCAGCGCATCAGCAGATGCGCGCGCAGGCCGCCGAGTTCGTCCGCGAGTACAAGGCACGCGGGTATCATTGCCTGACGGTTCTTGCCGAAGTGCTGTAGCGGCTTGCGTCTGTTCGCGACCTGACATTCCTGTAAACCCGGGCGCATGGGTTGGCTGGAACGTCTGTTTGTACCGAAGGCGCAACGTCCGGCGTTTTATCGTGACGCGCAAATGGCCGCGACGCGATCAGCGTTGCAGGGGCTGTGCGTTGCCATCGCCGTGCAGGTGGTGCTTGGGCTCGGCGGCAATGAGCAGCACTCGGCCTGGATGCACGCGGGCACCTTTGTCGGCCTGACTCTCTCGTTGCTTTACGTCCAGCTTGGCAATCGCATCAACCCGATGCGCCTGTTGATGATTTCAGACAGCGTCTCAGCCCTGTGTCTTTTTGCGATCGGGCTGTACGGCACGCAGACGCTGGAAGGCGCGATGCCGCTGGCTGTGCTGGCGACGGCCGCGACAGGCATTAACGCCGTCGGCGTGCCGATGATCAGCGCGAGCTACAGCCACATCTACCCGGCCGAACTGCGCGGGCGCATCGTCAGCCTGACACGCATGCTGCATGGGCTTGCGGGCATGCTGAGTCTGCTGGTGCTCAGCCAGGTGTTGCAAAGTTCGCCCGGTGCGATCGCGTGGGTGTTTCCGTTGGCTGGTGTGTTTGTTGTGCTGGCGGCGCTGCGTTTCACACGCATGAAAGAACTATCGGGCATGCACGTGAACCGCCGCAGCCTGAAAGGGCTGCTGCGCGTGCTGGCAGAGGACAAGCAGTTTCGGCGCTTTCAGTTGTTCCAGATGATTCTGGGATTCGCGAACCTGATGGCCGCGCCGCTTCTGGCTGTGTACGTGAAAGAAGAGTTAAACCTGCCCGTCGACGTCGCGGTGCTGGTAGTCAGCGGCGGCGCTGTTGAGCAAGCGCTGGTGCTTTTGAGCAAGCGCTGGTGCTTTTGAGCGTGCGCTTCCACGGCGGATTGTTTGACCGGCTGGGTGTCGTACGGCACCGCGCCTTGGCCAGCGTGCTTATCGGCGCAGGCTTCTTGGCGTGGGGGTTCGCGGATTCGCTCTGGCTTGGGGTCGTGGCCGGTGCGCTGATCGGGCTTGGGCGTGCCGGTGGCGGCGTGGTCTGGACGATCGGCAGCCTGTACTTCGCCAAGCGAGGCGACGAAGGTTTGTACTCGGGCGTGCATACGTCGCTGACCGGCTTGCGTGGCATGCTTGCGCCGCTGGCGGGGTTGTGGGTGTTTGAGAACGTGATCGGGCGCGACTACCGCAGCCTGTTCTTTCTCGCGGCGGGGATGATTTTCTTCAGCGCGGTTGGCCACGCGTTGTTCGTGCGAGTCCCGAAACGAGAAGCGGAATTGGAGCCCGGGAAGCTTAGTTGATAAACTGAAGATGGACTACTTCAGGGCAACGGGCCGTTGTGTCTTGAGACCGCTGGTATTCGATAACTGAACAAGGGGCTGACATGAAACTACTCGCACTCGTGCTTCATGAGAATCGCACTGTTGCACCGGTTGACGACAACGGGCGTCACTTCGAGGCCGTTGAGGTCTATCGCATCCAGGACGACAACTCGCATGAGAAAGTGAACATCCCGTTCGACCCCAAGGCCGACGATTTTGACCTGGGTGAGGCGCTGACGATCGCCAAGATCACGCACTTGATCGGGCAACATTTTGAAGAAGCATGCTTCAACAACCTGAAGGCGCGCGACATCCACATGTGGCTTGAAGCGCCGGAGTTGGGCGTCGATGAAGCGCTGGAAGCCTTCAAGGCCGGCAAGCTGCCGGAAGCCAAGCACGGAGCGCACGCCGTACACGGTCCGGAGGGTCACCGCACAAGGCACGAAGGCGCACACGAGCGCCACGCCAGACGCCAGACCCCCGGCGGCGGAAGAGGCGTAAGCCCCCCAGCCCACGGCCCCAGCATCTAGGCAAGACAATCAACAACCGCCGCAAAAGCGGCGGTTGTTGTTTTCACGCGAAGGCGCGAAGAAAAGCGAAGCCCGCGAAAGTTGAACCGTTTTCACAGTTGGTTTGCAGGAACAGAAGGCTTTGGCGGTCATGCAATGCATGCCCGCCAATCTGAGCTACGCGACGTTTCTCTGGACGTAGTGAACGGCCCCGCAGGGGCCGCAAGAACATCGGGCCGGGGAAACCGACCGCCAAACCAAAGGCCCCGCAGGGGCCGCAAGAACATAGCCCGGTCCGTAAGGGCCGGGACATCAGTCGCCCCAACCAACAAGAAGGCCCGTCAGGGCCGACAGATCCGTCAAAGCAAATCGCGTTCGTCGAAGGACAATCCGTTCCGTTCAAGAAACTCCTTCAACTCTTCGACGAATCCGCGCTTCGCGTGATGCTGCTCCTGATTGCGAATGTACTGAATGGTCTCGTCGTACCGATTGTCGCTTACGCTGAATGCCGCGTATCCCTCCTGCCATGCGAACTTGCCAACGTGGTGGGGTTGTTGATTGATCCAACGCGATGAATTCGATTTCAATTTGTTCATCGCCTCGGAAACCGTGATGGTCGGCGGCAATTGAATGAACAGATGGACGTGATCTTCGACGCCGCCGACCTCGATGGCGCGGCCTTTCAGGTTGCGAAGGATTCCACCGAGATAGGCGTGCATTTTCTCGCGCCATGGTGGGGTCAACAACGGCGTGCGGTCTTTGGTTGAGAACACGAGATGATAAAGAAGGCGTGTGTAGGTGTGCGCCATTCCAGCCTCATGGTTCTGTCGGCCCTGACGGGCCTTTTGGTTGTGGCGGTCAGTTTACCCGGCCCTTACGGACCGGGCTATGTTCTTACGGCCCCTGCGGGGCCTTTGGCAGTTCGCAGTGGGTGCGAACTTTGGCGCTGTCGGTGGCTGCTCAACGTGCGATCACCGTTCTTCAATTGATGCCAATTTCTTTGAACAGGCGATCTAATTCACTTTTGCCCCACTCGGCGTCGTTAATCCTGAAATACAGCGATTGCTCAAACAGTCCGACCAATGCTGTAAGCACTGAAGTTGCGGCAACTAGTTCCTGTTCTTCGGCCGCTGCTCCGAAGAGGGCATCGATGCTGAAGTTCTTTGAGTACAGGAGTTGCAGGTAGCGTTTTCGCTCAAGGTTCCGAATCTCGAAGATGCAATTGCCGTCTTCGTAGATATGAAAGTACGACTCTATTGATGACAAGCTCTTCGCCCAAACCACAAGTACGGCAAAACAGTTCGGGTCCTCGTCACGGATTTCAACGAGAAAGTTGTCGTGCACGCTGTACTTGATTGCACGACTGCGGCTGAGGAAAGACTCGGCAATGACATCCAGCAGTGAGCGATAGTTGCTCATCCCTACTTCAAATCCAGCTTAGGTAGTTTGCCGTTTAGGGCTTTGATGGCGGCTTTGTGCAACGTTCCGTTGCTGCAGACTACGTTGCCTGTGTAGATCGTTTCTTCGCCTGAAAAATCGGTCAGCTTGCCGCCGGCCTCTTCGAGCAGAATCGAAAACGGTGCGATGTCCCACGGGTTGATCTTCGGCTCGATACTGATGTCCATGCGCCCGGTGGCGACCAGCAGGTGGCTCCAGCAGTGGCCGAAGCCGCGGTCCTTGCGCGTTGCATCGCGCAGCTTCAGGAACGCGCCTACCTGCCCGGCGCGGTGAAACGCGCCCTGGCCTGTGGTGCAGATCATCGCCTCAGACAGATCGTCGTGCGGGCTGACTTGAGCCCGGATGGCGCGCTCGCGCAGTGTTTCGACATCGTATGCGTGGGTCGTGTCCTGCACCCACCAGCAGCCTTTGCCGCGCGACGCCCACGCGAACTCACGTTGCGCCGGCATGAAGACGATGCCTGCGACAATCTCGCCCTTGTGCTCAAGCCCGACCAGCGTGCCGAAAATCGGGATCTTTCGGATAAACGCTTCCGTGCCGTCCAGCGGATCAATGATCCATTTGAAGCCGCTCGAGCCATGTTCGTCGTCGTGTTCTTCGCCGACGATTGCGTCGTCCGGAAATACCGAGCCAATGCGCTCACGCAATATCTTCTCGCCACGCTCGTCGGCTTGCGTGACGGGGCTGCCGTCGCCCTTCCAGACCACGTCGATACCCATGCCGAAGTAATATTCGGCGATGGCTTTGCCCGCGTCGAAGGTCGCGTCAAGCGCCAGCGCAAGGCGGGACTGGATGGCTTTGTCGGTCATGCACCGTTCCTTCACGTCTCGCGGTCAAGATAGCCGAAAGCGCGCCCCAAGCAAACCGGCTGCGCCGGTGCCAGTCTTTTTGCATTTTCAGCCTTGTAGTCGTCACGTACACTCCCGTGCTCGCTCGCAACTTTTCGTTTTATTTGCAGGGGCCTTTTAGAATGGAAGGAAGCCCGATGAACCGTATGCAATTCGTGACAACTCTGGCCGTGATGGGCGTGATGTCTTTGGCCGGCAGCTTCATTGCCGCAACAATCATGCAGGCGACACCGGCCGGTGCGCAGGCCGACGGCGACAAAGTCATCACCAGCGAGTTCCAGCTCAAAGACAAGAACGGCAAGCTTCGCGCACTCATGAAGGTGGATGACGGCGGCGACCTGCTGTTCACGCTGCTGGATGCCAACGAGAAAGTACGCATTACCCAGAGCGTCGGCAACGACGGCTCAGGTGCCGTCATCGTCAGCGACAGCAAGGGCCGCCCGCGCATGAGCCTGACTTCAAGCGAGTCTGACCCGGGTGCTTTCA
>JAGQRE010000015.1 GCA_020425695.1 Planctomycetota bacterium
GGAGTTTCTTCGCCAGTCTTTTCGGTGGCTTCCTTTTCAGCCCCATCGTCTGCACCGGCTTCTTGCCAGGTCTCAGTCCAGAGCATCAGAGGTTCCGCGTCGTAGCCGAAGCTTTGTAACTTCTGCTCGAATTCGTCGCCTGCTGTGGTCTTGGCGATACGGTCGAACCAGCCGTTTTCAACGACCCAGATCTTTGTGGTCATGTCGTCGAATTCATGGGTGTAGAGACGCCCTTTCCACGTCGTGCCTGCCAACTCCAGCGCTTCGAATGGCTGGCCTTCGTCATTGGGTGTGTCATCCTCGGCTTCAGTGTCAGGCGCTGCAACCGCAGGCATCTTGGCGATCTGAATGACCTGGGGCTTTCCGCCGGGCTTTCCGATCCAGGCCTTGGTAACCGAGGGGGCTCCCCTTTCAGGCTTGAGGTCAACGCGATAGCCCAGCACGTAGTCAGACTTGAACATCTCCGCGGACATGCTCACGCGTTGCTCAAGCAACGCTACGTCGCCGTCGATACGGGACACCTGCCAGCGGTTGGTAGTCTTGATGTCGAAGCTGTCGCTGCCGACTTCCCAATACTGGCCGGGCTTGGGGTCTTCGTGGATTGCGACAGCGTACGGTGCGAGCGACTTGCCGTCAGTGTACGACTTGATGGTTGTGTCAGTTGTGTCCACCTGCGGCAGATCGGGATCGTCCGGAGCGTCCTGAGCAACAACGCTTGCGTGACCAACCACAACCAGCACAAGGCACATGACTGACGCGAATGCTCTCATCGTGAACACCATTCTGGGACTGGACTCGACCCGCATACTAGCCAGAAGCACAACTACGAAACCAAATGAAAACCGGCGCGGTTACCCGCGCCGGTTCTCAAAGCTTTATTGGGAATAGACTTATTCCCAAGCGAGCAGCGGCTCGGCGTCGTCGCCGAACGCGGTGAGCTCGTTGACGTAGTCGCCAGACTGCATCTTGATCATGCCGCCAAACCAACCGTTGTCAGCAACCCAGGTCTTGCTCTCGGTGCCGTTCATGGTCGTGGTGGTGACAGTACCCTGCCAGCTGCCGCCAGCCATTTCGAGGTCGAAGTCTTCGGTGGTGCTTTCGACTTCAGGAGCGCAGCCGCCACAGGTGGCTTCCGGCTTTTCCATGATTTCGATTTCGGCACCCTTTTCGCCCGGCTTACCAATCCAGGCCTTGGTGACGTTGACAGCGCCCGGCTCGGTGACCGTGAGGTCAACCTGGTAGGCGATGACGTAGTCCGAAACCATGTATTCTGAGTCCATCTTGGACTGGTTTTCGACGATCGCGGTGTCGCCGTCAACTGCTGCAACCTGCCAGCGGTTGGTCATAACCATGCCGCTCATTTCACTGCTGGTTTCCCAGTACTGGCCAGCGGCCGGGTCGGCGTGAAGCTGAACCCAGTACATGGCCTTCATGGTGCCGTTGGCGTACATGTCGATGGTTGACTGGCTGTTGTCCATCTTGCTGGAACCGCCGTCGCCACCGCCACACTCACCGCCACCACATTCGCTGCCGTCGTCACTGCCTGGCGTGCCGCCACAAGCGGCCATGGCCATCACACCGACAAACATAAGAAACACGAAAACCTTCTTCATAATCTACACTCCTGAAGATATTGGAATGATTCTTGAGCGACTATGCTCCCCCATATTGAGGTTGAGAAGTCTATGGCCCCACTCAACCAAAGGCAATAGCCAAACTGTACGAAACTGACAGAATTGTGACGTCGAGATTTCCCACCTAGCGATTACTAACATGCCGCTACCTAAGCACTTACGCCTAGATGCAAGATACAACGACGATTCGCGTGCCGGATTCATGTGGTTGTCCTCGCCGGGCTCGGCTGCCTTGTCTTTACTGCGCCTTCACGTGCCGGAAGCGCACCAAGTGTTCGGCGGCGTTCTCCAGACAGTCACTGACATACCTCAACGGGTCTGGCTGAAAAATGCCGCGGGCGAAGTCATCGATGAAGCCATGAGCTGCCGCGAAGGCAACGCGTTCCTCATCACCTGCCACGGGGGACCCGGCGTAAGACTTGCCGTTGAGGAGGAACTGGCACAGGCAGGGCTGAGCCAAACTGCCGCAAACCTCTATGGGGAATGCACTTTCGTCAGCCGGACCCTTACGCTTCTTCAACTAGCCCGTGGTCCTGCGGCGGTCCGCATGGTGCTTGAAGCGGCAAAAGAGACTGAGAGCCTGCGCAATCTGCTCTCCAGCCCTGAGCAAATCCGTCCCCAATTGGCTGAATCCGAGAGTTTTCGATACCTGTTCAGCCCACCCAGAATTCAACTATGGGGCCCCGTGAATGCCGGCAAGTCCAGCCTGCTGAACAAATTGTGCGGGCAGCCCCTGGCCGCTGTCGGGGATGAACCCGGGCTGACGCGTGACGTGATCGAAGGGCGTCTCGAACACCAAGGCTTTGAACTTCGGCTCTTTGACGCCCCGGGCCACTGGGTCGGAGGCGTGGGGGTAGATGCGGAGGCTCAGGCCCTAGCCAGAGAATGGCGAGGAGAAGCCGACCTGGTGCTGGAACTCACGCCCCCGGGCGCTGCGCCGGAGCTTCCAAATTCGCTCGTCGTGGCCAGCCGGGCCGACGCAGCCGGCGCTGACGGCGTAAGCACACAACGCCCAGAGACTCTTGAAGCGCTCAAATCTCGGCTGGTAGAGCACTTCTTCGGGCGACTGGCCGCGTTACCGCCTTCTCGTCGCTTCCTGCTGCACCCAGACCTGCGCAACAATCTTGAGAGGCTTGGTGAAGAGCGCCTGAATGCCGACCAATTCCGGCGGTACTGGCTCGATTAGGCTTGCGCGGGCCAGCGCCGAAATCCACACTTTTGCCCTTTCCGGCAGGAGTAGTGGTGGCTGACAGGTTCCTACACAAGGGCAAACTAATCCAGGACGAACTTCAGCGTCTGGCAGGCGAGATTGTGTCCGGGGACGGTGCTTCGCCTGTGCTCGTTGGAATTCACACAAATGGCGTTCCAATCGCTAGGCGCCTGGGGCATGCAATTGCATCCGCCGGGCACGCCGAGCCCGCCATCGGCGCGATCGACATCACACTGTACCGAGATGACTTGGCTGGAAGGGCGTTGCCACAGGTCCACGGAAGCGACATTCCAATTGACCTGGAAGGGCGTCGGGTTGTGCTTGTGGACGACGTGCTGTTCACCGGACGCACGATTCGGGCTGCGCTGGCTGTTCTGACAGACTTTGGGCGACCGGAACGCATTGAGCTTTGCGTGCTCGTCGATCGAGGCCATCGTGAACTCCCCATTTGCCCCGATTTTGTGGGTCTGACGATTAAGACGGAACGTACAGACCATGTCGCCGTGACGCTGACCGAATCAGGGGCCGGCGAGGATGCAGTCGTTTTACGAAACTAGACGCCCACTCTTGGGCATTTGAGGAATCAAACATGTTCAGAATAGTCAGCGTGTTGAGCTTGCTTGCCGCGATCGTTACGGCCACCGTTGCGATCCTTGCCCAGGACAACCAGGACCCGCCGGCTCGACAGAGTCTTGAACTTACCGTGAACAAAGTGGAAGCCATCAAAGAGTTGAAGGCGGAACTCAACGACACTTGGAAAGGCCTGCCGGCTTTGACCTTCCCAACGCGCAAAGACCCGAAGACGTTCGGTCCGGACGTCGAGTTGCGCGCCCTGCATGACGGCGAGAGCATCTACATCATGGCTCGCTGGAAAGACGACACCAAGTCCACAACCAAGAAAGCGTGGGAGTGGAAAGAGGGTAAGTGGACGAAGTCCGAAGGCGATGAGGACCGGATCGCGATTGCCATCAACGGGACAGCCAAAGACTTCGAGACAAAGGGTTGTGCGGTGCTTTGCCACTACGGCGATATGGGCACAGCCAGCGAGCAGGAACACGCTGACCTCTGGCATTGGAAAGCCGCGCGCGGCGGACTAAATGGCTTCGCAGACGACCAGAACTTCAGCCAGGAACCCGAGGGTCGCAAAGACGACGAAGGAAAATCAGCGTACGCAACCAACGCCAACGATGACGGCGACGCACCCAAGTGGGTTTGGAAGGATGACGCCGACAAGACGTCCAGCTTCACCGAAGATACTTCAACTGACCTGCCGGAAGAGTTCAAACCGGAAGGCAACTACAGCGTCCCCAGCTACCGCCTGAGAACACCGGAAGGCAGCCGCGGGGATATCGAAACCGCAGCCGAGTACAAAGACGGTTGGTGGACCGTCGTCTTCAAGCGCAAGCTGGATACCGGGCACTCCGACGACGCAGCGTTCAAGGCTGGCGAGGATACCCACATCGCCATCGCTGTCTTCGATAACACAGGCGCGAAGACCGGCAAGGAGCACGCGAAGTCCGGGGCGATCAAGCTGAAGCTGAATCCCTAGGATTGGCAGGAGGACCCGGCTTCCAAGGCGACCCTCGTTTTAACGTACATGTCATCCTCGGCGTGGCTTCACTCGAGAATGGCTGGTCGGGCGTTCGCCAAAAAGCTGTAAACAGTAGCTGGTCTGGAGCTTCTTCGACGAACGTCACGGATATTCGGTTGCCGGTCTGTGAATCTCCGCTCAGGGCCATGACGCCGGCGTCATCGGGCATCAGTTCCAGAATCAGTGGCCCGTGAATGGTGGAGAAGCCCAGCGCCCGAAGCATGCCGGACGGCGCGCGCGCTAAAACGGAGTGAACGCCGTGGAACAGCACGTTGACATCGGGGTCCCAGGCCTCAAAGTGCATCTCGAGCCCGTTACCGTCCATCGCAAACTCAAACGTTGATCGAATCAGTGTCGGCTGCCCGGCCTGTGTCTCGCCGATGCCGGTCCACACGCCTACCCAGCCAAGATAATCTGAAACCGTCGCGTTCACGGGTTCTCCGGCATGGTGAGTCCAATACGCTTCATCACCGCGTAGGTCCGGGGTCTGTCGTCATGACCGCTGTAACCTTCGCGGCGATGGCTGCTGACGGTGAACTCATCCCCCACGACGCTCATCGCAACGTCCAGAATTTCGTTGCCCGAGAGTCCGCCGGAAACCGACAGGACACCAGGGTCATCGGGGGATTCCTTCAATACGGCAAATCCCAGTTCACTGCTGTACATGTTGTTGACGACTTGACCACTTGCATCAAGTGACAGATACCCCCACCCCCGGTTGAGCGGACGACCATCCTCGGAACTGATAAACGACGTTTCGACCTGAATCGCTTCGCCGCTGAAGATCGAGGACAGCTTGAATTGCATGATGCCCGAACGTCCGTCGGTGAACTCAATGCGCCCCCGCCAGGTACCCAGCCAGGTCCGAAATCGACGAATCAACCGCGTCTCCATGCGCTCAGATTAGTATGGGGCGTTGCCCTAACAATGATAATTGGCCAGTTAGCGTGATTGCCGGACAGCCATTTTCCACAACTCGCGCCGGGCTGATTCGTAGCTACAATTCCGCCTTTCGTGCGGGATTGTTATGGCCGGAAGCTCAAACAAAGAGAGACCTGCAAAACGGGCTGCAAAGAAGCCCCCCGCCAAACAAAAGGCGTCAAAAGGGCTGACCTATGCTGACGCCGGTGTGAATTTTGCGACTCACGAAAGGCTGGTCGGCCAAATCTTCAAGCGCATACGCAGCACCTATAGCCCGCGTGTCATGGAAGTCGAGAACGGCTTTGGTGGACTGTTCAGCCTCGACCACGACACGGCCCTTTTCAAGCGTAACTACCGTCGCCCGGTGCTCGTCGCGTGCACCGATGGCGTTGGCACGAAACTGAAACTCGCGTTCGAAATGGGCAAGCACGACACAGTCGGCATCGACTGCGTTGCCATGAGCATCAACGACATGCTGTGCATGGGCGCCGAGCCGCTGTTTTTTCTGGATTACATTGCGACCGGCAAGAAAGACCTCGACGTCATCATGCCGCTGGTCGGCGGCGTTGCCGAAGGCTGCAAGCAATCAGCCTGCACATTGCTGGGTGGCGAGACGGCCGAGATGCCGGACTTCTACCCAGCTGGCGAGTATGACATTGCAGGCTTCGCTGTCGGCGTTGTCGAAAAGAACAAGATCATTAAGGGCGATGACATTAAACCGGGCGACGTTGTGCTTGGCATTGAAAGTTCCGGTCTTCATAGCAACGGATTCAGCCTAGTTCGCAAGATCATAAAGAAGAAGCGCTGGAAGCTCAGCCAGAAGTTCGACGACCTCAACCAGCCGCTTGGCCTTGAACTGCTGACGCCGACGCAGATCTATGCACAGCCAGTGGGCGCGGTGCTTAACGCCTATAAGCGCAAACGAATTGTTGAAGGGCTCGCCAACATTACAGGCGGCGGTTTCTTTGAGAACATCCCGCGCGTACTGCCGGACACCTGCGAAGCTGTCATTGACACGTCAAGCTGGGAAGTCCCGCCAATCTTCAAGCTGCTTCAACACGGCGGCAACGTAGACCGCGATGAGATGTATCGCGTGTTCAACATGGGCATCGGCATGGTCGCCATCTGCAGCCCCTACCATGTAGACGCCGTCGCTGACAAGCTTGAGAAGCACAAAGTAAAAGGCATGCCGGCGCTGAAGACCCACGTCATCGGGCACATCAGAACCGGCAAACGCCGCGTAGTCCTTGAGTAAGCTCTCAGCATTGCGATAATGAGAACCCCGGGGCACCCCTAGGAGCCCGACGATGCGCGCTCTCACGTTCGCGTTGGCGCTGCTGTGCGCCGCCGCAATCCACGCTGAAGACGTTACAATCAACGCAGCAGTTACAGGCCAAATCACATGGCGGAACGGCACTGCGGCTGAACCAAGCTTCGATCGCCACGACCTGGAAGTGTCGGCTCACGTGGATGAGCGCTGGGGCTGCACGTCCGATGCTGGCTGGACTGCTTTCAAGGCGCTACACCCCGACCTTCCGACAGCCAGCTGCAAGGCTACACGCGCTGAAGTATCGGGCACCGGCCAGTTCACTGTCGACGTTGTCGTAACGCTCACAGGCGGCAAGGCTCCGCTGAGTGACGCGGATTCGCGGCCGTTCGTTGTCTGTGAAATCACTGCTGGTTACTTCCGCAGTATCGAAGGCTCCGTCAAAGTCGTGCTGACCGACGGTGTTGATCTTGAAGCCGACATGCAACTTCGGCGCTACGTCATCATTGATGTCGAACTGGTCAGCGGCGACAAGCCACTGCCCGGCGTTCACTGCAGCATTCGCCGCTTGGGTTTTGACCCCGACGCAGGTGACCAACCAATACTTGAGATGGTCAGTAACGAAGACGGCGCGCTATATGCCCGACTTGATTCCGACCAAGGAAATTCGTTTGTCCTCGCACTGACAGAACCCGGCTTGCTCTGGAGCAACGGCCGGACCGAATTGAGATTTATGCAAAGCCCCGGCGAGCGACTGCCCGCCGTCGAGCGACGCCAACAACTCGTACCGGTGTGCAGCATGCACGGACGCGTGACAGGCGCGGGCGGCGAACCGTTACGAGTTGTCGTCGACAGCGTTACGACCTGGGGCGAGCAGACCATCAAGAAGATGGGATTCAGCGGCGACGATGGCAGCTTCAGGCTGGACGATTTACTGCCGGGCAAGCATCGCCTGCACGTCTGGCGTCGCGGCTTCAAAGACTACGTGTCGGGGCCGATCGTTCTGGAAAGCGGCGATGACCTCGACGTCGGAACTCTGAGCCTGGACCCAACTGGCTACTTTCTGCTAACGATCAGAAACACTGACGGGACGCTGCGAACCGACCTGGACCTAAGTATCTCGCCACACCCTGAGGGCTTCGGTCCCGGCTTCGCCGTAATTGATACAGAAACGCAGACGTACATGCTGAAGTTGAAACCCGGCAAGTACACGGTCAGTGTTTCCCCCACTGACGCGCCCGCCGCAGCCATCGATCTTGAGTTCAAAGCCCTGCCGGCAAGCGCTGAGCTTCAACTCCCGCACAACCCGACCCTTCGTTTCGAAGTCATGTACGGCGCGTATCGCTACGACCGATACAAGGCTTGGCTGTTGCCCCATGGCACCGATGCTCACGCCATGTTGCTGAAAGACGGGCTGGAGAAAACAGCAGCGTACTTGACCGACATTGGTGCCTACGGTGGCGCGATCGCGTGGGTATCGCCCTTTCACAGGCCAGCGCAACCGTCGTTTACAGCAAACCTTGGTCACTACGCGGTGATTCTTGAGGGACGCGAGCGCCCCTGGCTGTTGCTTGAAGACATCGAGATTGTCGACTCGAATGAATTGCAGAGCTTCCAAGCGCGGGACTCCGGACGCGTGCTGGAAGTGAAAGTGATGCGGAACGGCATTCCAGCCGCCAACCAAGAGTTCCAACTTGTAGGCGCGACTCGTGGAGGCAGCATTGAATTCGCCACAGACGCTGCAGGCAGCGCCCGCATTGAGAATCTTAGCTACTACGAATACGTGCTGCTCGGCAAGTCGGAGTTGGCCTGGCTGGAGAGTGTTCAGGCCAATCGTTCACTCGAGTGGTTTCTTCCCGAGCGACACATCGTCACACCCGACGAGTACGATTTCAGCGCCGACATATCGCTCGACCTGCCCAACACGCTAAGCCCGACTCTGCGAATCCAGACGCAACTCGAAACACTGACCGCCCGCGTAGAGTTGCTGCCACTGGACGTCGCTGCTGCCAAGCCGTGGTCGTTAGAACTTCAGGACATCAGGAGTGTCGAAGACGCGCCACTTGAGATTGAGCCCGGGCCAATGCCCTACGGGCGTTACCGCGCGAAACTAGTACTTGAGAACGACGGACCCAGGTACGGCTACCGCCCTGAGTTCTTCTTCGAGTTTGAGCTCAAGGCGGGTGCCGATCTGAAGATTGACTGGCCGCTGGAGCTACGCGAGATTCGCCTCTCGCTGGCAGGCGAAATGGATCTGGACCGAGTGGTTGTCGGCCTCGACGGACCACTAGGTGAAGACAACAAGGACATGCGCTACTTGAACAAGAGGCTGACGCGAGAGACCGGCATACCGCTGTTCTCAACTCTCAAGCCGGGGCGCTATGTTGTCTGGGCCGCGCAGCACTCGTTCAACGCCAGCTACGACTACTCTGATGCTGTCTACAAAACAGTGGACGTCACCGAGACCGATGCAGAGATAGAACTCAGATTTCCCGAAGAAAGCGGCACGCTGCTGCTCTGGTTTGATCATCAGGACGCGACTAATCGGGGGCGCGTACCCACACAGATCTTTGACGCTGACGGCAACGAAGTCGCGATCTATCCGTCCTACATTCAGGAGGGCCCCGCGGCGTATCGGCGTATCCCATCGCTTGCGCCGGGAACTTACACCATCGTGTCTGGCGGATCGTGGTGGATTCGTGAGCGAATCGAGAACGTGGTCGTCACGAATGGGGAAGTAACCACGCAGGTGTTGCGGCCAGTATTCGGACCGACTCTGGCAATCGACCTGCGCCTGCCCGAGGGCACCGCGTTGCGTAACCGCATCACTGTCGAGTTTCTGGACTCAAACGGATTGGTTCTGGGGACGGCCAAGCTTGGCCATCCCCGCGGCGAGGTCGTATTCGCGAAGAAAGGCACTCTACTCTGCGGGTTCTCCTACCCCGAAGCACACAAGATCAGACTCACAACATCCGGCTTCGCCACCATCGAGGGCTCGCCTACCAGAATTCCCGATACCGACGACTTTGAAGTAAGCCTGGAGTTGAACGTTGAATAGGACCCGGAATGCAAACGACCCGGCGCTTGGCCGGGTCGTTTGCTCTTGCATGTTATGTTATTCGTCGAAGCTGCTTGTCAGGTTGCCTTCGCTGTCGATCTCAATCCACTGGCCCCAGTTTTCATAACGCGCCTTAGCCTTGCCTTCGGCGTCAGTTGTGACCGTCAAGTTCCGGGCGTCCTCGAAGTGGAACCAGTCCTCTTCGTCAATCCCGAGTAAGTCACGAAGTGCCTGCAGCGCGTTCTCTTTGTCTTTTCCGACGAACTTGAGCTCCAGTTCGCGGTTCTCTTCTTTCGCTCTTTCGCTGGCCTGGCGCATGCGGCTTTGCAGGTCGTACATGTCGTAGGACTTCCGGTTCATCAAACGACGAACGCGCCACTTCGGCGGATTGACGGTCGCGGGATCAACTGGTTGCCACTCCTTGCCGTTGCGGGTTGCATCCATCATTGCCGCGTAGTCGGCACTGTCGTACCACACAACCCGCGGGCCGTTTGACCAGATCACAACAAAGCGCCCGTCATGCGCCCAGTCACCCATCATCGCGCAGATGGGTGTACCCGTTACTGGCGAGTCGCCCTTTGAGTAGTAGTCATCCTCACCGATGTCCAGATTGGTTGGAAGCCCGAACCACTCAAAGCTAGCCTCAGAAAGGTCCTTGGCGTTTTCTTCAGCACCATCAGCGTGCCCAAGACGGGTTTCGTAGTTCGCCAGCATTCTCACAAAACGCTTGTCCATGGCCGGGTCAAAAGCGCTTCGCAGCCCGTCGACCGGAGTATACATCCCACCAGCCACCAGCATTTCGGGCGTAACCGCCTTGATGGCTTTCGTCCGCTCACCAACTTCCATGGCAGCGAGCGCGTCGCGATTGTCGTTGTACCAGGCCTCGATTCCGTCGCCCAAAGCGCGAAGTTCGATTTCGTCGTGACGCGAGGCCTTCATGTTGGAGATTTCATCCCCGAACATTTTCAGCGCTCCGTCAGCGTTGCTCTCGCCGCCCGTGCGAAGGCTGAACAGCACGCCCTGGCTTCCCTCATCAGAAGAGATTGAGAGATGGAATCCACCCGGCATGTACTTATCGAGTTGGAAGTACGGGTTCGGAAAATCCGCGTAGCGGCGACGGCGATTCTTCATGCCCGTGGCAATCTTGCCAAGGAAGTCACCAAGGTTCAGGTACGCAACTTTGCTGCCTGAAACAAGCCCGCCCGGGATGTTGCTGGTGTCCATACGCCCCTGGCCCAAACCGGCTTTCATGATCATGAGCGCTACTTCTTCGTTCGGCGCGAACCCTACAAAACCCTCACCGGCAAACGCGCACCAATCAGCGCGGAGGCCTTTCTCGCGAATGAGTTCGCCGCCTTCTACCTTCTTGAAGATCGCCTTCTCGGCGTCTCGCTTGGCACGCTCCACTTCTTCGGCGGGCATGTCGGCCGGGAGCTTGCGCGCCAGAACTCGATCAAGAAAGCGGTCCTTCAGTACGGGGAACGTGTCCTGCGTTTCAACTAGGACGAACCACATGTCGCCATATGCGTCGCCTGGATCGTTGCCATCAAAGCCGGGATCCGGCAAGTCGACGATGCCCAGCATGACTTCCTGACCGATGGCACCGAGGACCTCTTCACGTGTGAAGCCGAACTCCGCGATCGCTCTTTCGAAGCCATCATGGAACCCTTCGGCATCCGTTTCTTCGCCCTGTCGAAGGTCCGGGTCAGGTTGGAATGCACGGAACTTGTGCTTTGAGAGTTGGTCTCGCAGGTCCGCCAGCTCTTGTTTCGCACGCTCGACGTCGGCCTCTGCGTCCTTGATTGGGTCGTATTCTTCTTCACCCTCGGGGCTGACGGGCTTTACTTCGACCGGTTTGGGTGTGGCGCGTTGTGGTTCCGGGTTGCCGGACGCATCCTTGTCACTCTCCTTGTCGCCGTCGCTTTCTTCCCGGAGATTCTTGAGGCGCTCCTCGGCCCATTCCAGGTCACTTTCGGCCCAACGGATGCGACGTTCGAGCCTTGCCGGACGGTCATTCTGTTCGAAGTCATGGAAGAACCGCAGCAAGTCGTTGTACGTTTGCTGGTGCTGACGCCCGAGTTGCATGGAAAGGAAACCGACAGTCTCGCGCGGCAGCATGTTCACCAGCAGGCTACCGCCTGAAGGTTTCATGAATGCATTCACGTTCTCAAAAGGCTGGTTCAGGCTCAACGAGATATCGACCGAGATACCGCCGCTGGTTTTGCCCGGCAGTGTCGCCCGCGCCGTGATGAGGTCCCACTTTTGCCACTCAACCGTTTCAAGCGCGTGACGCAGTTCCGCATCAAAGTCTTCGCCAAGGCGGTCTAGAGCGGTACGCCAAGCCTTCATGTCGGCGAAAGCGACAAGATCGGCGTTGGCCTTCGCGCTCCACTTGGTGAAGCGCTCAACTTTGCTTAGGCTTTCGTCGGTGAAGCCATCCAGAACGTCCTGGACATGAGCGTCCATCATCCCGCCTGAACTGAGGACCAGCACGCCGCCCTTGAGCCACAGAGCGCCGTTTTCAAACTTGATGCTGTTCTTGGTAGCCTCAATGTCCTTATCTTCTTCCTTGATGAAGTTGATGAACTCCTCGCTGAACTCCGTTGGAGCGCCTTCCTTCAATTGCGACACCAGTGCCATCTGGAAGAACGGTTCACGCACCATTACGTCGCTGATGATGAACTCGGTCATTCCGAGATAGTCGGCAAACCGGCGTACCTCTTCGATGACCGCTTCAGACTGATCAAAGTCCCGTTTGTCCCGGGCGAGCAGCATTCGCTCAACTTCCGACTTCCAGCTCTCGCCACCCAGCTTTTGAACTGCACCCGACAGGTCGTTCGCCCGCATGTAAAGAAGAGAGCCCCGTGGCGCGAAATCGCCGGGTTCAAACGCCTGTACCGTCGTGGCGAACAGGCCACCTAGTACAACCAGCAGTAGTCCAGCTTTCAGCAATTTCATAGTTGGATTCCTTGAAACCGTGAGCGATCCGTAATCGTTAAGCCCGCGGAGCGAGGGTATGGGTTCCTGATAATACAGGAAAACTCCCATTCGCTTGCACGGGGGAGTGACTATAGCTCTAACGGTAAGCGGGGGGGAGCCCCCACATTCCGGCGGCCTCTTGACACGTCCAGAGGTTGCCGGACAATTCGTCGTTCAGAAGCGCAGGGGCAGGTTTGTTTCGCAACTTCATCAAAATGCTGGCACATGCCCGCCCGTACTGGCGCTTTTACCTGGCCGGCACGCTGGCGCTGATCTTCGTTGACATCTTTGACACGTTCACACCAAAGCTTGTGCAATGGGCGATCAACCATCTTGAGTACTTGACCAGTCCCAACCAGACGCCTGAAGCACTTGAGCGACTGGGCAACCCAATAATGAACGCCCTCGGCGACGGCGGTGCAGGCGTCTACATGAACGGCATCTGGATCTACGCCCTCGGTTACGTCCTGATTGTCGCCATGACCGGCGTCTTCCGTTACTTCATGTCGCTGGACTACGCAAAGGCCAGCATCAACCTGACCCACGACCTGCGCTGCCGCTTCTTTGCCCATGTGCAGCGTCTGGCATCGCGCTTTCACGATCGCGCCAAGACCGGCGAAATGATGAGTCTCGCGACCAGCGACATGGACGCGGTTCGGTTCTTTTATGGGTTCGGACTGTTGCTGATCATCGACACCAGCCTGTATTTCATGATGGTCCCGATCTACATGGCCACAATCAGTTGGAAGCTGATGCTAGCCAGCGCAGTGACCCTGCCGCTGATTCCGGTGATCGTTGCGAAACTCGCGCACGCAATCGAGGAGCGTTACGAGAACCTGCAGGAACAATGGGCCGTCGTGGCCGAGCGCTCCCGCGAAAGCTATGCCGGTGCGAAAGTCGTCAAGTCGTTCGTGCAGGAAGACAGCGAAGTTCGCGCGTTCAGTCGGCTCAGCCGCGAGTACTTCCGTCGCGGCATGCACCTTGCAAAAGTTGTCGCCCTGGAGAACCCGCTGCTGACACTGATGCTTGGCCTGGCCGACATCGTGGTAGTCATCTATGGCGGCTACCTTGTCATTCAAGGCGAGATATCCGTCGGCGGATTCATTGCGTTCTTCCAGTGGCTGATTCGCCTGTCCGGCCCGATGATCGGGTTGGGTTGGGTCGTCATGCTGTATCAACGCGGGCGCGTCAGCATGAACCGCATTCAGCGCATTCTCAGCGTTGAACCGGAGATTGTGGACCCTGAAAAGCCCGCGCCCGTTTCGCAGTTGCAGGGCGGCATTGAGATCAAGGATCTCAGCTTCAAGTTCTTACCGGCGCCCAGCGTTTCCGCGATGGTCGGTGATGCCGAAGCTGAGCCGCTCAACGAGCCTGAATACGCCGTCCGAAACATCAGCTTGAAAATTGAGCCGGGCAAGACGCTAGCGGTAGTCGGGCCTGTGGGCTCAGGCAAATCAACGCTGCTCGGCTTGATTCCGCGCCTGTACGATCCACCGCCGGGTACTGTGCTGATTGACGGGCATGACGTCCGCACGATCAAACTGGACGTGCTGCGCACCCAGATCGGAAGTGTGCCGCAGGAGACGTTCCTGTTCAGTGAGTCGATTTTGCAGAACATCGCACTCGGAACGCTGGGCAACGACCACGAAGTCGCCTCGACCGATGATGCTCACGACACGGACGTCGAGTGGTTGAAACAGTGCGCAAGAATCGCGCGCGTTGAAGAAGATGTGCTGGGCTTCCCCAAGCAGTACGACACGTTGCTCGGCGAAAAGGGCGTCAACCTGAGTGGCGGCCAGAAACAGCGGCTTGCGATTGCGAGGGCGATTGCGCGCAAGCCGGCGATCCTGCTACTCGACGACTGCCTGAGCGCCGTCGACACCGAAACGGAAGAGGCCATTTTGAAGGGTCTCAAGGAAGTCATGCAGCAGTGCACGACGATCATTGTGAGCCATCGCGTCAGCACGGTGGAACACGCCGACGAGATCATCGTGCTGGAGGGCGGGCGCATAAGCGAACGTGGGACACATGAAGAGTTGCTGAAGAACAACGGCTACTACGCTGAGCTGCATGGCAAGCAGCAGCTGGAAGAAGAGATAAGTGAGCAGGGGTAGTTGGGAGTTGGGAGTTATTGGTTGTCAGAGCATGAATCTGATGACCGTTCCAACAACGGACAACTGACAACCAGCAACTGATAACCGAAATGACCGACACGTTTGAAGAAGACTTGCTAGAGGACAAGATCAAGACGAACGTCTGGGATCCGGTCCTCTTTCGCCGCATGTCCGGCTACACGAAACCTTACTGGCTTCGTGTTTTGGTCGGCACAGTGCTCGTGTTTGCTGTATCAGGTTTCGCCATCCTGCCGGTAACGTTAATGGGCGCGACCGTCGACATCGTGTTCACCGAGTCGAGGAGCATCATCGCATCGGCGGTGAGCAGCTTCATTGAGTTCTTCCTGCCTAACTTCGCCAACTTCGACAAGATGAACAAGCTGATCGTTATGGCGTCGCTGTTCATGCTGATGCGTCTTGGTGCGTTCTTCACGGAATGGGGCAACGGCTACCTGCTGGCAGGACTCGGCCAGCGTGTGATTCACGACATCCGCATGCAGCTTTTTACGCACGTCCATAACCTAAGCCTGAGCTACTTCCATCGACATCCGGTTGGCCGTCTCGTCACACGCACAACCAACGACGTCGGCGCCATGGAAGAGATGTTCAGCACTGCACTGGTGATGATCCTGAAGGACCTCGCCATGCTGGTCGGAATTGTTGTCGTATTGCTTGTTGTCAACCTGAAGCTGGGGCTGATCGCCATGTCGGTTGTGCCTGCCATGCTGGTGGCCACGCTGATCTTCCGGAAATATGCGCGTGCGGCGTACCGCAAATGGCGTGCTGCGCTTTCGCGAATCAACGCCTTCACGGCCGAAGTGCTGGGCGGCGTTCGTATCGTTCAGCTCTTCCATAAGGAAGAAGTAAATGACCGCGCCTACGACAAGATCGGCCAAGAGTACAAGAAACATTTTATCGACCAGCGCAAAGCGTGGGCAATCTTTCGCCCGGTCAGCACAACACTCAGCGCCACCGGCATTGCGTTGGTGATCTGGTTTGGCGGAGCCGCTGTGATGGGTGAGTTCAATGTGAGCGGCAACCAAGTGTTCACGCTCGGGTTGCTCTTCATGTTCATCGGCTATGCTGAGTTGTTCTTCACGCCGATTCGTGACCTGACTGAAAAGTTCGAAGTGGTGCAGGGGGCCATGACGGCCGCAGAACGCATATTCACGATTATCGACGAGCCGCGAACCATCGTGGACAAGCCGGGTGCACAGGACTTCGGCCGAGTCAAAGGCGAGGTCAAGTTCGAGAACGTCCAGTTTGAGTACAAACCCGGCGAGCCTGTCCTGCGCGGCGTGGATTTCACCATCGAGCCCGGCCAGACCGTGGCCATCGTTGGCCACACGGGCGCGGGCAAGACCACAATCATCAATCTGGTCTGCCGCTTCTATGACATCCAAGGCGGCAGTGTTCAGGTTGACGGGCACGACGTCCGCGACTGGACACTGGCCGGGCTTCGGCGCAACGTGGCGACGGTTCATCAGGACGTTTTCCTGTTTGCCGGCACAATCCTCGACAACGTACGCCTCGGCAACGAAGAGATTGCGGCTGAGAAAGTCATTGAGGCCTGCAAATATGTCGGTGCGCACGACTTCATCACGAAGCTGGAAGGCGCCTACGAATCCAAAGTTGAAGAGGGCGGCAAGACTTTCAGCGCCGGCGAAAGACAACTGCTGTCATTCGCACGCGCACTGGTATTCGACCCGGCCATTCTGATTCTGGATGAGGCAACAAGCAGCATCGACACGCATACGGAAGAGTTGATCCAGGAAGCGCTGGTCAAGCTGACGAAAGGACGAACAAGCGTCGTGATTGCGCACCGACTCAGCACAATCCAGAAGGCCGACAAGATCTTGGTGATGCACAAAGGCAAACTGGCCGAGAGTGGCAGCCATCAGGAATTGCTGGCGCACAAGGGGCTCTACCACAAGCTCTATGAGCTGCAGTACAAGGCGCTGGAGGATACTCCCAAAGAGCCGGAGATGGCAGAGAACGGAGAGCCATCTCAAGAGCTCAAGCATAGCAGCGGTGCACTGCGAACCGCAGCGGTAACAGCCGGCAAAGGCAACGTGCGTCGAGCAGCCGAGGATGCAACTCACGAGCGAGACAAGGGCGACGATTAGGCTTGATCGTAAATCGGGTCGTTCTTGGGGTTCTTGATCCGCAGCCCAATCAAACGCAACAGCTTTGCTTTACGCAGCTTCTTGCGTGAGCGTTTCAGCAGCGGTAGCCATCCGGCCCGCGCGACGCCAGCTTCCAAGTTCTCCGTCGCGCCTTTCAGGTCGTTGGCCCAGATGTAGTGATTGATGATCTGCTTGTACCAGCGGTCCACGCTTCGCTTCCAGGCGCTCTCGTCCCAGCCCGGCTGGTCGCTGCAGACTTCGCGAGTGATGTCCAGTTGCTTGCGGCGGTTTCTGTCGCGCATCATCAAGGTCGCGTAGTCCGGCACCTGGCTCAGTGATTCCGGCTGGTCAATCCACGTGGCAAGCGCCTCAGGCACAGCCGCAAACTTTCCGTGGTGCGCCAGCCGAATCAGGAACTCGTCGTCTTCGAATATCTCAAGCCGCTCGTCGTACATGCCCGCACGATCCAGCAACTCTCGACTCAGAAACAGACTGTTGGTGTGCGTCCAGACCTCAAGCCTCAGCACACCGCCCGGATTGTGCCCGCTCAGTAGCCCCGCAGCGTCCGAAGGATACAGCGAAACACGTTCACCAATCCGGCGCTCAACGAGACAGCTTGACGCATCTGCATCCGCAGTAAGCACGGCCGCAAGCTGCTTCTCCAGCTTGGTTGGGAAGAACAGGTCGTCGGCGTCAAGCAGGGCTACATAGTCGCCTGTCGCGCGCTGCATGCCGTAGTTGCGCGCGCTTGCCACACCACCGTTTTCCTTACTATGGAAGCTTGCAGCAATCCCGGCCGCCTCAACGGCCGGACGCATCGCCTCCATTTGGGCGGCCGTGTCATCCGGGCTGCCGTCGTTAACGATCACCAGCTCAAGCGGGCGGTGTGTCTGCGCAATCACCGACTCCACGGCCTGCTTTAGCAGCTCGGGGCGCTTGTAGGCAGGTATGACCACAGAAATGAGCGTCGGCATCTATCGATTCAGCCAGCACACAGGGACGACCGCAAGTGCGGCAGCGTGCGTGAACTTTCTTCGGAATCTATGTCAGGACACCGGAGCCCGCGAAACAAACACTCGGATCGGGAGGGTTTTTGTCGCTCGCGGCGAGTACCTGCCCGCTCCTCGGGGCTCCCCCACCCCAAACCAGCCAACCATCAATTAGGCCTACCGGAGAGTTTCAGCCGGGAGGGGTTGTTTGTTTTTCGGAGAAAGGGGAGAGCAATGAGGTTCTGGACAAGACTGCTAACACTCTTGTTGGCGGTGTTTGCTGCAAGTGTCATATCCGCAGCGCCGGTGGACCCGGCAGCCAACGCTAAGAACAAGTCAGACGAAAACTCAGCCGACAACGGCGCCGAGGAAGAGAAAGAGCCGGGGACCAGCGCTGGCGAAGAGGAACGTACGGGCACCCACTCATGGGACGCGCCTGCAATCAGAGTCGAAGGCCACGACTCTGATTTGCGCGAAGAGGACCGCATCGGCAGCTACGGTATGCCACGCTGGGCGGCGCGCCGTCGCTTCAATCGGTGCCGCGTCTATGTTCGCCCTGAAGGCCAGTTCGAGTTCGAATTCTGGTCGGTGCATGAGGTGCCTCGCCGCAGCAACCACGGCAGCGAAGCCGTCAGCAACGAATGGCTGTTTGAAGCCGAGTTCGGCCTTCCGTACCACTTCCAGTTCGATCTGTATCTGGTGTTCGAAAAGTCAGGCAACTTCGGCACACTGGAACCGGCAGAAATCACCACGGAACTGCGCTGGGCGCCACTCGACTGGGGTGTGGTCTACTCAAACCCAACGCTCTACCTTGAGTACGCATTCAAGAACGGCGGCCCAGACAAGGTTGAAGGCAAGTTACTGCTCGGCGACGAAATCGTTCCGAGGGTTCACTGGGGTGCCAACCTGGTCTATGAACACTCGCTAGGTGGTGATCACGAAAACGTTCTCGGCATCGTCGCCGCGATCAGCTTTACCGTAATTGACGAAGTCCTTTCCGTCGGGTGGGAACACCAGTCTGAGTTTGAGGACACGGCCGACGACCGCGGGCATTACATCGACAGCCACATCAGCGGGCCGAGCATCCAGCTACGCCCGCTTCCGCAAATGCACATCAATATTGTGCCGCTCATCGGTATCGGCGGACATTCACCGGGTATGAAACTCTACATGGTACTGGGCTGGGAGTTCTAACAGCCTCGAAACAGAGGATGGTCAGCGGGATCCATGCCCCTGCTGGCCATCCTCAGTTTTTGCTCAGCAAACAGGCCTGCAGGATTTATAACGACAATATGAAGAAGCGCGGACTGTTCACAGCGGCTACGGCACACGCGGGATTGATTGCTCTGGCGTGTTCGCTTGGCTTTTCAGGGACAGTCAACGTACGCCCACGCGTTGCTGGCTACACAGCGCAAGCCGATGTTTGCCAGCCACAGCAGTCCGCCGACACTTCAGAGACCGAACCTGTGGAGTATCCGGAGGTTACGCCCGTCGCCAAGACTGAGCCGGACGTGAACCCACTTGAACTGGATGCTTCGGACGTGTTGCCCAAGCTCAAACCACGACCACGCGCCGTCCCTCCGCAACCACTGAGGCCGCCTGCCGAAACTGACGAACAATCACCACCACGTACCGCAGGGCACTTCACGCACAACGAGCCGACCAAGCCCACGCCTGTCGAACAAGCAATCGAAAGTGACCTGCCGGCGAAGAAGGTCTCGGATCAGCCGAGGTCACCTCGCGCGCAACCCGACCCAGTCCAGATTCAGCATCCGCCCCGAGTTGTAAAATGGAATGCACCGCCGGACGTGCGGCGCGGCTTCAGTGGACGAATCGTTGCCGTGATCCAGATCGACGAGAACGGCAACTTGTCTGGAGTACACCTTGATCCCGGCACGGGAAACAAGTCGTGGGACCGGCAGCTCCGGAACGCATTCCGCAAAGCCGAGTACAAAGCGGCCACGATCAACGGCAAGCCCATCGCCAGCGAACTGCGCCAACCTGTCGACTTCGAGTAACGACCAATTGCAAAACCCGCCGCTCTTGCGACGGGTTTTGTCAGGTCTGGGCTGTGGCTACTTGTTCTTGAATTCGGCCTTGGCCCGTGCGCCGTTCTTCAGGAAGTTCTCCATGCCAATGTGCATGTCTTCGGTCTCGACGCACTCGCCGAAGGCCTTGCTTTCCAGCTTGAGGCCTTCGCGTAGTGGCTTCTTGCAGCCTTCGATGATGGTGTGACAGAGAATCCCGTCGATCTTCGTGCTGAGGTGGCCGAGGTCGATTTCCGGCGCTTTGTCGGGCACACCTGCTACCGGCTCACGGTTAATACGCTTCAGCTCCGACTTACCGCTGGCGTACTCGTTCACGAGTGCAACCGCGCGATCCACCAGATCGCCTTCGACCTCTTCGCTGATCAAACCTAGCTCAAGCCCTGTCGCGCCGTTGATCGGCCTAGCCGTGCGCATAAGTTCCAGTGCTCGGTCGAATGGAATCCAACGCGGCAGGCGTTGCGTGCCGCCTGCACCCGGGATGATCCCGAGATTCACTTCCGGCTGACCGGCCAGCAGTTTCAAACCCTTGCGTGCGATGCGCGCGTGGCAGGCCATCGCCAGTTCGTTGCCGCCGCCGAACGCGAGCCCGTTGTAGGCACACAGGACCGGCTTCTTCATGTCCTCGATGTAATCCAAAGTCGCGTGGAACTGCTGGCTGTTGGCTTCACCCTCGGCCTGCGTTTTCAGTGCCGCAAGCATGTCGATGTCGGCGCCGCTAACGAACGCTTTCGTACCAAAACCGGTAATCACCGCGCCCTTGATGTTTGCATCAGCTTCCACCGCTTCGCAGTGGTTGCGCAACTGGCGGAAGACTTCGAGGTTCAGCGCGTTCAGCACCGCCGGGCGGCGGATCTTCAACACGGCCACTCCGTCCTTGTCTTCACGGAAGACCATCGGAATCTCGAACGGCTCGCCACTCGCGGCCTGCTTCTTGATGCACTCCGGTACCGGAAAACCCGGGTTGTCAGCGGCGTACGCCTCGACCAGCTTCAGCGCGTTCGCGACGCCCATTTCGTTCATCCAAGCGAACGGCTCGCGAATCACGAGCGCCGTGTTGACGGCCATGTTCATGTCGCCGACGTTGCTGATGCCTGCGTCCACGATCTCGCCGACCAGCCCGAAGTACGCGCCGGTCATGTAGTCCGCGATCTGCTTGAACTGATCTTCGGTGTACTCAACCTTTTCGCCGCGCCCTGCGGTCTCCCACGGCTTGTTCTCTTCGAGCAGCTGCTTGAGGCTGTCCGGCGTGCGGAACCATTTGTGAATCTTGGTGGTGTAGTGATCCAGACCCACGGCCGTGATCGGGTTGCCGCCCGTCAGGTTCATGGCCGTGAACGGGCCGATACCCTGACCCAGCGCCTTCTTGCTGATCACGTCGACCTGCTTCACGCTGCCGAGGCCTTTCTCGGCCAGCAATGCCGCAGCCTGGAACAGCCCTTCAAACACAGGGTCGATGGCATATCCGTAACGCGAACCAACTTTGATCGGCGCTTTGCCGATCTGCTCATAGAACTCCATCAGCCAGTTGGTGACGACGTCGTGGGTGTGCTTGCTCGGCACGACTTCGACGATGATGTTGCGCTCGGCCGGGAAGAAGTAGTGAATGACGAGCGTGTGTTCCGGAGTCTTCGCGTTCTCGAAGATTACTTCGGGTTCCATGTGCGAGCTGTTACTCGCGATGATGCAGTCGTCAGCGACCACGGCTTCTAGTGCGGCAACGATCTTCTGCTTGATGTTCTTGTCTTCGGTCGCGGCCTCGATCACCAGCTTCGCGCCCTTCAACGAGTCATAGTCGCTGGTCCAAGTGATGCTGCCGGTCATGGCCTCGGCTTGCTCGGGCTTGAACGCACCGGTCTCAACGCCTTTAGCGACTTTCTTCTCGAGTTTGGCCTTGCCCTTGGCGAGCGCGTCATCGCTGACGTCAACCACGACGATCGAAACGCCGTGCGGCGCAAGCGTCTTGGCAAAAAACAGCGCAATGTCAGGCCCGATCTGCCCTGAGCCGATCACACCAACCTTGTCCAGAGTCCAGTTCTTCAACGTGTAAGCCATCACCATTTCCTCTGTATTGAACGCCTCGGGTTTAGCGTCTGTGGCGGCCCATGCAAGGCGGGAATCGAGTTGAACCGCCAAGTCGCCACGCCGCCAAACCACTGACGGTCCTTGGCGTCTTCGCGCCTTGGCGGTTCACGACCCCGCATTGACCCAATCCATAACACTGCACATACTCCGGGCTGGACACTGACTGGAGAAACCGATGGCACTCAAGAACGTATTCATCCCTTACGGCGGCTACTGGAGCAGCCCTTTCGTCAAATGGCAGGGCAGCCTGGCTGACGAAAACTCGGTAACGCTGGCGGCCTCGACCGCCGCACGTTGGCTTCAGTCGCGTGAGATCTCGCCTGAGGTCTTCACCAGTGTCGCGCTCGGTTTCACCGTCCCGCAGAAACACAGCTTCTACGGCGCGCCCTGGCTCGCCGGTCTGATCGGCGCACCCGGTATCACCGGCCCGATGTACGCACAGGCCTGCGCGACCGGCGCCCGGGTGCTGGCCGGCACCGCCTTTGAAATCGAAGCCGGTCTCACCGAAACCGTTCTTGGGCTGACTTTCGACCGTTGCAGCAACGGCCCGCACGTCGTTTACCCGGCACCCAACGCACCGGGCGGCACGGCAGACTCTGAAAACTGGGTCATGGACAACTTCAACAAAGACCCGTACGCCAAGAACGCGATGATCCAGACGGCCGAGAACGTCGCGAAGGAACATGGCATCAGCCGCGAAGAACAGGACGAGTGCACGCTCATCCGTAACGACCAGTACAACCAGGCGCTCGCCGACGACCGCGCCTTCCAGAAGCGCTACATGTTCGGCGTCGAAGTCGGGCGTGGCAAGCGTGCAAAGATCATTGACGCTGACGACGGCGTGTTCCCGACAACCAAAGAAGGTCTCGCCAACCTGAAACCCGTATTGCCGGAGGGCACGGTTACGTTCGGCGCACAGACCCACCCGGCGGACGGCAACGCCGGCATGATCATCACGACCAAGGATCGCGCCGAGCAACTCAGCAAAGACAAGAGCATCCCGGTGCAGGTGCTCGGCTTCGGCCAGTGCCGCGTCGGTAAGGGCATGATGCCCACGGCACCACTCCCGGCCGCGCAACAGGCAATGAAAGCCGCGGGCGTTGAGTTAAAGGACATGAAGGCGATCAAGAGCCACAACCCGTTCGCCGTGAACGACGTCTACTTCGCCAAGCAGACTGGCAAGAAGCTCGAAGAGTTCAACAACTACGGCAGCCCACTGATCTTCGGCCACCCGCAGGGACCAACAGGGCTGAGAGTCATCATCGAGCTGATCGAAGAACTAGCCATCCTCGGCGGAGGCTACGGCCTATTCACAGGCTGCGCCGCCGGCGACACAGCCATGGCCACAGTCATCAAAGTGGGCTAGGGCAACTCCACAGACATGCAGATCGGCGCCCCTGACGAGAGATCGGGGGCGCCCTGCATTTGGTAGCAGCTGCCGAAGTTCGGCAATTGGCAACTGTTCGACATGATATACTTTAATTTTTACACCACCCTGCGTTTAGACCCATGGGCGAAGACAAGCAGAAACTGTCTCGTAGGCTCAGGCTAGCCGGAAGGCTGACGGTAGCCCTAACACTGATCGTCACCGGAATAGCGGTACTGGCCGACGCCTGGCACCAATGGGAGCTGAAGCTCGAAGTTGACGGAGTGAAAGAAGCAATTGGTGATTCTGAGAGATACCTGCAGGGAGGCACGCCAGCCGAGCGATGGCATGAGAAGAAGGTTTCGCACAGCAATGGCTGGCTGGAAGTATCGTTCCTCTGGGAAGCGGGGAGGTATGCCCAGGTGTGGGATCGCTCGGGCAATAAGGATCGATTGCAACAATCGCCTGATGGCAGACTGTGGTTGGGGCTCGAGCAAGTTCGAAACTACCACACCGCCACTGCAAGACAATTGGAAGCAGATGCTGCCGAAGATGGCTCCTCTCCTGGAACTGAGTACTCAGACGAAGACCTCAGGGAGTTGTTGAAGAACACAGAAGAGTTGCCAGCAGCATGCTCCAGGGCCAACAAGTATGACACTGTGTCGCCCATTCGCGTGAAAGGAACCCTGACAGACAACTGGAGCCAGAGACTGTCGGAGGGCGATACATGGACAATCAAGTCTGCGATGTTCGGACGCCTCGCTGCCCTGGAGTCACTGGGCGAGATTGAGTCTGTTGAATCGGAACTACTCGTCTATGCACGCTTCTGGTCCAAGTACTGCCATCCTCTGAACTCAAGCGACGCTTCCTACAGAATAAGCGCTTTGCTTGAGGCATTCGAGAAAGCCTCGGCAGGTTGCTCTGAAGGCACTTTTTCGGAGCAGGCCCTCGATGAAATGCTCGCCTTACCAATCGACGCAGACTCATATCTGGAGGAGACTTTGGTGGCTGACGTCGTTTGGATGTCTATGACCATTCAGCGCGAGGAGTACGCGCTCAGGGATCCCGATTGCTTTGAGTGGCTGTCGCGAAGGAAGTCAGCGCCGCCAGACAGCGAATCCTACAGCAACCCTTTGGCTCGTTTTGGTCAGAGACGCGAATACTGCCGTTATGTGAGAGTATCGCTCCTCTTTGGTATCCAGTGCGTCAACGTGTTTCGGCACCCCCGGCCATGGAGTGAACTGAAACCCTCGGAGGTCACCAGCGAATTCTTCGCCAGTTATACACCGAGAGAATTGCCTGAATTGTCGATGGGATTCCGTCGGCTGGACGTCGCACGAGTCGACCTTGAGTTGCATATGCTCGAACGCAAGTCAGGCCCACTCGCCGAACAGCGCGAGCAGGTCGAACAACTACTGGCAGATCACGCAACAGTAGGCCATCGCTGGGACGGAGATGCTCTTGAGGTTTTCCCTGTGCCGTTTATGGAGTTTCCGCCGGACGCTGAACGCGACGAAGTTGACTCGAGGAAGTCTATGACGGTTCGGCTGGAATCGACTCACTAGGTCAGGAACTGCGGAGCCCACAATTCCTGAAGTCGGAAGTGTGGGCTCACATTTGACAGCTACTTCAGGTCGAAGCGGTCTAGGTTCATTACTTTGTTCCAGGCTGCGACGAAGTCTTTGACGAACTTCTCTTTTGCGTCTTCGCTGGCGTATACTTCGGCGAGGGCGCGCAGTTCGGAGTGTGAGCCGAAGATCAGGTCTACGCGTGTGGCCGTCCACTTCAGCTTGCCGTCCTTGCGGTCGTGGCCCTCGAACTCGTTATCACCGGCGGGTTTCCACTCGTTGCTCATATCCAGCAGGTTGGCGAAGAAGTCGTTGGTCAGTGCGCCGACCCTGTCCGTGAACACGCCGTGATTGCTGCCGCCGCTGTTCACACCCAGCACGCGTAAACCACCGACCAGTACCGTCATCTCCGGCGGCGTTAGCGTGAGCAACTGGGCACGATCTACCAGCATTTCCTCAGGCTGCAGGCGCAGCTTTCCGCCCACGTAGTTGCGAAAGCCGTCCGCCCGGGGCTCAAGATACTCGAAAGATTCGGCGTCGGTCTGTTCCGCTGAAGCATCGGTGCGCCCCGGCGTGAACGGAACCTTGATGTCAAAGCCCGCATCCTTGGCAGCCTTCTCGACGCCTGCGCAGCCTGCCAGCACGATCAGGTCCGCCAGCGAGATCTTGTTGTCGAAACCCTTACGTATCTCTTCCAGCTTCGAAAGCACTTCCGCCAGTTGCTTGGGCTGGTTGACCTCCCAGTCCTTCTGCGGCGCGAGGCGAATGCGTGCGCCGTTTGCTCCGCCGCGGTGGTCTGAACCTCGGTATGTCGAAGCCGACGCCCACGCCGTTGCTACAAGCTGTGAAACCGTCAGGCCGGACTCGAGTATCTTCGCCTTCAAGGCGGCAACATCCTTGTCGTCGATCGCAGGTCCGTTCGCGGCCGGCACCGGGTCTTGCCAGATCAGATCGTCCTTCGGCACCTGCGGGCCCAGATAACGCGAACGCGGCCCCATATCACGGTGTGTGAGCTTGAACCATGCGCGAGAAAACGCGTCGGCGAACTCTTTCGGGTTCTCATAGAAGCGGCGTGAAATCTTCTCGTAGGCCGGGTCCATCTTCAGTGACAGGTCCGTTGTCAGCATTGTCGGCAGGATCTTCTTCGACTTGTCGAACGCATGCGGAATCGACTCTTCCGCATCCTTGGCCGTCCATTGGTGCGCGCCGGCCGGGCTCTTGGTCAACTCGTAATCGTACTTGAACAGGTTGTCGAAGAAGCCATTGCTCCACTTCGTCGGGGTCTGCGTCCAGGTGACTTCCAAGCCGCTGGTGATTGCGTCGGCACCCTTGCCGGACTTGAACTTGCTTTTCCAGCCGAAGCCCTGCTCTTCAATCGCGGCGGCTTCAGGCTCTTTGCCAACGTTGTCAGCCGGGCCCGCGCCGTGCGTCTTGCCAAAGCTGTGGCCGCCAGCGATCAGCGCGACGGTTTCTTCATCATTCATGGCCATGCGCTTGAACGTTTCGCGTATGTCGTGCGCGGCCGCCAACGGGTCAGGTACGCCGTTCGGACCTTCCGGGTTCACGTAGATCAAACCCATCTGCACGGCAGCCAGCGGGTTCTCGAGTTGGCGCTCTCCGCTGTAGCGCTTGTCATCAAGCCACGCGCCCTCCGGGCCCCAATACACGCTCTCGTCCGGCTCCCATACGTCTTCACGCCCCCCGCCGAAGCCGAAGGTCTTGAACCCCATCGACTCAAGCGCCACGTTGCCTGCGAGCACCAGCAGGTCCGCCCATGAAATCTTGCGACCATACTTCTGCTTCACCGGCCACAACAAACGGCGCGCTTTGTCGAGGTTCGCATTGTCAGGCCAACTGTTTGTCGGCGCGAAACGTTGCTGCCCTTCGCCCGCACCGCCACGCCCGTCGCCGATGCGGTATGTGCCCGCAGCGTGCCAGGTCATTCGAATGAACAGGGGGCCGTAGTGCCCGAAGTCGGCCGGCCACCAGTCCTGTGAGTCAGTCATCACCGCCTTGACGTCGTTCACCAGCGCGTCGAAGTCCAGACTGTTGAACTCTTTCGCGTAGTCGAAGCCATCGCCCATCGGGTCAGACTTGTTCGAATTCTGGCGCAGCACACTCAGGTCGAGCTGGTTCGGCCACCATTCACGGTTTGATGCTGCGTTCACTGCATCAGTCATGGCATGTTCCTTTAACTGGATTTGGATTTTGGTCTCGTGGATGCCTTTTTTCTGCCTTGGCATTTCGCGCAGAGCCCTCGTACCTCGACGTTGGCATCGAGAATGGTTCCGAGTTGTCTTACCGTGCCGGGCAAGCGCAAACTGTTGAGCTCCTTGCTTTCGAAGTCGCGAATCATCCCGCAACTGACGCAGACATAGTGGTGGTGCGGCTCAATGTTTGCGTCGAACCGCGTGCCCCCTCCCTGCTGCCCGATTGTCTTCACCAGCCCCAATTCCTGCAGCGTCGACAGGGTTCGATAAACTGTATCCAGCGAGACTGTAGGCATGCGCTTGCGCACCGCCTCAAAGAGCGTCTCCGCGTCCGGGTGTTCTTCCGTGCCTGCGAGCTCTCGAAATATCTCAATGCGCTGGTGGGTCAGTTTGATGCCGGCCTCACGGACGGCGTCCGTTAGACGGGCGAGTCTCCGTTCAACCGGGCTTTGTTTGGTTTTGGACATGGGTCAATCCGCGACGGCAATCTAGTTGCAAACACTTCTTAGTTAGGAATATATTCCTAACTAAGATCAGGTCAAGCAATCTCGAACCAACCGGCACGATTCAGGATTTACTGACATTCCCCCACTGTTTTAGAAACAAACTGTGCTATGATTGCGTTTGTCAGATGATGCAGTCCAAGTAGTGGCTGCCTGACATAACCTCCGACGGTTACCCGCGTCAGACTCGGCTGGAAGTCCTTTCCGGCGAATGCCTCGAGACCTTGCCGCTAGTTCCCCTCGGGCATTGAGCCAGCCTGGTTAGCCTACGAATGGGCGGCCGGCAGCTCCGAAAGTTAAACTGAATGACTGATAGTTTCGCAGCCCTGTCCTTGGACACGGCACTCCTTCGTGCATTGGAAAACGAAGGCTACACACACCCGACTGAAATCCAGCAGCTCTCGATCCCCCACGCGCTTGCGGGTGGTGACGTGCTTGCCATCGCGCCAACAGGAACCGGCAAAACCGCCGCGTTCACGTTGCCGATTCTGCAACGTCTGGCCAAAGGCCAGCGGGGTGGCATCCGCGCGTTGATCCTGGCGCCGACACGTGAGTTGGCACTCCAGGTGGAAGAGTCCTTGCGGGCTTATGGCCACCACCTGACCCTGCGCAGCGCGGTCATCATGGGCGGCGTGAATGAGAACCCGCAGATTCGCGTACTCAAGCGCGGCGTAGACATCCTGGTGGCGACACCGGGACGCCTGCTTGACCTGATGCAGCAAGGGCATGTCAAGCTCGACCGCGTTGAAGTGCTTGTTCTTGACGAAGCCGACCGCATGCTCGACATGGGCTTCATCCATGACGTACGTCGCATCTGCTCGCAGGTTCCGGCCAAGCGCCAGACCCTGTTCTTCAGTGCGACGATGCCGGCCGCCGTGGCCGACCTGGCAAACACGCTGTGCAAAAACCCGGCTCGCGTTGACGTCGACCCGACGCCAATCGCACGCCCGCGCATTGAACAGAAGGTGATGTTCGTTGAGCAACGCAAGAAGCAGGAACTTCTGACGCACATCCTGAAAGACGACCGCGACGCCATGGTGCTCGTGTTCTCGCGCACCAAGCATCGTGCGGACCGTATCGTAACGCACCTGCAGAAGGCCAAGATTCGCGCCGGTGCGATTCACTCAAACAAGAGCCAGGGTGCGCGCCAGCGTGCATTGGCCGACTTCGCAGACGGTCGCACGCGTGTACTGGTCGCAACGGACATCGCCGCGCGCGGTATTGACGTTGACGGCATCACGCACGTGATCAACTTCGACCTGAGTGATGAGCCGGAGAACCACGTTCACCGCATCGGGCGCACAGCCCGCGCCGGTGCAAGCGGCATCGCAATCAGTTTCTGTGACCGTGATGAGCTCAAGAAGCTCGCGGCCATTGAGAAGACCGGCGACATGGCGCTGGCAACGGACGACGACCACCCGTTCCACATGGGCGAGACAGTCAAGGCCTACCGCGACCAGATCACGGCGAAAGTGAAGCCGGCCCGTTCAAAGGGTGGCTGGCCGAAGCCCCGTCGCAAACGCGCCAAGCGCTCACGCGCCGGCATGCGCTAGAAAAATCGATGGTCAGCAAAAGAACCCACCCGGCAACGGGTGGGTTTCTGCATTCAAGGTCGGTTCCACACGAAGCCACTAAAGTACAAAGAACTGCGCCACGCTTCTTTGTGTCTTCGTGTGCCTATGAGTCTTCGGTGTTGTCGGGTGAGTACTTGTAGATGCGTTTCTTCAGCCAGTAGAGACCCATCAGGTCCAGCAGCCCGCGAGCGCCGCGTTTAAGGTTTCCATACTTGCTGATGCCGGCGGTTCTTGCCCGGTGCTCGGTCGGGACCTGCGCTACTTTCATGCCCATGAACACGAAGATCGCCGGCATCAACCGGTGCACGCCGTTGAACTGGGGCAGCATCAGACCGGCCTTGCGCGGGAAAGCTCGCAGGCTGCAACCGATGTCTTTGATCTTGTCGCGCAGAAACAAGTTGCGAACGATATAGGCCGTCCGACTGGCGATGCGGCGATTCAGCTTGTCGTTGCGCTTCTTGCGGATGCCTTGCGCGACGTCGGCTTCTTTCAAGGCTTCCAGCAGGTCGGGAATGCTGGCCGGGTCGTTCTGTCTGTCACCGTCCAGAGTCACGATCAGATCAGCCTTTGCAGCTTGGATGCCGGTGATCGTCGCCGCACTCTGCCCGGCGTTCTTGGCATGCACAATACAGCGCACCCAGCCGATTTTGTCGCAAGCTGCGGGTGTACCGTCGTCGCTGCCGTCGTCTACGTATACGAGCTCGAACGTGCGCCCGGCTGCTTCCATGGCGGCCTTCACTTCGTCGGCCAACGGCCCGACATTGTCTACCTCGTTGTAGACGGGAATGACGACTGAAACTTCGGGCTTATCCATCGGTACTTCCAGTGTCGGCTTCTTTCGGCTTACGGTAGGTCAGCATCAGGTTGCGTATCGCGGGTATCGGGTTCAACGCATACGCCAACATGAACACCCAGTCCACCTTGAACATCGCGTAGGCCGTCAACAATACCGCGCCGGCGATACTCATCCACCAGAAGCTCGGCGGAAGTGTGCTGCGTCCGAGGCGTTCGCTGACGATCCATTGCACGGGAAAGCGCAATGTCCACAGCCCCATGCCGACCAACCCGACGATGGCCCAAAAGGGCGAGGGTATCCACTCAAGGATGTGCTTATCCTCGGCGCTGAAGTAAACCGCCACGCCGCCGCTGAACAGAACGACCGCCGCCAGCGGCAGCACCAGCATGAGCGAGCGTCGCGGCTTCGCGCCCGGGCGCATCAACAACAGGTTACGAACATAGAGAAACAGGTTGACCGTCGGCCCCAGGATGAAAATGACATCCTTGGTTGACCACGCGTAGACACCCAACAGCAGAGTGCCGAAGACCGATAGCCACCAAAAGCTGGCAGGCACGACGCTCTTCTTCGCTTTCTCGGATGCAAACCACTGAACGAGGATGCGTGCCGTGAACAAGACCTGCCCGGCGAAGCCGATCACGGCCAGGATGGTTTTGCCCTCAGGCGGGTTTAGCGAAAGCAGCGTCTGCAGCAAATTGCGACCTCGTGTGCCGGGCAATAGTACTGAGTCTATGCCCACACCGGCAATCAGCCGCGTTGTGGAACCGATGTGCAAAGTTATCGTTCAGACATGGACCAGGACTCAACGGCCCGCACCGACCGCCAGCTTGCCTTCATCATGCTAGGCGCGTTTGTGCTGATCTTTGTGCCGGCGCTGTTTTCGCGCGGGCCGTGGCACGTTGACGACCTTCGCTATGTCGAAGCAGCACGCCAGATGGGCGAGTACGGCGACTACCTTGTACCGCGTCTGAACGGCGAAGTTTACGGCGAGAAACCGCCCGGCTACTCCTGGGCCGTCGTGGGCATACACACCGTGACCCGTGCCGACTATCTGGTTTCAGCACGCATTGTGGCCGCCCTGACGGCTTTGTTGACAGGCCTGATGCTGGTGCATCTGGCGAAGCTGCTTTTTAAGTCTCGTTCAGTCGGCTGGATGGCGGCCGGCTTCTTATGGTCGTTCGTGTTCATCCTCGATCGTGGTTCGCGCAGCCTGATCGATTCTTTCCTCTATCTGTGGACGACACTCGGAGTCATCACACTGTTGCACGCTGCGCTGGCTGAGAACTGGAAAGCGCGCATCCCGTGGATCGCGGCCACAGTCGGCGCTCTCGGCTACGGCTGCATCGTAAAGGGGCCGGTGGCGCTGGCGATACCGGCGCTAGGCATCCTCGGGCTCGGGCTAACGTGGAAGGGACGCAAGGGCGTCAGCTTCACCACTCTGGTTGTAGGTGCCCTCGGTGGAGGGCTGGCGACATTGGTCTGGCTGCTGCTGGCCTCTAACCAGGTTGGCGACTGGTATCTTGAGCGTCTGCTCTACAAACAATCCGCCGGGCGCGCCGTCGAGTCCTTCCACCACGCGAAGCCGATCTGGTTCTATCTCAGCGTAATTCTGCCGGTTGCGTTACCGTGGATCATCTTCCTGCCAGGCAGTGTCCGTGCGGCATGGAAGATGCGCCACGCGCCTGAAGCCCGAGCAGCCCTCGGCTTGCTGGCGTGGGCGGGAGCGATCTTCCTGTTCTTCTCGATCATCTCAGGAAAGCGTTCCGGCTACGTGTTGCCGTTGTTCCCTCCACTGGCACTGGCGTTGGCGTGGGGTGTCACACGGATGCAAACCGTGCAAGAGCGCCTATGGTTGCGCTGGCCTGCAAGCGTGATGGTTTATCTGGCGCCACTCGCCGGCGTTCTGATGGCGTTTGCAGCGCTGACTCTCGGGTTGCTCTCACCGGAAGCGATTAATGCGTTCCCGCAGGAAGTCGCTGAGATTCTGGGCGGTATCAGCAATATGGGGACTCTTGTGCTAGCCGTCGGCGGCACAGTGGCGGCGCTATGGGGAGGCATGCTGATTCCCCTGATTCGCCGCCAGAGCGCTTCGACTGCATTGGCCCTGCTCGTCCCCATGATCGGTATCTTCATGTCGGCCATTCACTTGGGTGTGATCCCGGCTCTTGATTCGGCCCGGTCGGGTGCGACTTTCGGCGAAGCCGTCGACGAAAACTGGAACCGAGACGAGAAACTCGTCGTACTGGGCTCGCAAAAGGACGGCATCGTGACCTACTACTGCAACGTGCAGAGCGTCGAAAGCGTCAGCGACGTGGACTTGCAGAAGACGACCGGAACCCTCTGGGTCGTAACCCTGCGCAAAGACTGGGACCGCCTGCCGGAGCCTTTCCGCCTGCCGTTTGATGAATACGCCTCGGCCGAATTCAACAGCAAGGAATATGTCCTCCTCCGTCGCCCATAAGGCAGCAGTGTTTACGTTGCGGTTCGCGGTCGCCTTGACCTGCATCGGCACGGCCGCGCGTCTGCTGATGTACGGCGGACCGGTGCTTTCGTTTCTTTGGCTGGAACTCGACTGGTCAGAAGCTGCCGCTGTAAAGCTCGAGTACGCAGCAGCGTACGGGTTGCTGGCTTGCGTCCCCTTTGTGTTCTGGCGCCCGGCGTGGCCTGTACTGAAACTGGTCGCGGCATGGCTGCTCTTCAGCGCCATCGCGACCACGCTCATCGAACCCTGGCACCCCGAGCTTGAGCCCGTCGCCCACGCCGCGCGGTATCTGGCGCCGCTGGCACTGGCTGCACTCAGTATGAAGACCAATCCGCGGAACCGGCGGCTGGCAGAATGGCTGCTGCGCGCAGGTGTTGGTGCAACCTTCATCGCGCACGGCATCGAAGCGCTGCTCATGCGCGCTCAGTTCATTGACTATCTGATCGGCTCGGCCTGGACTTTGACGTCATACGACCTTCCCGAGGCTGGTGCACGCGGTGTTCTACTGTGTATTGGACTCGTGGATGTGGCGGTCGGCGCGGCCATTCTAATCCCTCGGCGCTGGCGAGCGCTCGCGTTGTGGCTTGCCTTCTGGGGGCTGCTGACGGCGTCAGTGCGGATGGTCTACATGGGCTGGGGCAACTGGCCTGAAACGCTAATCCGCGTGACGAACGGAGCCGTGCCTCTTACACTTTTATTCCTCTGGCAAGGCGAGTCGAAGAATGAGCAAGCTGAATAGTCAACGAATTGCGCTGGTTGCGATGTCGGTTGTCGTCGGCTTTGCGGTGTTGATCGGCGCGCTGGTCGCACCCGAGGGATTGTCCGCCGGTGACCGCAACCCCGACGGCAGCTACGCAGGTACCAAGCTGAAGGGTACGACACCGGCACAGTGGCGCTTGAGCTGGCACGAAGACCCCGCCCACGAGGCCACGATAAGCTGGACTACGGCCGCCAACCCGGAATCAAGCACGTTGTTCTATGACACACAGCCGCGCGGGGGCGAACTCGCGAAGTATGCGCAACACGTCAGCGCCACCAGCGGACGCTACTCGGACGACGAGTGGAAGCTCTGGTACAACCATGCTGAACTGGCTGAACTCAAGCCTTCCACGACCTACTGGTTTGTGATGGTCAGTGACGGCGCGTCCTCACGTGAGTTTCATTTCGTCACCGCACCTGACGGAGACACCGATTTCAAGCTCCTGTACGGAGGCGACTCACGCAGCGACCGCGACTCACGCCGCATCATGAACCGCCGCATGCGTACTTTGCTTGAAGAAGATGCCGAGATTCTCGCGCTGGCCCACGGAGGCGATTACGTTGGCGAGGGCGACGAACTTGAGGACTGGGTCGAGTGGATGACCGACCACGAACTCACAGTCACCAAAGACGGGCGCATGCTTCCGGTGATTCCCGCCCGCGGCAACCACGAGGCCAGCGGCCCGATCTACGACGAAATCTGGAACACACCGGGCAAGAAGGACGGCAACTTCTACGCCAGCAAGATCGGCAGCGAGTTCCTGCTGATCACGCTGAACACAAACATAAGCGCCGGCGGCAACCAGGCCGACTTCCTTGAGACCACGCTGAAGGACAACACGAAGATCCGCTGGCAAGTCGCCAACTACCACCGCCCTGCCTATCCCGCCGTAAAGAGCCCGGGCAGCGCTCTTGAGCACTGGGTGCCTTTGTTCGAGAAATACAACCTGGACATCGCCTTTGAATCCGACGGGCACACACTGAAGCGAACCTGCGGAATCCGCGACGGCAAGCCTGACAAAACCGGTGTCGTGTACATCGGCGAAGGCGGGCTGGGCGTAAAGCAGCGCACGCCGAAAGACGATCGCTGGTACTTCAAGGGCGGCGTCACGGCCTCAACACTTCACGTCCAGAAGATCGCTGTCACCAAAGAAACACTAACGGTCGAGTCCATCACCGACGAAGGTGAAGTGTACGACACCTACACGGCCAAGGTGCGAAAACGCTGATCCGGAGACAAAGAATGACGAGGAAGACACCAGTCGTACTGGCGTTGCTGATATTGCTCGGGTGCTTTGCTGCCTCAGACCAGACGCCGGTGGTGGCCGAGGGTCCCAGCTACCTACTTAGCGAGAATCAGGAAGTCGGCACTGTCCGCATGGTGCAGGCCTCGCGCGCCTTGGCGACGACGCTGACGTTCAGCCCCGGCCAACCGTATGCAACCTCTACCAGCTTTGAACAGAACCATGTTGCCGTTGTGCACGAGTGGACCACTGCCATGGCAGGCGAACGCGTTTCAGAAGTCTGGCGCAGTTACCGCGATATCACGACCACTCGGACCGAAACAGTTGACTACGGCAACGGCCCTGAAAAGATCTCTACACCCGTCCCCGACGTTCGACAGCACCAGACCTTCAAGCTTAAGGTCAACGCCGACAACAGCCGCACAATCAACCATGCCACATGGGAATTCATTACGCAGAGCGACCGCAACCGTGTGCAACTCGACAAGGATGTAGACCTGCTGCCCGGACGAAGCGTCAAGGTCGGCGATAGTTGGAAGGTGCCACCTGAGCGTCTAGGCCTGATCGCTGTTAGTAGCCCAGACGAGAAGCTCACGTCTACGGACTTCAAGGTCACGTTCAGCGACGTGCGCTCTGACGATGACGGCAATCAGTACGCCGACTTGGCTGTAGCGGCCACGCTCAAGTTCACGACGAATATCGTTTCGGAGTTTGGTGCCGAGTACAACACCGAACTCACGTCATCCAGCACGCTGGAGGGCACTGCGCTGTTCAACATCAGCGCCGGTCAAATGGTGTCCTACGATTGGAAAGGGCAAAGCCAGATCGGCGGCAAGATGAACGGCAACCCGATCAGTGCAGCTGTCGAGTTCGCCGAAGCGAATGTCTATCAATACGCGTTCGTGTCCGACAAACCCGTCAACAACGAAGACACGACACCGGTCGAAGCAACGGAGATGAAGGCGGAAAAGTCCGGGGCCGTCGCTGCGGGCAATATCCTGATCGGACGCAATAACGGCAAACGCTCACTGATTCAGGTGTTCAATCCGACGACAAAGAAAGTTGTAAAGACGCTGCTGACTCTGCCGGGTGGCGTCTCAATTGCGAATCTGGCGTTGTCGCCTGATCGCAAGCGCGTCGCCTTCAGCAGTAACCTGAACTATGCGATCTCCGTGGCAAAGGCCGACGTTTTCGTGCTTGAGCTTGAGACGGGCACGATTAACCAGGTATCGCCGCATTGGGCCGACAACAAAGGCATTGCCAAGCCGATCAAGACCGCGAAGACAACCACCATCACCGGACGAATCATCTGGAAGGATGACGACCCCAAAAACAGGCGTGACCGCCACGATGGCTTCACGGGGTCGGTCCGAATAGACCAGACGTCGTGCGTTGGCGTAGTGAAGCTCGACGGCACGTTCAAAGTTACTGGCGTGCCCGTGGGTGTGGCCGTCGTGATGGACATTCACGGCATTCTGCCGAGTTTCAGCGATGGCAAGTCGCGCGGCGCACTGGCGCAGGTAGCCGGCATTACAACGACCCTCCTGCTGGATGAAAACGAGAAGAACCTCGGCGATGTTCGCATCAGCGGCTTCCACACCGAGACAGTCTACGACCGCCCCTGCTGGCAGGGTGACACCGTCTGGATCAACCAAAGCGCCTGGACCCGGGCATTCAAGGCTGGCTACAAGACGCGCTCTTGGGATGCCGTTGACTTTGGCAACGAACTCCAGCTTCTGTTCGGCGGCTTCACGGTCAGTCGCGACGGCAAGTACGCCGCGTTCTGCCGCGATTCCTCCGGCGGTGCCGGTGGCGTACACTTCTTCACGACTGACGGGAAGCCTGTCTGGAACTCCCTGATCAAGGGCGCGACTCTCGATTTCACAGCCGAGGGCCTGTGGACCAGCCAGGGGCAATGGGTCTGCACGGCGCGCATCGACAACACTCTGGGTAAGACCACCTATGGCGGGCCCGCCTTGGTGGTTGCCGACCTGGCAGGGAAGCAAGCCGTCGTGCCACGTGTCTGGCCCCAACTCGCAGGGCACAACATGCTGTCGCTGGCTACGGACGAGAACTCGCAGTTCGCCTACTTCGTCACCCACAAGTATGTCCAGGAGACCGGTCTGACTCTGGGTGATCTCTGGGGGTGGGATTCGGAAACGGACACACTCAGTCGCTTGACGTCGCTGAACGACCTTGTCGCAGTCGCCAGCTACGGACGCTAACTCTGTCGCCAACAGAAAACGGCCCCCGCCAACCAGCGGGGGCCGTTTCGCGTCTATCTGACTACGCCCACTTGTCAGGCGAGGACTGCAATCCCATTACGATGTACCAGATCAGCCAGATCACAAAGCCTGCCCACATCAGCTTGATCCATAGCGGGACCTTCATCTCCGAGATTTCAGGGATGGTTGTTTCGGCTCGCTCCGACTCAGGCAGCTCCTTGTCAGCGGCAGGCTTTGCCTCGTCAGCCTTTGTCTCTGCCGACTCGACTGCGACGGACTTTTCTTCAGCGGCCGGTGTGTTTTCTTCTTCGCTCATTGGTCGTCCTTCCCGCCTGCCGTGAACTCGATGCCTTCGGCCTCAAGTACGCGAAGCTCAAGTTGATGGTCACTCTTGAACGCGCCTGCCTTGTAGTAGGCAATGCAGATGAACAGCATGCCCAGCATGAACAACCCGAAGAAGCTGAGTACGAACATCGCCGTGTTGGCAGCACCTTCCTCACAGAAGAAGCAGGCGTGCGCTGGCGCAGCAAGCCAGATGCTTGTCAGCAATGCCAGAGCTGTAGTTGGGTATCTCACCTATTCCTCCTTGTATTTCTGCTTGTCGAACAAGCTGTTGAGGAAGGCCACCAGGTCGGAACGGTCCTGCCCGGTGATCTGAGGATACTTGCCCATCGACGTACCAGCGCGCCCGTTATCGAGAACATGGGCAATGTAGTCAGCCGTGTAAACTCGGTCACGGAAATGCTTCGGAGCCGGCTTCAGGCCCTCCATCGCCTCGGGAACCAGGCCGCTTTCACCGTGGCAGCTCTTGCAGCCGTTCTTGCCGAACACGGCTCGCCCGCGCTCAACAGCGGCTGAGTCCTCTGCCGTCTTGAGTGCCGGCTTACGAACATCCTTGCCAAGTTCATGGACGTATTGCGCCAGCGCCCACAAGTCTTTCTCTGTGAGTTCCGAGAAACTCGGCATGGCGCTGCCTTCGCTTCCCATGAACAGCACGCGGAAGACCTCTTCGCGAGGAAGGTAGCGAGTTGTCAGGTCAGCGGCACTGGGCGCCAAGAAGTCCTTCGCGAGGCCAACGCCGTCGCCGTTCTCGCCGTGGCAGCCGGTGCAGTGCTTGTTGAACAGTTCCTCACCACGACGCGAGTGAGCATCCGTCAGTTGCGGTGCGCCGGCGACTACGACACGCGACGGCCAAACCATCTTCCGTACTTCTTCCTTCTTGGCGATACCGAGATACTGAAGGTAGGCGACAAGATCATTTGCCTTGTCGGTCGGTTTCCAGGTTTCGCCATCCTTCTCGAACAGCCACGTGTACTTCGGCATAATCGATCGAGGAACCGTACTGCGCGGGTTCCACAGATGGGCGAGGTGCCAGTCATCACTGCGGCGACCCGCTTCACGGCTCAGGTCAGGACCGATGCGGCGCGTGCCGAAAGTATTCGGCACGTCATACATGCTTTCCCAGGCTTCGCTCACCGGGCCATACCGGAACTCCTCATTCGCGACGGGACGCACGAACTGCGAATGGCAGTGCCAGCAACCCTCATTGATGTAGGTCTCACGCCCGCGCCCGATTGCGTTCGTCTCGCCGTTCTCATCCTTGTAGGGGTTCGCCGCCAATTCCTCTGGCGGTTCCATGGTCGCTGCCAGGCTGATCCACGGGCCAAGCCCCATGCCGATGAAAGACAGCAGGAAGCAGCCGAACCCTGCAAACATCAATACGAACATCGGCTTCTCGGCGGCGTTTTCCTTATTCGCTGACATTGGCCACCTCCATTCCTTCCTTGCCCTTTTTCATAAGGCTGATGATGAAGCAGATGGTCGCAACGGTAATCAGCACACCAGAAACTGCGCGGGTGGCCCAGAACGGCTCGGCCGCCTCAATTGAGTTCATCAGCGGCAGCGTGGTCAACCAGAACATGCCCTGCATCAATCCGGCCGTCGTGTCCGCAATGTAGTAGAGCACCCAGAAGGCAATCAGAGTGATCCAGAAGTGCCACTCGGCGAACACACGGCTGTAGCCGTGGCCCGTAATGCGCGGCCAGATCCAGTAGATGAACGCAAACAGCCACCAACTGAACACGCCGAACAGCGCCAGGTGTGCGTGCGCGACGATCCAGTCAGTGAAGTGAACGACCTGCTGGACGCTGAGCAGCGCATGAAAAGGCCCCTGCGTGCAGGTGATGATGTAGTTAATGATACCGAATGTCAGGAAGCGAAGCGGGATGCTCTTCGCGATCATCTTCCAGTTACCCTTCATCGTCGCGAAGAAGTTGTAGACGACGGTGTAAACCACGAAGATCAGGGCGAAGGTCAACGGTACCGCAATCACCTGCAACCACCACGGCGTTGGGCTGTAAAAGAAGTGGTGACTGCCGCCGAGTGGATAGAAGAAGGCCAGCGTCCAGAAGCCGATCAACGACAGCTTGTGGCTGGCGATCGGGCGTTTCAGCTCAACAGGCAGCAGGTAGTAGACAATGGCGGCGCCCATCGGCGTTACCCACAGACCTACTGCATTGTGAATCCACAACCCTTCCAGCGCCGCGCCGGCAGCACCCGGCGCCACGTGGGCGACGATGGTATTGGCCATAACGAAGTTCAGCGTCGTAAAGATGAACCCGAGGATCAGATACCAGAGCGTCACGTACATCGACTTGACCTTGGAGGTCAGGATCGTACCGACACAGACGAACACCATCAGCACGAAGCTGACCGCGAACACCAGGTCGGCCCACCACGGCGCTTCCGCGTATTCGACGCCTTCCGCGTGGCCCATGATGATACCGACACCGCCTATCAGGACGGCGATCTGTACCAGTGGCGCATTCAGCTTTGCAATCCCGCGCGCCAGCAACCTGCGTCCCGTCAGACGTGGTATCGCGTAGTACGAGAAGGCAAAGAACCCGTTGCTCAGCCAGCCGAACACAACCATATGGGTGTGAAGGATTCGCACGCGACCGAACGACAGCAACTCGATGTCACCCAGCCACTCCGAGGCGCCGGCACCTGACAGTCGATAACCCATGAACGTACCGGCCAGCATTCCAGCTACCAGCCATACGATCGCGGCGATGATGTGAAACTTGACCAGTCCCAGCTCATCAGTTGAGCCTGGCGGTTTGGCTGTGTCGCTCATCTCTGTGCCTTGTTGGTTGTATTCAGATACATATTCGGACTCCAGTCTCCGGATGTCTGGATACTTGCAACCTCAAGCATAGATTGCAAGCCTATATAAATGGGCGTTCAGGACCCAATGGACCTGCATAGTCCTGTATCGATTATCCTGTCACATTGCGACTGCAACGGATGTGCGAGAGCCCACCATTGGAAGGCTAGGAGTCAGCTAGAACGGCAGAATAACGTTACTCTTGGCCTTGATCTCGTAGCTGAAGGTGAGAGTCAATTGGCCGCGAGGCTCAAGCTTGAGCTGACGTTTAAGGTAGCCGTCCTGATCGAGCTTCCAGTCTTTGGCGTCTTCAAGCTTCACCTCAAGCCCATCGATCTCGCTTACCGGGATTCGCTCAACAATCTCAAGCTCCCGGGCTGCATCGCCAAGGTTGGAAAGACGCAGGGTTACTTTGCGAGTGATTGTCTGGCTGCCCGTAAGCTTGGAGGTTTCTCGCTCTTCACTGACAGCCCGTTTGCAGCGCACACCATCTTCGGGGCCAAAACCGGTCTCGAACTTCTCACCGCTGGCGACAAACTTCGTACGACTGCGACCGACAACGGCGCCGCCCCGAGCCAGACGTAGTGGCCCCGCCAGGACTGGTGCTTCACCGTCCCAGTTCATGTCGGCTTTCAAGTAGGCTGTCTGCGCGCGCTCTGGAATCAGCACCCGCGAGACGCTCGCCTTCAGCGCACGCTGGCCAATCTCAACACGCGTGGGCTGCCCGTTGCTGGGCAGGCTGTAAGTGCCCTTCGGTGTGAACTCAAGCGGCTTGCCACCGTCGTCGACACCCGGCATCTCGGGCTCGACCCGATCACCGGCCGTCTTGACCTGCTCCTCGCGCATCTGGACGACGATCTGTTTACGCTCCTCGGCGGTCTTCTTACGTTTGCTGAGCATGTCGTCGTCAATATTCGGCGCGTCAGCAACCTGTGCCGGACGGGCGGTGCTGAACGCGACTTCAACATCCTTCCAGTCCTCGCCTGTCTGCTGCCACACGACACCCCAACTTGTCCAATCGACCGATCCGTTGCGTGGGTTCTTCATGTCCTGATCCAGACGCGCCATGTGCTCCGGACGCCACAGCGCGCAGGGCGTTCTGTAGCGCACCTCAAGCTCAATATCGTCCATGCTTGACGCGTCAACCTGAACCTCGATGAAGCACTCATAGATCGTGTGGGTCGTACTTCGCTGGCTCAATTCGCGTCCGCGCTCGCGCTGGATGTCCGCCGCGTCATCAAGCTCATCGTGAAGCGCGCCCGATTGTTCCAGATATTCATCATCGCGCGCGATCAGCGACTGCCAGGCCGCTGCCCATTCTGAGGGCGGGCTGTCGACAACCGGCCCGGGTACCTGCGCGAGGCGCGCGCACCACTGCTGCACCAACTGGTTCAGGTAGTTCGTTCGCCGTCCCAGGCGCTCACGTCGCGCCTGAATCTCCTGCACACCGCGCTCTGCTTCTTCGACACCTTGCCTCAGTTTGGCGGCTTCATCCCGCGATAGGTCATCAACGTTACGAACCCGGCGCACGACGCGGGCCGACAACACCTGCACCCGGTCGCTCGACGCGCGGGCCTGCACACTGCGATCGTCCAGCAGAATTGTCGCACCCGCAAGGCGCACCCACTGGCGCCCCTCGGTTAGCGTTGCTGCTGCGACACGGGTGACCTCGGCTCGATCTTCAAAGAAGACCACACGCTTTGCTTCTGTCTTAATGGCGGCGGGTTCAGTCACGACGGTTGCCCCCCACCAGTTCATAGTCCTTGTCGAACCCGATTCGGTAGGTCAGGTTCACTTCGGTTAACGTCGCCGGCTTCACGCCCAGTTTCCAGCGCAACCCGCCGCGAACGTGGGCGTGTCGGTCGTCCTGGCTGTAGCGCTCTGCTTTAGGGGTGCTGCTCACCAACTCGACGTCGATGTCCTTGTCGTCGCTGACCGGCAGTCGATCCACCAGTTCAAGTTCGATCTCACCCGCAAGCGACGACGAAATCTCGAAGCTGACGTCGTGATCCATGGCGATCTTGCCGCCGAACACTCCCTTCGATTCTTCACGTGCCCTGACGTTGCGGGCCACGCGCACGCGTTGCTCTTCACCAAGCCCAAAGCGAATCACGCCACCGCGATCAACGGCCTCGACTCGGCTGGTGACCAGCAACGCGCCATCCATGAAAACGTCGATCGGGCCGGGAAGCAGAGGCGCATCCAGCGGGTTCTCGACCTCGACTTCGCGAAACACGCGCTCGTCTTCAAGCGGCACGCATCGAAATGTCATGCGCGACTTTGCCGCCTTTGACAGCAGACGAACCCGCTGAGGCTGCCCGCCCGAGGTTACTTCAAGCAGCCCGTCCGCATCGAACTGGTGGTCAAACATACCGCGCGAATACAACGGATCAGACGCCCCGGCCGGAACGGCTAACGAGTCCAATTCGCGCCGATACTCCCACGCCTGAGTGTACGCGTTGGCCGGCTTGTGAATCAGACGCCCACGCCGGGAATCGCCCGGCGGTGCCACGATCAGTGAATCGAAGTCGAGCCACTGGTCATCGACACCGGTCGGTTCAGGCTCTGGCTCAAACGCCTGTGCCGAGGCGAGCGCACCGCCGCCCGCGCCAAAGTCGGCGGGTCCACCACTGCGAGACATGCTCATCGGTGCGCCGGCCGGAGCGGCCGGTGCTGCCATCTTCTTGGCCGCCTTTGCGCCGGATGCGCGATCACGTGACCGGCGCTCTTTTCGCGGCTCCTCTGCAATCTCTTCGTCCATCATCACGGACGACTCGGCGACAGCATAATCCGCTGCGCCGGCGATCTCGTCGTCGTAGTCGTCTTCATCGGGTGGTTCAGCGTACGCGATCATGCGCTCGTCGGGCGGCGGTGGTGCGAGATTCGCGCCGAACGCCTGATCGTGACCCTCAAACAGAGCATCCAAACCCTCCGGCGGCTCACGGAACCCGCTACGCTTGGGCTCCTGGCGACGACCGAGACGCAGCGATTGCAACTCGGGGAGTGTCAGGTCGCGTGCCATATCAGCCGTGCACAGTCCGATCTTTGCGTCGGTCCAGTCTTCCTGCGTGTACTGGGCAACGAAAGCTTCAACGGCGAACTCCGCCTGCTTGCCACCGTTGCTGAGCCGGGCTGAGTACGCAGGCCACCATCGCGCGGTGTCCACACTGTAGCTGATCTCAAGGGCCCGAAGGTGTTCACTTCCAGGCGCAAGCGTTACACGAACTTCGCGCCTCGGGCCGCCACGCGGCTTCGTGACCGGGCGTCGATTCAGCTCGGCTATCTCGGTAGCCAACGCCTTGGCCTTATCGGTCAGCGAACGAATCTCGGCGTCCAAGTTGGAAAGCAGTTCATGAATGAGGTCGGATGTTTCGAGCGCGGTACCAACCCGTTGGCCAACGCCTTCGACAGGATCGTCTGTATCGGCTTCAGGCGCTGAAAGGTCTGAACTCAGGGAAATGGACTGCAGATAGTTCAGGCGAAACTGCAAACGCTCAAGACGAAGTTGATAGCGCCGCGCCTCACGCTGTTTGGGACGCAACAGGTCTACGCTGACAGGCGCGGGCTCGTCGGGCTTGACCCATACCAGCGGGGCCTGCACGCCAGTGATACGTCGCTCGCCTTCAACGTGTGTACGCACGCTGCCTTGTTCGGCCAGCGGAGTTACACCACCGATTACCAGCTCAACAGCCTCTGATGCCAAGCCAACTGGCAACTCAACGGTACGCGTCACGACTGCGCCGCGCGCGTAAACAACCACACGGCTGATGCGGCTTTCGCATGCAATGGCTTCGACTGTCATGGTTCCCCCCGACGGGACGCCAATCATAGAACAAAGCCAACGAGTAGTTTAGAGGGCACAACAGGACAAACTGCCGGGGCCCCCACG
>JAGQRE010000160.1 GCA_020425695.1 Planctomycetota bacterium
CTGGTGCCTGGTGGTTAGTGACTAGTGATTGGTGAACACACTAGGTGAACAAACACACATGGCAACGAGTCTGTTCCAAATAGAGCGTCTAACCAAGTACTTCGGCGCGAACCCGATAGACCATTTTCTTCGCATCCGCGAGCGGCATCTTGAAGTAGGCCCTGAGTAGCAGGATCGTCGGAATCACACACTCTCCGCCGAGAGCCGCCTCTTCCGCCAACTCCTTCGGGCTGACGCCGCTTTCAAAGACCGGGCGGTAGCGTTCGACAAGAATCTGATTTTGTCTTTCGTAGTCGTTTTGTTTCGTCATCGCATCACCGCCTCCTAACGTCGGGCGGTTGCGACGCTAGACCAGTTGCAGTGCCTGGCGGACAATCTCTTCAGTGCTGGCCTTCTCGCCGAGCTTGGCGGCCGCCTTGGCAACGGCGGCTTCGCTCTTGGACTGTGGATAGCCGAGACTGAGCAGCGCCAGCACAGCATCGTTACCCTTGGCACCGGGGATCTTGGCCGAACGTACGCTGGCTGTTGTCCCGCCTACCGTCCATTTACTGAAGTCGTCGCGCAGTTCCGTCACCATGCGCTCGGCCGTCTTGGGGCCGATACCCTTGAATTTCTTGAGCGCGGCGACGTCAGCAGCGGCCACCAGACGAATGATGTCGTCCGGGTCGGCGGCGCACATCACAGTGATCGCCGTTGCCGGGCCAATGCCCTTGACCGTAATCAGCGCCCGGAACAAATCACGTTCACGGTCAGTGAGAAACCCGAACAGTTTCTCTTCGCCTTGCTCGGCGTTGATCGTGTGGTGCACCAGCAGCAGCGCCTCACCGCCCTTCAGCTTGCCACTCGTTGAGAGCGGTACCTGAATGCGGTAGCCAACACCCGCAGCCTCCAGGATCACGGTCCCCGGCAGCATCGAATGAATCTTGCCTCGGATGAATTCGTACATTCGAGTGTTTTTACAAGCTCTCGCGACAAGACGCTATCTGACTGTATCCTGCACCTAATGACCAACGTGAATCCTGTCTTGCTTGTGATTATGGACGGCTGGGGAATCGCCCCGGCCGGGCCTTCCAATGCAATCACAACGGCCAACCCGGAGACATTCAACCAGCTCTGGGCGACCGAACCCCACACAGTCATCGAAGCCAGCGGCGAAGAAGTCGGGCTGCCGCCTGACCAGTTCGGCAACAGTGAAGTCGGGCACCTGAACCTTGGCGCAGGGCGCATCGTCTGGCAGGAAATCACACGCATCAACAAGGACATCCGCGAGGGCACGTTCGCAAGCAATCCGGCCCTGCAACGCGCGATCAAAGCCGCCAACCCGGGTGACCCGCGCGGCGGTCGCATTCACCTGATGGGACTCGTATCCGACGGCGGCGTGCATTCAAGCGACGTGCACTATTTCGCACTGATCGACTGGCTCAAGCAGGCGGGCTTCCCCGGCGACCGCGTGTTCTTTCATGCGATCACCGACGGGCGCGACACCAACCCGCGCGGCGGACTTGAGTACGTAACCAAGCTGAAGGACAAACTGGACGAGACTGGCATCGGGCGCATCGCGACGCTTTCCGGGCGCTACTACGCCATGGACCGCGATAAACGCTGGGAGCGCACACAGAAGGCCTGGGACGTCTACACGCTCGGCGAAGGGGAAATCGTCCCGGACGTGTTGCAGGCGATCGAATCCAGCTACGCCGAAGGCATCACCGACGAGTTCATCACACCCAAGGCAATCGTCGCGCACGGTGAACCCCTCGGAACCATCAAAGACGGCGACGTTGTCGTCTGGTTTAACTTCCGAGCCGACCGCGCACGCCAGTTCTGCTGGGCGCTGACTAAGGAAAATTTCGAAGGCTTTCAGCGCCGCAAGCAGCCGCAAGCCAAACTGGTAACCATGACTCCCTACGCCAGCGACATTCCGGCTGATGTGATGTACGCGCCGCAGGAGTTGAAGAATACGCTGGGCGAGTACTTGGCCGGCAAGATGCTGCGCCAGTTCAGGTGCGCCGAAACCGAGAAGTACGCCCACGTGACCTACTTCTTTAATGGCGGGGCGGAACAACCCAACCCGGGTGAGGAACGCTCGCTGGTTCAATCCCCCAAAGTTGCGACTTACGACCTTCAGCCGGAAATGAGTGCACCGGAAGTCAGCCGTAAAGTGGCCGAGGCGATCCGCACCGGACGCTTCGAGTTTGTTCTGGTCAATTTTGCAAACCCGGACATGACAGGGCACACGGGCATCTTCGATGCGGCGGTCAAAGGCATCCAGGCTGTGGATGCCGCATTGAAGGTCGTGCTCGATGCCGCCAACGAAACAGGCTACGCGGTGCTGGTTACGGCCGATCATGGCAATGCTGAGGAGATGCAGATCGAAGGTCGCGATAGCACGCAGCACAGTCACAACAAGGTGCCGCTCGTACTCACCGGCAAACATCCGGCAAGGAACCTGCGTGATGGCGGCAAACTCGCCGACGTCGCACCGACAGTTCTTGAGTTGATGGGATTGGACAAGCCTGCGGAGATGACAGGCGAATCGCTATTAACCTGATCTTGGTTGTTTCGAGTTCGAATCCTCGAATATGACCGTCACAACGTTCGTACCCAATGCCCTCGCGGGAGTCTTGCGTGACCGACAAACACACTATACGGCTCGATTCGACGAACCTGCTAGCAGATAGAGTCGGTGAGCATGGGTTGAACGATTCAGATTTGGCCGGTCTCACCGAACGTATCGTCGCTTACCGCAAGCAACTCGCAGTCGAACGCAGCCAAGGCATGCACGCTTACATGGACCTGCCGGCTGATTCGGAAATGCTCGAGAGTGTGTTGCGTCTCGCCCAACCACGGATGGGAAAATTCCGGCACATTGTTCTGCTGGGAATTGGTGGGAGCTCACTGGGTGTCCGCACGCTCGTCCAGTCAGTGGCGCACAAGCGTTCGTCACCTGAACTGCATGTCGTGGACAACACGGACCCGTCGCTGTTTGCCAGCGTACGCGAAGCAATCGACCTGAAAGAAACGCTCTTCATCGTCGTCAGCAAGTCGGGCGGCACCATCGAAACCGTTCTCGCACTCGGTTTCTTCGTAAGCGAGCTGCAGAAGGCTGGGCTTGATCTCGCTGACCACGTACTCGCGGTCACGGACCCCGAACAAGGCAAACTGCGCGCCTTTGCAGAGAAGCACGAACTGGCAACCGCCGACGTACCACGGGCTGTGGGTGGTAGGTTCAGCGTCCTGACAGCGGCGGGGCTATTGCCGGCAGCGCTGATGAACATCGACATCGCCGCATTGCTGGAAGGCGCTGGCAGGACAGTCGACCTGTGTGAAAACGGCGATCCCACGCAGGATTGGCCGGCCCATCTCGGGCTGCTGAGCAGTGCACTCTGTCGCAGCCGTGGCAAGTCGAACCTTGTGTTCATGCCCTACACATCACGACTTCAGTACCTAAGCGACTGGTTCGTCCAGCTCTGGGACGAGTCGCTTGGCAAGTCCGAAGCACTGGACGGCACCCCAACGGTATCCGGGCAAACGGCAATTCCGGCCGTCGGCGCGACAGACCAGCACGCGCAGCTTCAGTTGTTTCTGGAGGGCCCCAACGACAAACTGATGCTGTTCTTGCGCATAGAGAAACACTCGCCAGAGATCAGACTGGGCGACTTCGACTGGGACGGCTTCGGCGCTGGATACGTTCACGGCAGGACCCTCGGCGAAGTCATTAATGCCCAGCAAGCCGGCACAGCCCAGGCTTGCACCGAACGCCACCGCCCCAATGCAACACTCGTGCTTCCCAAACTGGATGCCCGGACATTGGGCGAACTGATGATGGGGCTCGAAATCGCAACGACATACGCCGGCCACGCCTTCGGCGTGAACCCGTATGACCAGCCCAGCGTGGAACTGGGCAAACGCATCAGCAAGAAGATGCTTGGCGGCTAGAACAATAGCGCCGGCGTTGACTCGTCAACCTTGGCGCGATAGCGTTAACGCATCGCCGAGTCGCACTTGGCACAGTGCGAGCGGGGGACCCAGTTCTCCGGGGCTAATCGCGAAAGCGTAGGGCTACTCTTCAGCCCGAGCCCGTCAGCTAACCTCGCAGGCGTTGAAGAGGAGCCACTAAAGGCATCCTCGTTTGTGTGGCCCGGGTGAGTTCTGTACTCTTCCCGACGGTTGGCGCTTTTGCGCCGGGGGCGCAGTGAACGACACCAAGCTCATTTCACGCATATTCACCGATGAACGCGTCGAGAATTTTCGACGCCGATATCTGTGGGTAAATGGTGGAGCCGGGCTGGTCGCTGCGGTCACTTTCGCACTGCTACACGGGGCTGTGTTTCCCGCAAGCTGGTCACCGTGGATTGCCGCGTTGCATGCGGTGTGCCTGGTCGCACTCATCGGTGAGACTCTGGGTGTCTACATCGTTGCACGCACGTTGCGCGAAGGCTGGCGCCATGCGTCACTTGACTCGCTGGCGCTCCTAGTCGGCGTCCTCATGGGCATCGTGCTGGCGATCTGTTCACCATGGGGCGCTGGCCTGCTTGAAGAGAGTTCCACCGTCGCGGCCTTCGGCTACTTGACCGAAGCAGGCCTATTGGCATTTGTCGCCGCACGCGTATTGCGCCTGTTGAGCTTTCTGACGCGCGTGGTGCGCAGCCCTTTGATGGCCTTTGCGGGCAGCTTTGTCGGCATCATTCTGTTCGGCACACTGCTTCTGCTGCTGCCTGGCGCGACTCAGCCGGGAGTCTCGCTGGGGCCGATTGACGCGTTCTTCATGGCGACTTCGGCCACCTGTGTTACTGGGCTGGTAGTCAAAGATATCGGCACGGAGTTCACGCTGTTCGGACAACTCGTGATTCTCACGCTGATCCAGATTGGCGGGCTGGGAATCATGACCTTCGCGGCCTTCTTCAGCTTGGTGTTCGGACGTGGTCATGGAGTGCGCGATGCCGCAGCGGTCGGGGAGATGCTGAACGTCGATTTCGTCGGACGCGTAGGGCGCATGATCGCATGGATTCTCGGTGTCACCATTGTCTCCGAGACCATCGGAACAATCGGCATGTACGGCCACTGGGTTGATGCCTCAGGCCAGCTACTGCCGACCAGTTCACAGCTGTACTATTCTGTGTTCCACTCAATCAGCGCTTTCTGCAATGCCGGGTTCAGCTTGTACGGCGACAGCATGGTCCAGTTCCAGGGGGACTGGCCTGTCGTACTGAGTATCAGCTCGCTGGTTGTCGTCGGTGGTATCGGCTTCATGGTCGTCGTAGACCTCGTGACGTATCGATTCTGGGCCCACCCTGCAGCTCGGCGCATATCCTTTCTGCGCCGCCGCGTGCGCAACCAGCGACTGCCAAGGCTGACTCTTCAGACCAAGCTGGTTCTTATTGCTACGGCTGCGTTGTTGTTTGTGGGCATCGCGGGCTTCTGGATACTGGAAGCAGGTGGCGTACTTGCCGGGCGTACCATCGGCGACCAACTTGCGATCTCGATCTTTCACGGGATGACACCTCGTACAGCCGGCTTCAACAGCGTTGACATTACGGCGCTGAAGCCGGCGACGTTGTACTTTACGATTCTGTTGATGGTGGTCGGCGCCAGCCCCGGCAGCACGGGCGGCGGGCTGAAAACGACAACGATTGTCGTGATGGTGCTGGCCGTCGTTGCGACACTGCGCGGACGATCCACCGAGGCTTTCAAGCGACGTATCCCTGACGCGTTGATCCGCAAAAGTCTTGTCATGCTTTTCTTGGCGCTGGGCTTCATTAACGCGGCAACGCTGGCGTTGATGCTCTCAGAAAGCGGCGGGGCAGCTGGAGGCAACTACGGCTTCGAGAAGATCACATTCGAAGTCGTCAGCGCTTTCTGCACGGTCGGTCTGAGCACGGGCATCACGGGCGAGTTGACCGGAGTCGGCAAGGTCATCATAGTCTTGTGTATGTTCGTCGGGCGCATTGGCCCATTGACGCTAGTGCTCGCAATCGGGCGACGTGGCGGCAAACCTTTCGAGTACCCCGACGAAACCGTAATGATCGGATAGAGCGCAGACGAATGCTTAAAGTTGCAGTGATCGGATTGGGACGTTTCGGAATGGCCCTGGCTGAAAACCTGGCCAAGGAAGGCATTGAAGTAATCGCCATCGACAACGACCCGAACGTCATCAACGACGTTAAAGACCGTGTCGCACTTGCCGTCAGCGCCGACGCTACTGAGCTCGAGACCCAGCGTTCACTTGGCTTGGGAAAGGTCGATACCGTGGTTGTGGCCATCGGTGACAACTTCGAGGCATGCCAGCTTGCCATGCTCTCAGCGCGCGACCTGGACTACCCACGCGTAATCGCCCGCGCCAACGACCGCGTAAAAGAGACAATCTTGCGCCGCCTGGGTGCTGACGAAGTGATCATGCCCGAGGAACAAGCGGCACTGAAACTCTCGCAGAAGCTTGCAAAACCGAGCCTGCTTGAAGCTGTCGATATCGGCAGCGAGCATTCATTCGTGCAGGTAAAGGCACCCCGCGGAATCGTTGGCAAAACGCTGATTGAGCTGCAGCTTCGCAAGAATTTCGGCGTAAACCTTGTGGCCATCCGCAAGCCCGCCGGCGGCGCAGGACCTGGCGCAGGCGCCGCGAGTATCAGCATCCCCGGCCCTGACACCAAGCCTGAAACCGACGACGTTCTTATGCTCGTCGGCAAAAACAAAGACATCGACCGCTTCATCCGCGAGAAGGAATAGGCGTCGCACAGAGACCTGCCTAAAGTTCAAACACCGATCTGTCGATGAAGTCTCCCGGCACTTGTCGGGAGGACAAATGGGCGGCGGTTCCTGCGAACTACGATTGCTACTTGATGCTTACCTTGACTACCTGCGCCTTGAGTGCGGGTTGGCCGAGAATTCGTTGATCGCATACCGACGCGACCTTGAGCTCCTTCTCGAGTTTCTGTTCCAGCGGGGCATCTACGACTGTGCCGGCGTTCGTCCGGATGACCTGACCGACTCGCTGGCTCAGCAACGCCGGGAGGGCATCTCGGCCCGTTCTATCGCGCGACGTGTTTCGGCTATTCGGATGTTCTTTCGCTTCACCAGCGTCGAGCAACGAACCGACTACGACCCGGCGCAACATATGCAGCCGCCTCGTCTGTCACAGCCGCTACCGGACTACCTCACGGACACCCAGGTTGAAGCTCTGCTTGAAGCGCCGACGGGGACAACACCACTGATCCTGCGAGACCGTGCGATCCTTCATACGCTGTATGCGACGGGTGCACGCGTCAGCGAAGTATGTGGGCTTACCCTCAACCGCCTGCACCTCGACTCGGGCTATCTGTCGGTTCGTGGCAAGGGCAACAAAGAACGCATCGTTCCAATCGGTGCTCGTGCGGTTGAAAACGTACGCGTCTATCTTGAACGCGGACGCCCCATCCTGCTGAAGCGCCCGGCCGATTTCCTTTATGTCAGCAAGTCAGGACGCAAGCTGTCTCGCACACGCGTCTGGGACCTGGTGAAGATCTACGCCCAGCAGGGCGGTCTTCGTACCTCAGACGTTCACCCACATACGCTGCGCCATTGTTTTGCGACACACATGCTTGAGAATGGTGCGGACATCCGAAGCGTCCAGGAGATGCTGGGGCACGTAAGCATCAGCACAACACAGATTTACACTCATGTGGATCAGAAGCGGCTGCGCAGCGTGATGCAGCGTTTTCATCCGCGGGCGGGATAGGTCCTACACACGGACGATTTCAACAACGCAGGCGTTGTCCTCGTCGGGGTTTGCCGCAGCCTGCTTGTAACGCACATCAAACTGCAAGCGTCCTCGAAATCGCTCCACCAGCGAAACGATAATCCCCAGGTCAAACTCGTTCGCGTACGGGTTGTCGCAGTGGATTTCGTAGTGATCGAAACCCGCCTCAACATACTTGTAATGCCCGATTTCGCCGCCGCGGTGGGCCATGTGGTAGGCAACGTCAATGGAC
>JAGQRE010000161.1 GCA_020425695.1 Planctomycetota bacterium
CTATGTCTTTGCGAGCGGCGCAGGGCAGGTTGCCCGCCAGCACGGACTTCTTGCACTTGAACAGGTACCAGACAGGCAAATACACGGCGATCGCGCCGCCCATCACGAACATGAGTGAGTAGTCCCACTGGCCGAAGAAATCCAGAAAGCCGACGACACGCGAAGGCAGGGTCATACCGCCAACGCCCAAACCCAGTGCGAACAGAACACCACAGAAGAATGCGACGACAGCTTTGCGCATTACGCACCCCCTTCAAGCGCGCGAGCGACGACAACTGTCAGCGCGCCAACGGCGATGAACGTGACCGTCCCAAGGATCGAACGTTTGCTGAGGCGACCAATGCCGCAGACACCGTGTCCGCTGGTGCAGCCGCCGCCCAAGCGCGTGCCGAAGCCGACCAACAGCCCGGCCAGCGCCATCAACGGCAGTGGGCGCAGAGCTTGCGTCGCGACGTTTTCAGGCAGCATGAACACCAGCCCGATACCGCCGACGATCAGCCCCAGCACGAACGCGCCCTTCCAGCCAAGCTCGCCTTTTTCGCGACGCAGAATGCCATCAAGGATGCCGCTTATACCGGCTGTCTTCGCCGTGAGCGCAAGCAGCCCCGCTGACGCCGCGCCAATCATCAACCCACCAACAAGCGCCGGCCAAACCCGTTCCCATTCCATGCGTGCTCCGCTGTCATATTAGCCCTGAGTTTCGCATCTATCGGCGTGCTGTGAAGGCAGCGCGTGATGCCTCGAACCCACTCCCGAATGAATCCAACCTGAAAAGTGTGTGTCAGTTAGACTCATGTAGTCACGGTCTTTGTCGAGGAAATTTTCATGCGCACAAATTACTGGCTGCTTGCCGTAACCATTGCCCTGTTTGCCGGAGTCGGTGTGGGTTACCTGCTTGCTCCGTCGCCACAAGTGAAGACTACAGGCGCCGGTACTCTCGACAGGAATCTGGTTGCCGAGAACGCTGGAAGTGCTCTCGACGATCCGGTTGCACCCAGGAAGCAGCCCGAAAAAAGCACGTCTTCAAACTCGAGACCTGAGAAGGAAACCTCAATTGATGATCCCAACACCGACAGGGCCGGCGAACTGCTTCAGGTTTTGCAGAGCATCCCCGCGTCTTCTCGTCCGAGGGGAGATGGCGTAATCGAAGGTGTGGTCATGGACGGCGACGGCAACCCGATTCCGGGCGCGAAGGTCACGGCCGAAGCTCTGCGCGATCGCACAAAAAAGCAACTCGTCCGCACATGGGACGATAGCGATCGTGAGCTCTGGCAAGGGCTTGAGCAGGATATCACTGAGCTCGTGAGAAACCGCGTCTATCACTATGACCCTGCTTTCAGCGCGGTTACTGACGCCGGCGGGCACTACCGAATCGAAGGCTTGGTGAAGCAGGCGACCTCAGTAAGAGTGACGCACTCAAAGTACCAGTTTGAAGTGTCGGACGGTCTGTACCAGCACGTGCCGGACGCGGTAGTAGACTTCGTCGGCTTCAGCACGCGCCGCGTGCACATTCGATTGATCAGCGCTGACGGCAACGAGCCACCGCCCGCCCAACTAAGGGTTAAAGGTCTCTCCGACCAGGTGATCAGGACGCCGCCAGGGATCCAGTCAGGCAGTGACTGGCTGATTGATCTGCCGCCGGGCGCTTACTCAATCAGCGCGCTTTACTTCTACCCGACGCGCATCATTGATGAGCAGATCGTCGTTGTTGAGGCAGGTGACACTGCGCAGGAAGTCACCCTCAATTACAGTCCGAGCAGCGGCCTGCAGGTAACTGTCCAGCAGGTGAAGCTGGGGTTTCGGCAGCATGAAGTCTGGTGTGTACCCGACGTCTCGGACGCCGACCCGCTTGAGGTACTCGGGGCTGCGAGATCGTCTGAACTGTTGCTCGAGCATCTGGCGAGCGACCAGCCTGTAGTTTTTGCCGGCTTGCCCGAAGGCGATTACGTTGTGGGTGTGAAAGGGTTCGATCGTTGGTTGGCCGCCGAGCGTGTGCACTATGCCGGCGGCGCTCAAGAGCTTGAGTTCAATCTTGAGCCACCGCCGGAGAACGAGTGTATCGTCTGCACAGTGAAGACTCCCGACGGGATGCCGCCGGTTATGCCGTCGTTCACGATCACGGGCGAGAGTTATCGGGGTGTCACACCCGTGCCCTGGCCGGTTGGCGGTATGAGGTATCTGTTGCAACTGCCCCCGAGTGGAGAATTTGACGCGTCAAGGCCGGGCACTCTGATGTTGACAGACCATCGGTATGGTTCCGTACAGACCGACCTTGCGACTTGTATGCCCCAGTCCGTGCAGCTTGAGTTCCAGGCGCAGGGCTACCTGATTCTGCAGTGGGAAGACGACCAGTTTGCGCCAGGCGAACAGCCTGAAGTCTCCCTGACCAACGCCGACGGCAAGACTGTGCACCGGGGCGATTTCTCATGGTCACAGCAAGTCAAGAACGGGGGTGTGATAACCAGACTTCAGCCCGGACGCTATCACCTCGAGTTGTCTCCACCCGGCTGGGGGTCGAGCTTCGTGATGTACAGTGCCGACGTCGATATCGGGCCTGACTTCAACATCTTGCCGGTTCCGCGGGTAAAGCTCACGACGCTGGATGTGGTCAGGACGGATGCCACGATCCGGTCGTTCAGGCTGTCGCGCACACTTGATGGCAAAGTGTCGGCGCGGTCCTTCGATATTGAGGCTGACAACTTTCAGATAGAAAACCTGCCGCCGGGTGACTACACGATTCGTTACAGAAAGCCTGAGGAGTCAGTGCCGAGAGAAGTTGCATTCCAGGTACCACGTGACTCGAAAGCCTACCTGGACTAGTCCGCAGGATTGTCGTTCTTGTGGTCTTCGTAATCGTCCAGGTCCATGTTCGGAACGATGCCCTTGGCCGGAGTGGCGGGCGGATCTGGCACTGGTTCTTCAATGGGGGTGGGTTCAGTGACTGCATCGGAGAGTACCTGCCCGGCCTCGCGGTCATTGCGTGCGGCAAGGTAAGAAAGAACGCCTGAGCCGCTCAGGAACACAGCGGCGGGCGTGCCGAAGGTGAACGCCGAGATCAGCATGGTTATCGCGACGCCGGCACCATTTTCCTCGAACACAATCATCACGAAAAGCGCGCCGGGTAGGCTCAGTAGAACTCCGGCCACGATGGAAACAGCACCAAGAAGCAGAAGCAGACGCGAGTAAACCCAGAGCGACGGCGACGGGCCGTTCAACACCCAACGAACCACAGGCAGACTGCGCCACCCGGTCGCTGACCTTGCTGACGCGGGCTTTGCAGGCGGAATACCCAGCGCCCGGTCAACTTTTGCATAAGCCGCCTCACCCGCGGCACGATTGCTGTCACCAGTCACGACACGATCTCCGTTACCCAGTCCTGTATAGAAGTTACAACGACGGTCTCAATAACGTGCTACAAAGGACAGACAATGCGAACGCCCTTTAGTCCTGGGTGACGCGGCTGACAGGCTGGTTAGCTGGCGATTCCGAGTCTGTGCTCTAACTGCTTCAGGTTGTCGAGTGTGGTCAGGGTGCCCTTGCTGCTGGTTGGGGCGGGTAGCCCTAGACGTCCCGCGATGGCCCGTGCGTTGCGTGCGTGTTTTGTTGCCGCCTTGCGGTTGTTGAGCTGCAACTCGCATTCGCCTAACTCAGTCTGCCATACGAAGTCGTTGACGCTCTCCTGTGCGCCTGCTTTTGCGTAAAGGCCCAGGGCGGTCGTCAGTCGTTCCCGTACTTTCGGATACTCTTTGCGGCCGGTGTAGATTACTGCTTGCCGAGCAACGTGGGAGGCCGCGCCGGTGAGGTTCCCGATCGACATGGCGAGTGCTTCAGCCTGCTGATACAGGTCCAGCGCTTCGTCGCCAAGTCCGCGTCGCGCCATGACCAGTCCGGCGTTTGCAAGCGCGCTGGCCCGGCTGGCGACGTCGCCGGCCAGCTCGTGCATACGTGCCGCTTCACGGTAGGCGAGTTCGGCGTTGTCCAGGTCGTCCCCATACAAGTGCACGTTGCCAAGGCACAGCGTCCATAGACCGACATGCCCGATCAAACCCAGTTCACGGCAGAGTGCGATTGCTTCTTTGAAGCGCTGGGCGGCGAGCGTGTAGTCGCGGCGGTCATTCGCGATGTTGCCGAGGTTTCCCGTGGCGACTGCGATATCGGCCGTGTCGCCGCGTTCGCGTGCGCGCTCAAGTGCACGAAGGTACTCGCGTTCGGCGTCGTCGGTCCGGCCCTGCCGCCAGTAAACGTTGCCGCGGGCGTTGAAAGTTTCCGACCCCCGCCTCTGCGTGCCTTGTTGGTTGACCATGTCGAGTTCATCCAGGCACTTCATTGCGCTGGTGAAGTCGTGCTGGTCGCGGTGGATAATCGACAAAAGGCGCAGTGCCTGCGTTTCGGCCGTGTGGTCGTTGTGGTCGCGCGCACCGTGCAAGCCTGCCTGCAATAGCGTGCGCGATTCATCGAGCTGCTTGTTCAACATGGCGTTGCGACCCCGCGTGACGCTGAGGCGGGGGCGGAGGTTTTCGAGTTGGTTATCTTCAATCAATCGTTCGGCACGGTTGGCCAATTCACCTGCCGACTCGAGTTCGCCACGATTGCGATCCATGCCGGCCGCGTAGAGCAAGGCCTCGACGGCTAGGTCGGCTTCGGTGACAGGGTCATCATACAGAAGTTCTAACGTAGCCAGCGAGTCTTCGAAGCGACCCGACTCGGCTCGAATCAGTGCACTGTCGAATCGGGCCTGCTGTGCCTCCCGCGCTGACACGCCAGAATGCGCAGCCAGCCGATCCAGGCAATTCAGGGCAACCTCGTGTTCGTATTTGTCGCGTGCGATTTGGCTGGCGCGCTGCAGGGTGTCGGTTTCGATGCGCTCCAATTCGTCGGCGGCGATAACCTGTTGCTCTGATTGCCCGGCGAGAGTGGCGTGGTCAGCAATCTCCATCAACGCCGCTGCGGGATCGCCATTCAGAATGCGCACGACCCAAGCATGCAGCAACGCGCGCTCGGCAGGCGGCAGCAGTTGGTACGCGACGTCGCGCAATAACGCATGCCGGAACAGGTAGTCCGTCTCGGCGTTCAGTCGGGCTTCGTCGCGAACGTCAGGCATCCCGCGATTCTAGCGTTTATGAGCGGAAACACAGAAGGGCGGCCGATTGGCCGCCCTTCTGTCTGTGCGGGCGAGGCGCCCACATCACCTAGAACATGCCGATGATGTTGCCTTGTTCGTCGATGTCGATGGCTTCGCCGCCGGGTTTCTTGGCGAGCCCGGGCATGGTCATCATGTCGCCGCATAGCATATAGACGAAGCCGGCGCCGGCGCTGAGCCTGGCGTCCTTGATCGGCAGTGTGAAGCCGGTCGGTGCACCCAGCAGGCTGGCGTCGTGGCTGAAGCTGTACTGCGTTTTGGCCATGCAGACCGGCAGGTTGCCGAAGCCGGCTTCTTCGAACTGTTTGATGCGCTTGGCTGCGTCGGCGCTGAATTCGACCTTGGCCGCGCCGTATATGTTCTGCGCGATCGCCTCAACCTTCTTCTTGATCGGCTGCTCGACGTCGTAGGTGAACTGGAACTTGCTCGGCTGCTCGCATGCCTTCACCAGTGCTTCCGCGAAAGCCGCGCCGCCCTCGCCGCCCTTGGCGAAGACTTCGCTGATCACGCAGTCGTAGGCGCCCGCAGCCATGGCGGCCTTGCGGACCATCTCCAGCTCGTTCTCGGTTTCGTTGCCGAAGACGTTGATTGCCACCACGACCGGTACACCGAAACTTACGCAGTTCTGCACGTGTTTCGTAAGGTTGGGCATGCCCTTCTCGAGGCTGGCCAGGTCTTCCTTGACCAGCCCTTCCGGCAGCGGCTTGCCCGGCTTGACCTTGAAGTTGCCCGACTGGTTCTTGAGTGCACGTACTGTCGCGACCAGCCCGACCGCGTCCGGTACCAACCCGCTGTGGCGGCACTTGATGTTGAAGAACTTCTCGGCGCCCATGTCCGCGCCGAAGCCGGACTCGGTCACGACATAGTCGGCAACCTTCAGCGCCACGCGGTCGGCCACGATGCTGCTGTTGCCGTGGGCGATGTTCGCGAACGGCCCGGCGTGTACAAACGCGAGCGAGCCGCCGATGCACTGCAAAATGTTCGGCTTGATCGCGTCGCGCATGATGGCAGTCATCGCGCCTGCGACCTTGAGATCTTCGCAGGTGATCCCCTTGCCGTCTTTGTCGAAGCCGACGACCATCTTGCCGAAGCGGCGGCGCATGTCGTGGATGTCTTCCGCCAACGCCAGAATCGCCATGACTTCGCTGGCGACGGCAATGTCAAAGCCCGTTTCGCGGGGGGTACCGTTCGCGCTGCCGCCCAGCCCGGTGATGATGTTTCGCAGGTCGCGGTCGTTGATGTCCATGCCGCGGCGCAACCCGATGGTGTCGGTCTTGATGCCCAGCGCGTTGCCGAACTTGATGTGGTTATCAATGAAAGCGCAGGCCAGATTGTTCGCGGCCTGCACGGCGTGAATGTCGCCGGTCAGGTGAATGTTCAGGTCTTCCGGTGGGATGACTTGTGCAAACCCTCCGCCGGCCGCACCGCCCTTGATACCAAAGACCGGGCCAAGCGAAGCCTGTCGAATGCAGCAAGCGGCCTTCTTGCCGATGTGCGTAAGCCCCATGGTGACGCCGACGGTGTTGGTGGTTTTGCCTTCACCGAGGGGCGTGGGGGAGATCGCCGTGATGTCGATGTACTTGCCGCTTGGCTTGTCTTTCAGGCGGTCAAGAATGCTGAGCTTGACCTTGGCCTTCACGTCGCCGTAAAGCTCAAGGTCATCGCGTTCGATGCCGTAGCGCTTGGCGACGTCTTCAATTTTTTCCAGCTTGGCTTCGCGTGCGATTTCCAGGTCCGACTTCATCGCGGTTTCTCCGGCGTGGCTTGGTTTGCGGGGACGCGAATTCTAGCGGCTGCCAACACCTTGTCCACAAAGCCCTGATACCCCCCTGCTTTTGGTGAACGCTTTGGGGCTTCCATCCGTAATATGGAAGGAGCGCTGTAAGGCGCTCGTTAATGTCATTGGAGGTTGTTCATGCGCTATCTTCTTGCTGCGCTGTTGCTTGCGACGTTTGTACCCGTCGCCTACGCGGCCGATACATACCGTGGCTCATCACCTCAGCTGCTTGCTGATACCGACGTTGAAGACGAAGAACTCGACGGCGGGTTGCCGGACGCAGAGATGGCGCTCGATGTCGGGCGCTACAGCTCGGCCAAGATTGAGTTCAAGAAGGTCGTCAAAGCCGACCCGACCAATCAGCTCGCGGCGCGCGGTTTGGCAGAGACTTACAGCCGGATCGGCGATTACAAGCTGGGTATCCGGGCGCTGGAAAAGTGCCTCGAAGCCCTTGAAGCCGATAAGAAGCCCGAGCCACGCACGCTGGTTGTGCTGGCCCGCCTCCAGCTGACGACCGGTGACCTGACGGCCGCCGGCAAACTCGCCGAC
>JAGQRE010000162.1 GCA_020425695.1 Planctomycetota bacterium
AACTTCGGCTCACAGTTGATCGCCGCCGGTCCGACCGCAGCACTCACGGTCGTGATCCACAACGCCGGCAATGCGAACCTGACTGTCACCAGCGTCAGTCTTTCCGGCAACGGCGCCAGCCACTTCGTGCTGAACACCGGCTCACTGACCGGGACGGTCACACCAAACGGAGACGACACGTTCACCATCGCCTTCGACCCGACCACGACCGGAAGCAAAGTTGCCACAGTCAGCATCGTTCACGATGACGGCAGCGTGGCCACACCCTTTACCTTCGAGGTTTCCGGTGTTGGCACGGCGCCCGCGCCGGCGCCAATCATCGTGGTGACCGAAAACGGCAACACCGTCGCCAACGGCAGTACCGCCAACGGTGGGCGCGCATTCGGTACGCTGGTTGTCGGCTCACCGTCAGCACCGTTGACGATCACGGTCACCAACGCCGGCAACGCAGACCTTACCGTCGGCGCTCCGGCAGCCATCGGCGCAGATGCAAGCATGTTTAGTGTCTCGGGCAGTGGTGCGACCATTGCCGCCGGCACAAGCGCAACGTTTTCCATCACGTATCTGGCTTCGACCGTGGGCGTACACAGTGCCACGATCAGCTTCAGCCATGACGACACCAGCACCACCACACCCTTCACGTTTGATGTAAGCGGGACGACTGACGCAGCCGCGCAGGCCTCGAATGGCGGTGGAAGCGGTAGTGGTTCCGGTGGCGGTTGTGTTGCAGGAACTAGCATGTCCTTCATCGGGCTGCTGTTCCTGGCGCTGATGGTGATGCTTGCCGTTGTGCGGAACCGTCGCGTAGAAATCTAGTTCCGTATCAACACGAAACGCCCACAGCGAAAGCTGTGGGCGTTTTCATTGGGGTGGCACGCAAACTTATGCCTTGGGCTTCAGCGTCCCGATCAAATCACTAATGCGCTTGACGCCTGCGTTGATGAGCCGTTCTTTCAGGCCCGCATGAATGGTCTGCCCGGCGTCCGGCTCGACAAACAGAATCGTACCGAGTTGCACAGCGCTTGCCCCGGCGACCATGAATTCCAGCACGTCATCGGCGTTGCTGATGCCGCCGATGGCAATCACCGGTAGCTTCACCGCGTTCGCGACCTGCCAGACACAGCGCAAGGCAACCGGCTTCACGGCCGGGCCGCTTAGCCCGCCTGTGTAGTTCGCGACCATGGCCTCGCGTTTGCGCCAGTCGATACCCATGCCGACCAGCGTGTTGATCGCGCTGAGAATGTCCGCACCACCGCGCTCAGCGGCTTGGGCGATTTCGGCGATGTCCGTGACGTTTGGCGAAAGCTTGGCGATCAACGGAAGCTGCGTTTTCGCCCGGCAGGCTGCGACCAGGCGCTCGCATTCGCCGGGGTCGCTGGCGAAGCGCATGCCACCTGCGACGTTGGGGCAACTCAGGTTCAGTTCAAGGGCGGCGATGTCTTCTTCGGCGTCGAAGCGCTCTACAAGCCAGACGTACTCATCGAAATCGTGCCCGACTACGTTGACCACAGCCTTCGGGCCGAAGCTGCGCATGGGCGGCAGGGTGTTCTTGATGAACGCTTCGTAGCCTTCGTTCTGGAGCCCGATGGCGTTGATCAGCCCGGCGCTGGTTTCAGCCGTGCGCGGGTACGGGTTGCCAAGGCGAGGGTTGCGGCTGATCGACTTGCCGACCAGCGCGCCATAGACCGCGAGGTCGTGATAGCGGTTGAGCTCTTTCCCGTAGCCGCTGCAGCCGCTGGCGGTCATCAGCGGCGAAGACAGCTCCAGGGGGCCCAGCTTGACACTCAGATCAAGCGCCATGGGTGGCCTCGGTCGCGGGCTCAGGCCGGCTGCTGGTTAGCTCGGACTGCGTCTCAGCTGCTGCATCCTTACTGGCGTTTTCTTCCGCTTTCTTCTCAGCTGCTTCTTCCGCCTTCTTGGCGGCCTTCTTCTTCGCGTCCGTGCGGAACGAGTGAATCACAAGCATCAGCACGCCTGCGATGATTGCCATGTCGGCGACATTGAAGACCGGGTACTTCAGAGGGATCTCGAAGCCTAGGATCTTCGTGCCGTGAAACGGCAGATCGAAGATGAAGAACATGAAGTCACGCACGTGGCCCAGCAGCAGGCGGTCATACAGGTTGCCGACGGCGCCCGAGACAACAAACGCAAGCCCAGTCAGAAGCCAGCGCCCTTTGGGATCGGCCCGGTACATATAGATGAAGAGCGCTGTCAGAATGCACAGCCCGATCGTCGCCAGCACAACCGGCTTGCCATCGAGAATACTGAAGGCAGCGCCCTGGTTCTCGGCCCATTTCCAGCCCAAGAAGCCGTCGATGAGCGGCGTAACTTTCGGCGCGGTTGGGCGAATCACGGTGTCGGCCCAGGCCTTGCTGGCAATATCCGCTACCAGTGCCGCCAGCGTCACCACCCAGAACACACCCTTGCGGGTAAATGCCCGCTGAAGCGGCGAAAGCTGCGAGCTTTCCTGCGATCGTTCCATGCCGGGAATGTACGGGTCGAATGTCGATGCGGCAAGCCCGCGACGAAGCCCCGAGGGCAATCTATGCTGTGGCGATGGACGCTGCCTCGCTCTACATCCATATCCCGTTCTGCGTACGCAAGTGCGAGTACTGTGACTTCTACAGTGGCGTCGCAGGCGAGGAAGAAATTGACCAGTACCTCGACGCGCTTGAGGTCGAGTGCGCCTTGCGTTTCAGGCAACCGTTCAGCCCCCGTACGATATTCATGGGCGGCGGGACACCGACACGATTGTCGGCCACGCAGTTGCTGCGACTGGGCGACATCCTGCGCAAGCGAATTGACCTTAGCCAGTGCCTTGAGTTCACGTCCGAGATCAACCCGGGCACCCTGACGCCCGAGAAGGCCGACGCGTTGATGCGCATGGGCGTTGATCGCGCCAGCTTCGGCGTGCAGTCGTTCCAGACGAAGTTCCTGCAAGGTCTCGGGCGGGCCTACGAGGCTGGCACAGCGACACGGGCCGTGCAGATGGCGCGCGATGCCGGCATTGCACGCATAAGTATGGACCTGATGTTTGCCCTGCCCAACCAGACCATTGACGACCTGCGCGACGACCTGCAACGAGCGTTGTCGCACGACACGGAACATCTGAGCCTCTACGCCCTGACTTTCGAGGACGACACACCATTGACGCGTCAACTCCAGAGCGGCGAGGTACAACCCTGCGACGAAGAGCTTGAACGCGAAATGTTTGAACTGGTGGGGAGTACTTGCTCTGAGGCCGGGCTGCAACGCTATGAGGTAAGCAACTTCGCGCGCCCCGGCGCGGAATGCCGACACAACGTCGTTTACTGGACCGGTGGCGACTGGCACGGCATAGGCGCGGGCGCACATGCCATGATTGACGGCGAGATCAGCCAGAACGGCGCGGACTTCAAAGCGTACACGAAGGCGCTGTTGCAGGAGCGCCGTCTGCCGACAACCCGGCAGGAGAAGCTGTCGCCGCAAGCCCGTGCGGAGTCCTTGTTGTTGATGGGACTGCGCCTGACGCAAGGTGTTGAATTAGCCCGCTTTGAGCGCTTCGCCGGGGCGAGCTTTGACAGCATCTGCGGGGAGACAGCCAAACGCCTGACCGCGCTTGGGCTGCTTGAGCTGACACCGACCCACGTCCGCGCGACTGCGGAAGGGCTGCTGCTGCTGGACAACCTCATCGTGGAGTTGGCCGACGCGATGGAGGCCACGGTATGAGTTTACGACCGACCCACGCAGGCCAGAACGTCCTGCGGTCAACCATCCTGACTTGTCTGTTGTTTCTGATTGCAGGCTGCGCAAGCACACAGCGCACAGTTGAGGACTTGCCGGGGGAAGGACGCCGCTGGGACCACACCGGCTACGACAAGGCACGCCTGTCGGTCGTTGCCATTGTGGTCGAGAACACCACCGGTGACGCCTTCGGCGCCGGCATCGTCTACGACAACGAGGGGCACATCATCACGGCGCACCATGTGGTGGAAGACGCCAACCGCGTGCTGCTGATTCTTTCCGGCGGTTACACCGTGCGGGCTGAAGTCGTCGGCGCGGATCCCGTTTTTGATTTCGCTTTGCTGAAGGCCGAGGCGATTCTCGGTGACCGAATGCAACCCGCCGTCATGGCCGGGGACGACCCAAAGCCCGGCGAGCCTGTCTGGAACCTCGGCAACCCGTTCGGCACTTCGCGATTCGGCGGCGAACCCAGCGTCGGCCACGGCGTCGTCAGCGCCGTGCATCGGACTTACCTGAACGATGCCACCGGGCGGCTGTACCTTGACGGCATCCAGCACGACGCGGCAACCAACCCCGGCAACTCCGGTGGTGGGATCTTCAACGACCGCGGCGAGCTACTGGGCATGAACGCCCTGATTACGACCACGCGCGAAACGCCGGCCGATTCAGGTGTCGCGTTCGCCGTACCCGCCTATTTACTGAAGCGGCAGGCCGAGACAATCCTGCGTGGTGAGCGACCGATACACGGCTGGTTCGGCGCGGACAGCTACAAGCAGGCGACGGAAATCTACCAGGGCGGGTACGGTCGTTTGCGCGCAGTGTTCGGTACAGTCTCACCCGTCGGCCCGGCCAACGTGGCGGGAATACAGCCTGGCGACGTGATCATCCGGATCGACGCAAAAGAAGTGTTCGGCATTCACGAAGTGCTGACGGCCGAGGACGCCTACGTACCGGGGCAGGAAGTCAAGCTGACAATCAACCGCGCAGGGCGCGAGTTCGACATCAGCATCTTGACAGGTCAACGCCCATGGGAATTCGAGTAGGCACGCAAGGGGGTCAGACCCTGATTTCGCCCGAGTCGTTTTTGAGTGTCCGGTCGTGCATGTACGGCGAAAACAGGGTCTGACCCCTTCGTGCGGCGCACCACTAGCCCCGGGTCACCTTCACGATCACCGTACCGTTGTAGGTAAACCCACGCTCATTGATCTGCTGCATGATCTGCGTGTATTCGCCACGGTCCGGGTTATCCGGTGGCAACTCGTCCAGCAATGGTTTGGACAGTTTCTCTATCGCCTCCGGCGTGATGTGGGCAACGTGCCGGTAGTGCTCAGCTTCGATATCAAAGTCGCCAACGGGAAGCGCTGCGACAATTCCGCTGACGGGGATGCACGCCTTGTGTACGTCGCCCGCGCGTTCGTGCTGTCGCTTCCACCAGCGGTCCCAGCGTTCGCTGATCTTTTGCAGCGGGTCAGTCAGGTCGAACCATGGCTCAGCAATCAGGAGACCCTTGCGTGTGACGCGAACGCATTCACGCAACGCCGCCGACAGGTCGGGCAGATGGTGCGGCACATGACGCAGCGTCACCCACTCGAAGTCATCGTCGCCGAACGGCAAACGCTCAACGTCGCCCTGGATGATCTGTGGGTCATGCCCGGGCGCTTTGGGGTCTATGCCCGTGGCCAGAATGCCGGCCTGGCTGAGTTGATTCACCAGCACACCGCGTCCGCATCCGACATCGAGGACAGACTCCGGCTTGAGTTCAATCAGCCTCAATACAAAGCGATCAAACAGGCGCAGCCACTCGCGCTGGATGTCGGGGTCTCGATCCATGCCGTGAGTATAGTCAGACTTGCTCGTGCTGGGCACTTGCTTCCACGAACTGCTTGCTACGAACGGCTTCGAGCACACAAAGCCACGAAGACACGAAGCACTGCTTTTCTTTGTGTCTTAGTGCCTTCGTGTGCGACTCGTTGTTGGCCGGAAAGTGCTATGGGCCGGTGCGGCGGTAGACGCGCCAGATTTCTGTGAACGTCGTGAAATACAGACTGCCGTCGCTGCCCTCAATGATGTCCAGCGGCTTGTTGGCGGTGCCGGTGTTGTTCAGTTCTGCGAACGTCTGCTCGCTTGCGATGTTCACAGGTGGGCTGCCATCCATGGCGAACCGGAGAATCTTCGACTCGTCGTAGCTGCAGATGAAAAGGCTGTTCGCGTAGCCCGAGGGGATGTTGTTGCCGCTGTGATAGGTTATGCCGGTCGGGACAATCACCGAAGGCCAGTTTCTCAGGCGAACGCCGATTTCCGCACCAGGGATGCCCGTTGCGTTCTCCCACTCATAGTTCTTGCCCGCGACCAGATAGTTCAACTCGTCGTTGCTGTTGGGGCCGTTGTCTACGCCCAACATCGTGCCCGTGGTCGGGTGGATGCACAGCCCGAACGTATTACGCAAACCACGGCACCACTCAAACTGGTCAGGCGCTGACTTCGGGTTGTTGCCCGGCGCGTTGCCGTTGACATCAAAACGCAGGATGCGCCCGGCCAGCGATCCGTCGGTCTGTGAATTGGTTGAATTCGCGGCGTCGCCAACACTGACGACGAACGTGCCGTCACTCAGGAACTTGATCGCACCGGCGTTGTGAATATTCGCCGTCGGGAGGTTGTCCACGATGACGGTCGGGTTGGTGCCGACACCGCCGACTTCCTCATACCGAATCACCTGCTGCCTCGGGCCGCTGCCCGGATTGATACAAGCCACCACGTAAACGTAGCGATCGGTCGTGAAGTTCGGCGAAACGGCGATCCCGAGCAAACCCTGTTCGCTCCCGTTCAGTACGCCGAGAGTTGCCCATGCTACCTGCGTATAAGGCGTCGTCGGCAGCACGGTGATGATTGTGCCGCTGAGCAGGCTGACAAACAGCCGCCCGTCCGGCGCTTGATCGAGTTTGCAAGGCGTGTTCAGCCCGGTCTTGATCAGCTCCGGCTTGAAGTAGTAGTCGAGATCAACCCAGTTGCTCGGTAACGGGTCGCGCGGCCCTGGGTCGGGGATTGTCGTGCTGCCGCCGCCACCGCTACCGCCTCCGCCGTCATCCTCACCGTTGCAGCCAGCAAGAACCGACAGCGCGATCAGTGCGACCAGAATTGTCAGATACTGTTTCATCGGATTGCTTTAGGGTTCATGACATTCAAACACTGGTGTGAGGGGGTCAGACCCTGTTTTCGCACTAGCGGCTATCGAATGTCCGTTCGTACCTGCACAGCGAAAACAGGGTCTGACCCCTTAATGCCTTTAGACCACGTTGAGCGTCGAGTTGATTGGTTGTGTTTCCGGAAACAACGGCGCGGCGGCGTTGCCCAGATGGTCCTGAATCAGGTTGCGGTACACATCACGGAAATCGGTGCTGTAGGGCATGTACTCGGCGTTGAGGTCGGCATCGCCCAACGTATCACCGTGAACGCCGCCGTTGACCGGCCCGCCGACGACGATCATGTTGCCGCCGTGGCCGTGGTCCGTGCCGTCGGAGCCGTTCTCGTAGTTGCGGCGCCCGAACTCTGAAATTACGACGATCACCGTATCGTTCCAGACACCCTGCAACGTGAGGTCCTGCTGGAAGACGCCGATCGCTTCATCAAGCTGCGTCAGCAGGTCGGTGTGGCGCGCCGCCTGGTCGCTGTGTGTGTCGAAGCCGCCGAAGCCCGTATAGAAAACTTCCGTGTCGAAACC
>JAGQRE010000163.1 GCA_020425695.1 Planctomycetota bacterium
GTAAACTGGTTGGCAAGGTTGATGTGTGCGCCGGCATAACGGTCTGACTTCGCCAACGTCTCTTCAAACGCCGCAACGGCCTCTTCGTGACGACCTAACGCGGACAGGGCCAAACCGCGCGGGTTTGCGATCAACGCCTCAACATCGTTTCTGGCGCGTTCGTCACGCCACGGCTGGTCGATGTGCTGCGCCGCCTCATCGAGCAGTTCAAGCGCCTTCTCGGGGTTCTCACGATGTACCTGGTTCAGCGCCATGGCCGCATACAGGCGCGCGGGGTCGTAGCGATACGTGCGGGCCGGGTTATCAAGCGCTGCCTGATACTCGCCGTAGGCTTCTTTCAGCAGCGCGATTCGGTGCTCATCGTCGACTTCAGTCAGTGCTTGCTCTTCGTACTCTCGCCCCAAGTTGAAGTGCGCGATGTGGTTGCCCGGGTCATGGGCAAGCGTGTTCTTCCAGAGACTGACGCTGCCGTACCATGCGCGTGCGCCCTGCATCGTCCCCCACGTCGCCAGTGCCAGCACGCCAATAGCAATCGCACTCGCGACAGGCGCTGCCAAGCTGCGCAAAGCCGCGCGTTTTCTTGCTCGCTCAACGCCGAGCACAAACAGAGCGCCGGCGGCTATGCAGAGCCCGATACTGGGTATGTACAGATAGCGCTCGGCGAACACCGTGCCGATCTGGACGAACACATTGCTGACGGGGCTTAACGAAACCAGAAACCACATCGCGCTGAAGCCGCAAGCGCCCAACGCCAGCTTGCTCCGCGAATCCCAGCCTTCTCTCGATTCACGCCACGCGATACCGGCTACAGCCAAGAGCAGCACCACGGTCAGCAGCCCGATCACAACCGGCAATGTGAACCCGGTCTGCACGGGCATGTCCACGCCGGCATGCAGCGGATAGCCGATCAGCATCACCTGAAAATCACGCGTGATCGCCGAAGCGGCCGTGAGCAACGACTGGAACTTGTTCTCACCGTATGGCTCACGCATCAGCCCGCTGCCGATCTTTGACGCCAGCAGCGTGAAGAGCAGCGCCACGCCCCAGAACGGTGCCTGCGCGAGTGCCCGCTTGGCCCTCGGCAGCGCATGCAAGGCGTGCCCACGAAACAGCTCAACCAGCAGCAGGAGCGCGGGCAGCACCACGGCCGTCATCTTCGACAACAATGCGAACACAAAGAACAGCACCGCCAGGAACCAGCTAAGGCGCGTACTCTCGCGCACTTTCTGGACAAAAGACTCGCTGGAGGCCAGCCCCGATCTTGAGCGCCGCGCCGACATATAGAAATTCGCCGACAGCAGCATGAAGAAGGTCGACAGCAAGTCTTTCCGCGACGACAGCCAGCTCACGGCCTCGACATGTACCGGGTGCACGGCGAACAACAGCCCGGCAATACCGCCAATCCAGCGCCGCCCGGTCAGGCGCGCAGCGAACAACATGACAAGCAGCGAGTTGAAAACGTGCAGCAACAGGTTCGTCGCGTGGTAGGCCCGCGGGTTTAGTCCGTCAAAGGCGTAGTTGATGGCATAGCTAAGGTCACGCAGCGGCAGGTACTCGTTGCCCAGTTCTTCACGCGGCGCCATTGGATTGAACATGGTTTGGATGTTCTGCCAACTCAGGTCTCGGATGAAGCGGTTGCCGGTGATCAGCCAGTTGTCGTCCCAGTTTGTGAACCCGTTGCCAAGCCCGGGCCAGTAGGCAACGCAGGCCGATACCACGATCGCGCCCGCGAAGACCCACAACAACCACCGCGGCGACGGCAGTGCCGCCGACTGGCGCTCGGTTTTGGGTGCTTTCGAGACAGGTGGGGATTTCTCGAACGCGGGCTGCGCGGCTTTAGTTGTCGTCGGATCGGTCGATTGCCTGTTCGACTGTTTCGCCGAAGACTGCTTCGACGCCTGCGTCTTCTTTTTCTTCTTCTTGCTCACGCGCGGACAATCGTGGGGCCCAGCCGGGGAAGGCTGCATGATAGCGGGCGTCGCCGCCGACACAAACGGGGGGCGGCGAAAAGCGTTGGTCCAAAAAAGAACCCACCGCAGAAGCGGTGGGTTCTGTAAGACCTGTGTTGTCTACTTGGCAGCTTTGGCGGCTTCAACGACCTTGGCGAAAGCCTGTGGGTCGCGAATCGCAAGCTCTGACAGGCTCTTGCGGTTCAACTCAATCTCGCCCTTCTTCAGCAGGTGAATCAGGTTGCTGTAGGTCAGCCCGTGAATGCGGGCAGCAGCGCTGAGGCGCGTGATCCAGAGACGGCGGAAGTCGCGCTTGCGCAGGGCACGGTGGAACCACGCGTAGCGCCATGCGCGCTCAACAGCAACGCGAGCCTGGCGGTAATTCTTGCGCCCACCCCAGTAGCCCTTCGCGAGCTTCCGGAACTTCTTGTGGCGGCGGTGACGGGTCGTGCGCGATACGGAATGTGGCATCAGTCTTCTCCCTGGGTTTCCGTCCGGGTGAGCCTTGGCTCAGCTTGTGGCCGAAACGGTTGTCCCTGAATGATTTCGGCGCTTTCACACCGAAGTTGTGTTTGAGTTATGCGTCGCCCTTGGGCTGCTGCGGCGCGGTCGGAGCGATCGGACGGCGACGCACACCAAGCAACTTGGCAACATTGCGGGCGTGGGTCGGCGAAAGCACGTGTGAGTGGCGCTTGTTGCGGCGGCGCTTGGCACTCTTGGCGCTCATCAAGTGCGAACGGCCAGAGTTGTAGTGCTTGATCTTGCCCTTCTTCGTGACCTTGAAGCGCTTGGCAGATCCCTTGTGGGTCTTCATCTTTGGCATGACTTGTCTCCGTGACGTCTGGGCGGGCGGTTGCCTTGGCAAGCCGTCTCAATCCGCCTTCGAGCGTCGGTTTTCTGTCACTTCCGTTTATGCCCTGCGGCAAGGTGCACAGCAGGGGCGGAGTAAATACCAAAGCCCCGGGTAATTGGAAAGCCCCCGGGGCCTGGAATTTGATCTCGAATGCGACGCTCTGGGCTAAGCCGCTTCGTCTTTATCGCTGGTGGGCTCAGGGCCCTTTGCTGCGGCTTCCTTCTTGGCCTTGGCTTTCTCCATGGCTTCGGCCAGCGCCTTTTCTTTCTCGCGCTCGATGGCTTTCTTACGAGCGTTGCGTTCTTCAGGCGTAAGCGGCGTCAGCAGCAGGTGCATGCGTTTGCCTTCACGACGAATCGGTGATTCGACTTTGCTGATGTCTTTCAGCTCGTCGATGAAACGGCGCAAAAGCTCTTCACCGCGCTCGGTGTGGGCCATTTCACGACCCTTGAACCAGACCTGGATCAGGACCTTGTCGCCCTTTTCCATGAACTGTTGTGATTTCTTCAGAGCCACCTGCAGGTCATGCTCAGCAGTATTGGGGTGCAGACGCACGCCCTTGACCTTTGCCTGGTGCGCCTTGTTGCCCTTCTGCCGCTTCTTGAGTGTGTATTTGTACTGCCCGTAATTCATGATCTTGCAAACGGGCGGACGGGCGTTGGGCGACAATTCGACCAAATCAAGACCAGCCTCTTCAGCCATTCGAAGAGCAGCATCGGTATCGATTTCACCGTGGTTCTCACCGTTGTGGTCAATCAGCTGGACGCGCGGAATGCGAATCCTGCGATTAATACGGTGGTCTGTACCTTTATTGGCGGCTACGGGGGGTGGTCGGCGTTTTGACCTCATAGACTCCTTCTTTTCCACAAAGCTAAGTGGAAAATATAACAGACCGGCGCGGCGCGACAACATGCGGCGTGCAAAGGTTCGCGTTAAACGTGCGACTTAAATGAAACGAGCCGACCGTTAGGTCGACTCGTAAGGGATTTCGAGGCGCAGGCGAACAGAGATAACTTCCGTCCCCCTTAAAAACGAAAGTCCCGATCCTGCCCGCCTGCGCGAACCGACCCGACTGTCAGCGTCCCCCCCTTAAAGGAAGCCAACATTACTTCAGGTCAGCCAATAAGCTTGAGTTGTCAATATGCGAACTATACCCCCTCACATGTCACCTGTGGGTCATTTCCCGGGAATTTAATCTTCTCCGAAACGGGATTCCGCAAACCCGCCTCCTCGCCCTCGCAGATCGGCAAAAGCCAGTTCGCCTTCAGTGGATCCCCATCCCAGGCCGATATGAGCCGGTGAGGAAACCCCATGCTGAAGCGTATCACTGAAAAACTTAAGAAGGCCTGGGCTGAGGCCGCACCACCGAGCAGCGGCTCGCCCGCCAAGCCCAACCCGTTCGCCCGCATCGTCGGGCGCCTGAACCTGCGCAACGCCGCCGTCTTGCGTCGCAACCTGTTCCACCTGCTCTACCAGCGCAATCGCTGTATCGCGCTGGATTGCTCGCAGATCCGCTTCATGGATGGCTCCGCGCTGGCTGTGCTGCTGGAATTCGCGACAACGTGCAAAGACACCGGCGTAAACCTGCGCCTGCTTGAGCCGTCAAGCCAGATGTGCAGCGCATTCTCGATGTACGGGCTGGATGACGTCCTGATGAGTCTGGGCAGCTATGAAGAGATCGAACTCGACGGGCTGCTGATCGTGCTGGAAGAAGACTTCGCGGAAAGCATCCGCTTGCCGGCCTTGCTGATCGAGGAAGAAGATTTGGCCGAAGCCATCCAGCTACCCACCATCGACGCCGACGATTACCGCCAGGCGGCGTGATCAGCCATGCAAGGGGGTCAGACCCTGATTTCGCCTAGCCGAAAACAGGGTCTGACCCCTTAAAACAACTCGGCATGTTCGGCTACCCATTCGCGCTGGGCGTCGGTGTCCGGCACGGGCACGCGGCGGGCTTCGCCGATCGCATCCCAGGCTGCGTCTAGCTCATGGCCGAGTCGCAGCATGATCGCCGCGCAGGCGACACCCGAGCGTCCGATCCCCGCCCGGCAGTGCACGCCGATCGCCTTCCCCGAATCCGCCAGATCGTGAACAACTTCAGCAAACAGCGTCGGCGACTTCGGCACACCGCGGTCAGGAATCGAATAGCGCATGAAGTCGAGCCCATGCTTCTCGGCCAGCACGACTTCGTCTGTCAACTCAAGCTCAATCTCTTCGTCCGGCGTAAGCAGCGTAAACAAGATACCCAGACCCTGAGCGGCAAAGCTGGCAATCTCATCATCCAGCCACTCACCACCACACGGTTTCGGCAGAATCGCAAGGCGCTGCGGGATAACCCAGTAAACATCAGCTTTCATTGGCTTTGCCGGTGGGTAGTGGTTGGTGACTAGTGGCTGGAAACTGCCTTTTACTAACCACCAGCCACTAGCCACCAGTCACTCCCTAAAAAGCGATCGGTATTGGCCGCCCGTGGCTGTCCGGTTCGGTGATCGTGATCTTGCCGTCTTCTTCGAGTGCCACTTTCAGCATGTCGTGGCCTAGCCTCGCCCAGTCGGGCAGTTCCTTGTTGATGCTTTCGTGTTCGAGATCGTGGTTGATGTGCGTGAAGAAAACGCGCTCGACGCCGATCTTCTCGGCCGTCGCCAGCGCCTTCGGCAAACTCATGTGTGTCGGGTGAGGTGATTTTCTCAGGGCATCCAGAATCAGCAGCTTAACGCCCTTCAGCTTCTCAATGCTGCTGTCCGGCACGTCGTTGGTATCCGTGATGTACGCACAATCGCCGATGCGAAAGCCGGCCACGCGCATGTTGCCGTGCACCACCGGGATCGGCTGCACGGTTACGCCTGCGACTTCAAACGCTTCGTGCTCGAAGACGTGCGGGTTCAGTTTCACGATGCCCTTGTAGTCGTAGTCGGCATCGAAGATGTAAGCGAACGTACGCTTCAGGCTGGCCAGCGATTCCGGGTAGGCCCAAAGTTCAAGCGGCTCACGCCCGCCGCCCCAGTAGAGACCCCGTAAATCGTCCAGCCCGTGGCAATGGTCGGCGTGGGTGTGCGTGATCAGCACGCCATGCACGGAGCTTAAATCGGCCCGCAAGGCCTGCATGCGGATGTCGGGCGTGACATCGACCAGCAGGCGCGTTTCGTTTTCTCCGCTGCCCACACGAAACAGCACGCTACTGCGCAGGCGCTTGTTGCGCGGGTTGCTTGAGTGACAAACCCAGCAGTCACACCCAATCGTCGGTATGCCGCTGCTGGTACCACTGCCAAGAAATTCCATCTCAACACGCATCACCCAAGGGTACCCGGTCTGAACGCGAAGCGTAAGCGAGCGCTATCGCAGCAAGAACTGCGGGCTAACCACGAAGAACCACGAAGAGAGACAACTGCCATTGCAGCCGCAACTCATTATGCATTCGCACGACAGCGTGATACCGACGGTCGCCTTTCCCAGTTCTTCGCGCCACTTCGTGGTCCTTCGTGGGCAGAAATGCAGTTATGATGAAATCGATTGCAGAAGAATCATAACGACGTTATAGTTTATATAACGCTGTTATGGAGATTGCCATGAGCCGCCTGTCGAAAAAGCTTCCGTTCCGAGAACTGACCATCCCCGTCAAGATGGCTAAGGGTTGGCTGCGTAATCGCAAGCGCTCGATCACGCCGTTTCGTGAACTGACCATCCCCCACGGGTCTCTAAAACTTCAGGACGGCATCCCGGTCGTGCACGTGCGCGGTACACCGCGCGAAATGGGGCGTGCACTCGGCAATCTCGTTGGCTTGCAGGCCTTCGAGACATTCCACAGCTACATGCGCGTGTTCGCACCGGACATGAACGGCGACCTCAGACTCGCCCGCGAGATGGAGCCCAAGCTGCCCGAATGGCTGCGAGAGGAAATGCGCGGCTTCAGCGAAACCAGTGAACTCAGTTACGACGAGCTACTGGTTGGGCAATGCTTCCTCGACATCCACAAAGTCGCCGCGTGCAGCACCATCGCCGCCCACGACAGCCACACTGAAACGGGCGAGATCCTGATGGGGCGCAATCTGGACTTTCCCAGCCTGAGCATCGCCCACGAAGCCAACATCGTCGTCGTGTATGAACCGGAAGATGGCGAGCCCTACGCCGGCGTTACCTGGCCGGGCTTCCTCGGCATCATCACCGGCATCAACACACGCGGGCTCGCGCTTTCCATGATGCTCGTATACGGGCACCAGTGGCGAGAGCACCTTGACGGGCTGCCGTTCCCGGCACTGTTTCGACAACTGCTGCGCGATTGCGGCACCGTGCGCGAGGCCGATGCGATCTTGCAAACCAA
>JAGQRE010000164.1 GCA_020425695.1 Planctomycetota bacterium
AGCTGGTGCGCGAAGGCAACGATGTCGCCATTATCGCATGTGGACCTCAACTGGGGTTCGCCGTCGAGGCCGCCGATGAACTGAAGAAGCAAGGCATCAATGCCTCAGTAGCTGACTTCCACACCATCAAGCCGCTCGATGAAGAGTTGCTACTCAAACTCGCGAAAACTTGCGGGGCCGTCGTGACCGCTGAAGACCACAACGTCTTGGGCGGTCTAGGTGGCGCAGTCGCAGAAGTTCTCGCGCGAACACACCCAACACCGATCCGTTTCATCGGGACGCAGGACACCTTCGGCGAAAGCGGCGACCCGGACGTACTCTGGCGCAAGTACGGCGTCCACACGGCTGACATCGTCAACGCCGCCAAGGAAGCCATCGCCGCGAAGGGCTAGGCCTGCGCGCTACTTCTTCTTTACGTTGTGGATGCTGAGTCGATGGATCAGCCGGGCGGCCTGTAGTTGGCTGGCCTGGCTTAGGTCGTGGCCGTCGTGTGCTTCCGTTGCCAGCAGCTTCTCACCGCCGCTCTTGGCGACTTCTAGCAAAGCGTTCGCTAGCGCCTCCAATCCGGTCTTGTCGCCACAGATGTGCACGACGTCGTAGGCCGGCGCGAGTTCAACCGTAAGCAAGTGTTTTGTTGTCATGATTCCCCCGCGATCACTCTGCCTTCAGCGACCGTGTCATCAACCGAGTAACCGCCTCACGTGCATCCGAACCATCATAGATTACACTGCAAACTTCTTCACAGATCGGCATTTCGACCCCGGCGTTCCGCGCCAACTCGCGCAGACCGCGCGCCGTGTTGTAGCCCTCAACGACCATTTCCATGGACTCAATGATGTCCTCCGGCTTCTCGCCTTTCCCGATACGACGCCCGAACGCCAGATTGCGCCCGTGGCGGCTGGCGCAGGTTACGAACAGATCGCCGATGCCGGCCAGCCCGCTGAACGTGCGCTCTTCGGCGCCGACTGCAACGCCAAGCCGTGTGATCTCAGCCAAACCACGAGCTACCAGCGCAGCCTTTGCACTGTCGCCGAGTTCAAGCCCGTCAAGAATCCCGGCCGCTATCGCCACAACGTTCTTGCCGGCCCCGCACAGTTCAACACCCTTCAAATCCGTGCTGAAGTAAACGCGGAACGTAGGTGTGCTGACGAGTTCAGCCAGCGCCTGCGCACGGGACTCGTCACCGGCGCTGACAACCGACGCTGGCCTGCCGACAGCCACTTCCTCTGCATGACCCGGGCCAGAGAGCGTGAGCAAGTGCTCCGCTTTCGTGCAGTCGTGCAGGATTTGTGACGGAAACTGTAGCGTTTGCTGCTCGATACCTTTGCTCAGGCTCACCAGCGGCAGTGACTTCGGGTAGCGGTCTCCGAGCGGCGCAAACTGCTCGCGGATGAAGCGGGTCGGTACTCCGCAGAAGCACCAGTCGTAGCGTTCAAGATCATCCAGACTGGCTGTTGGCTCAAGTGCATCGGGCAACTTCACACCCGGCAGGAACGTTTTGTTTTCACGATCCTCGCCAAGTTGCGCAGCGAACTCAGGACGTCGGGCGAACAGCGACACGCGGTTGCCCGCGCTGGCCGCCAGTACGCCAACGGCCGTGCCCCAGCTTCCTGCGCCAATAATGAGTACTTCAGCCATTCTGTGCCTCGGGCTTCTTCTTGCCGATCCGCGGCTCGTTACCGTTCATGATTCGCCGTATGTTCGCTCGGTGTTTCACGACTACGAACAAGCTCACGACCGTCAAAAACACGAACCGCCAATCATAGGGTGAGGTGAACGTCGTCGCACCAAGCCATGCATAGTAGAAAGCCGGAATGCTCAAGGATGCCACGATACTGGCGACGCTCACCATCCGGGTTGCCAGCAGGATCAGCACGAAAACGCCTAGAGCGCAAAGCCCGGGGAGTGGCACATGCAGGTCAGGCACGGTCGTCAGCACCAGCACAACACCAAGCCCGGTCGCGACGCCTTTTCCGCCTTTGAACTTAAGATAGATCGAATACACGTGGCCCAGCAACGCGCCCAGCGCCGCCCATAGCGCGAGGTCCACACCGGCCCGCGCAGCCAGCCAAAGCCCAACCAGACACGGCCCGACACCTTTCAGGGCGTCAAGCGCCAGCACTACCGGGAACCACTTCCAGCCAATCACTCGCGCGGCATTGGTTGCACCGATGTTTCGGCTGCCGTGCTCGCGGATGTCGACGCCTTTGATCAGCTTGCCGGCGATCAGTCCGAACGGAATTCCGCCCACGAGGTAGGCGCCGATCAGCGTTGCGGATATCCAAAGCCAGACCATAGACGAGTCAGTTCAGGGCTACGCATTCGCGGAAATGGCCCGGGCATGCTGGGTCAATTGGGCGATCATGTCGTAGCGGCTCATGGGCGTGATCAGGTAGAAACCCTGCACTTCACTTGCGATTTCGTCCATCAATTCCTGACTGATCGCAACACCCTCAGCCCGGCCCTTTTCGCCGCGTTTGCCCTTCATACGGTCGCGAATGTTTTCGGGCACGTCGATGCCGGGAACTTCGTGATGCAGGAACTCGGCGTTGCGCTCACTTACAAGCGGCATGATCCCGAGAATTAACGGCACACCCAAAGGCCGCGTCACTTCGGTGACCCGTCTTGCCGTCTCAATGTCAAAGACCGGCTGTGTCATGATGTAGCGCGCGCCCGCCTGCACTTTGCGCTGGAAGCGCTTGGCCTCATTTTCAAGTCGGCGCGAGGCGCAGTTGAATGCACCACCGACAAAGAAGTTGGTGCGTGCGTCGCCGTCTTTGCCCGTCGCGAACTCGCCCTGGTTGAACCGCGAAATCATTTCAATCAGCTTGTGGCTCGCCATATCGAAAACGCCACTGCTGCCTTTGTAGGCCTGCGTCGCAACGGGGTCACCGGTGACGGCCAGTATGTTCGAGATGCCCATGGCGTAGGCGCCCAGCAGATGTGACTGGGTGCCGATCAGGCTGCGATCGCGGCACGCTACGTGCAGCACAATTCGGGCCTCCATGCGCTGCATCAGCAGGCTGGCAAAGGCTAGGTTGCTCATGCGCATGATCGAAAGCGGGTTGTCAGCAATCGTCACGGCATCAGCGCCGGCGTCGACGATTTGATGTGCGCCATCCAATTCACGCCCGGCGTCGATACCGCGTGGCGGGTCAACTTCCGCAACGACGATGTGGCGCTCACGTAGATCTTCTTCAAGTGTCGCCTGCACTTTCAGCGGTGCGCGCGTCTGCGCCTGAACAGCCGGTTCGGCGGGAACTCGCAACTGGCGCATGCTGGGTTTGCGTGCGTTGATCTGGCGTTTCAGTTGGCGAATGTCTTCCGGCGTCGTGCCGCAGCAGCCACCAATGAGGTTGGCGCCAAGGTCTGCCAAGCGTCGTGCGCTGCGCGCAAAGTAGTCGCTGCTTTCGATATAGATCGGACGCCCGTGGTCATCGAAGTCGGCCAGACCGCGGTTGGGGAAGACGCTGATGGGCTTATCCGTCAGCTCGACGATGCGGCGGCAAACCTCAATCGCAGCGCTTTCGCCGCCGCCGCAATTTGCGCCGATCACGTCAACGGGCTGATCCGCAAGCGCCTTCACCATGCGTTCGGGTGACGTTCCGGTCGTGGTAGTCCCCGCGAGGGTAAACGCCATCTGGGCAACGAGGGGCGTATCCGGTGCGGCCTCACGCACGGCGTGAATGGCGAACAGCAACTCTGACAGGTCAGGGAAAGTCTCAAGCAGGATTGCGTCAACACCGCCCTCAAGCAGCCCCGCCACCTGTTGGGCAATACAGTCGCTACGTTCGTCGTCCGTCAGCTTCACGCTTGAGCGAAACAGGGGGCCGATTGCGCCCAACACATAGGCCTTGCCGTTGGCCGCCTGGCGCGCAAGCGCTGCGCCGGCCCGGCACACTTCATGGCTGGTGGCTTTCGCCTCAGCCGAAGCAAGCGCCAGTGGGTCCGCGCCGAATGTATTGGTTTCGATGACGTCTGCGCCTGCATCGAGGTACTCCTGATGCGCCGACAGAACGAAGTTAGGTTTTGCGACGTTCAGTATCGGGCCAACGCCCCCGCCTATGACGAGCCCGCGGCTGGCAAGAAGTGTCCCATAGGCGCCATCGCCGACGAGGACACGATGTTTCAATGCTTCGAGGAACGGTTCCATGAAAACCCCGAGAGTGCTTTGATATCCGGACTGCATGGCGAGAATAGCAACGGACGCGCGATGCGGTCAGACCCTGCCTGCGATCACCGACAAGCTACACGTCGAGACGCACAAACCGCTTACCCGGCAGTTGCTTGGCCAGACGCTTCATCTCAAGGGTCAGCAGACCGCTGGCAATCTGGCTTGTGCCAAGCCCGGTCTTGTGCATCAGTTCATCTACCGTCAGACCGTCGCTGGGTTGCAGCACTTTCCACAAGGCAGATTCGGTGGGGGACATGCCCTGCGGAACACTGCTCTTCTTTTCCGGAGCGTCTTCTTCAGGCAGCAGCTTGAGCATCTCCAGTGCCTCATACACGTGCTCAGGCTCAGCCACGAGGTGCGCACCCTCACGGATCAAGTCGTGCGGCCCCTGACTAAGGTCGCTGTCTACTTTTCCGGGCAGCGCCATGACTTCTCTCCCCTGTTCAGCGGCAAGCCGCGCAGTGATCAGCGAGCCCGACTTTCGCGTCGCCTCAACTACCAGGACACCCAAACTCAGGCCGGATATGATTCGATTACGTTGTGGGAAGTTTCGCGCAACGCCGGGGGTTCGCAACGGAAACTCGCTGATGGCGGCGCCGCTCTCGGCTATCTCTTCGGCGAACTGCTTATTCTCCGGCGGATAGATATCCAGCAACCCGCTGCCCACGACTGCCAGTGTTCGTCCGCCAGCCTCAAGCGCTGCCCGATGCGATGCGGTGTCGATACCACGAGCGAGCCCGCTGACGACGGTAATCCGGCGCGTGGCGAAATCGCGCGCAAACCGGGCAGCCTGCGCAGTGCCGTAATAGCTTGCGGCTCGCCCTCCAACGATTGCCAGCGACAGATCATCCAGTTCGTTGATTTCGCCGCGCACGTAGAGCAGCGGCGGCGGATCGTCGATGCGCTTGAGCAACTGTGGATAGTTTTTGTCCTCAAGCTGGAGCAGCTTGATCCCGCGCTTTTCGCAGTCTTCAATCTCTTGAAGGTGCGCACCGCTCTTGATGACGTCAGCCAGTGCGTCCGGGCCCTGCCGGTTTACCTTGGGTACTTTGCTGACTTCAGCCTTTGAGGCGCTTACTACGCCGCTGGCACTTCCAAAACGCTTCAGCAGATTGGTCATGCCCAATGGCGTGAACTTGCGGGCAACGACCAAGGCGACTTTGGCCTCAAGTTCATGCATTGCCGCGCCCCAGCAGCGTGGCACCCAATTCGTCATCAAGCTTGCACGGCAGGCTGCCTGCCTGCCCGATCTCCGACATGACAACAAAGTGAATCGCACGCCCGACGCGCTTCTTGTCGCCCGCCATCACACGAAACATTTCAGCTTCGCTCAGCTCGGGTGGTACCTCTGTTGGCAGACCGAAACTTGAGAGCAACCGTATGACGCGTTTCGCAGCAGATTCGTTCAATTTCGCACGCTCGACCGACAGTCGCAGCGCAGCGCCTATGCCGATTGCAACGGCCTCGCCATGCAGATAGCGCTCGGGCCACAGCGACTCGACGACGTGCGCGAGCGTATGCCCGAAATTCAAGGTGGCACGTTGCCCTGTCATTTCGGTTTCGTCTTCTTCAACGACACCGGCCTTGAAGCGTACACACGACTCGACGACGTGTTTTACGGCCTGCAAATCGCGCCTCAGAACTTGCTCGACGTTTGATTCCAGATACGCAACGAACTCTTCGCCGGACAGCACGGCGGTCTTAACAACCTCCGCCAAGGCGCTTACATACTCGCGCTCCGGCAGCGTAGTCAGAAAATGCAGATCGCAGAAGACGGCCGCAGGCTGATGAAACGCACCGATCAGGTTTTTACCGCTTGCGTGGTTGATGGCCGTCTTGCCACCAACGCTTGAATCGACCATCGCCAGCAGGCTCGTAGGTACGTGCACGAAACGCACGCCGCGCATCAGCGTCGCAGCCAGGAAGCCGCCGAGATCGCCGACCATCCCGCCGCCCAGTGCGACGATCAACATTTGCCTGTCAACGTGCCCGGTTGCAAAGGCCTCATCGTACAGCCTGCCTAGTTGTGACAAGCTCTTGCTGTTTTCGCCGGCCGGTACGGTTAAGACGTGATTGGCGACGATTGCGTTCTGGACCGCATCCGCGTGCAGCGGGCCGACGTTGGAATCCGTTACCAGCAAGACTGATGTCGGCTTCTGGGATTCACCAAACAGTCGCAACTGCTCCAGCAAGCGCTCGCCGATGACAACTTCATAGCTGCGCTGGTTTAGCGAAACGGGCACGTGCGTTGGTTCTGTCGCCGGTTTATCTGCGGGTTTCATCGCGTGAATGTAACACGGTGCGGGCGGCTGACTATTCCTTGCCTTCGTCGCTCGAATCAGATGACGCTTCGGGCTTTGTGTCGGCCGGCTTCGGGTCGGGAGCATTGCCTTTCCCGTCTGGTAAAGGCTTCAGTTTCAGCCCGCCCTTTTTCTGGACGCGGTTCCGGGACAACTCAAGCGTGCTGGCCTCGAAGCGGGCGCGCTCGCGGCGCTCACTCAGGATGAACCACGTCAGCACTGCCATCAGCAGCAGAATCCCACCGACTCCCAGCAGCGCGTAAATCCACTCGCCACCTTCTGCGTCGTCGCGCAGCCCCTTTACACGACGCACGATCAGCAACGGGCGTACCGTTGAACTTGCGCTCTCGGTTTCAAAGACATTGCGATAATAGCGGGCCTCAAAGTCGACCAGCGCACGCGGCTCAAGCCCGGTAGGGGGCTCGATCATGTCCACCATGTAGCGCTTCGGCGATTCAAGATTGGCCGTGTCATCCAGTACCAACGTGCGGAACACGCGAC
>JAGQRE010000165.1 GCA_020425695.1 Planctomycetota bacterium
TTGGCGTCTTCCTTCTCTTTGTTCTTCTCGAATTCCTTGCGGGCCTTCTCCTGCTCGCCTTTGACGTAGCAGTCAATCATGGCGTCAACGTCTTTGGCCTGAACGGCCTTGGCGTAGGCCGTCAGTGTAGCTTCCGGCGTGCTGTAGTCGGTGCCGCATGCACTGAGGGTCAGCACAAAACCGGCAAGCAGGGCGAAAGCGAAAGTCTGTCCGATACGCTTCATGTCGTACTCCGTGAAATTCATTTCGCGAGCGACGAAATTAAAGAGCGCGGCAGGATGCTAAGGCATCCCGCCGCGCGCAATGACAAAACGGTTAAGTTCAGACTAGCCCGGCAGCATGATCGAGAGCCCGCCGTCCACGATGAACGTGTGCCCGTGGACCATGCGGGTGTAGTCGCTGCACATCAGCATGATCGCGTTCGCTACGTCTTCGGGCTCAACGAGTTTCTTGGCCGGCATCCACTGAAGCGACTCTTCAATCATCGCTTCGCGGTTCGGGAAGTGCTTCAGCGCGTCGGTATCAACGACGCTGGCGCTTACCGCGTTCACGTTGATGCCCTGGCTCGCGTATTCAACGCACAGGTGACGCACCAGGCTTTCGAGCGCGCCCTTGCTGGCGCCCACGGCCGCGTAGTTCTGGAAAGCACGGATGCTTCCGAGGCTACTGACGGCGACGATGCGCCCGTTGCCTTTCATGAGCGGGATTGCGTGGCGTGAAAGCGGCAGCAACGCGTAGGCGTTGATGTCCATCGTCCACTGCCAGTGGTGGTGCGTAAGCTCGGCACTGGGTTTCAGCACGCCGCTTGCGGCATTACTGATAAGGAAGTTCAGCCCGCCCCATTTTTCGCCTATTTCAGCGAACATCTTTTCGATGTCGTCATCCTTGGCGACGTTGCCCTTCAGCAACAGCGGCTCTTTGCCGCCTGAGGCGTCCATGATCGCGTTGCGGGCTTCATCAGCCGCGGAACGATTCCGCAGATAGTTCACTGCGACATCAGCGCCTGCTTTCGCCAGCATGACGGCTACAGAGAGCCCGATGCCGCGCGTGCCGCCCGTGATAAATGCTTTCTTGCCGGCGAAATCAAACATAGCCGTTTCCAGACCCGCTTTCGCACGCTTCCTGCGAGCGATATAACCAAAGTACCAGTAACTACCAATTGCCACGTCTATGAAAATCAGGCGTGCGGATTGTAGGAAGGTTGTAACCCATGGGCAAACGTGTGCTAGTGAGTTTGTTGGCTGTGGCGCTGATTTTCTTGGCGAGCCGTCCCGGTACCGCCCAGGATGCCCAGAACCCGACGCCGGAAGAAGCGACCGAGCCCGTGCCGAAGGGCTTTCAGCCCGGCAGTTTCCTGACGCAGGAAGATTTTGAGCACATCGAGGCCGCGCTGGGTTGCATCAACCTCACACCGAAGGACCTTGAGTACAACAAGGTTCTTCGTGACGACGCCTATCGCCTGAAGGTCTGCGACCAAAGCCTCAACGACCCGCTGAGCGTCCCGAGAACCGCCGAAGACGCGGCAAAGGCGTTCAGCGCGAACTCAACGCCGACATGGCGGAGCATGAAGGCGGGGGAGCTTCTGGGGTTGCCCCACGCGCGATGGCAACCCGATGAGTTGCGGAAAGACGGAAAGTACCCCGACGGCATCCAGAGGAAGATCGACGACAACTGGAAGAAGCTTGATGAACTAGGCCTTGAAGGCGTGCGTGAACTGGAGAAAAAAGTCTACGCGCAGTTCGCTGAGTACTTGGTTGGTGGGACTGCAAAGGATCTGGTTGTGGCCGACGAGATCGGCACAAAAGTCTTCAGCAGTGACCCCCTCGTAGCGCTGATGGCCCGCATTTTCCCTTCGCTGAACGCATATGCCCGCACCGTTGATCAAAACAGTCTCGTTGAAAGTCGTGCACTCGGAGTTTGGGCACCAAGCATGTTTGAAGCACCTGACACGATCCCTGACGCCGAAGGCGAGTTTGAGGACGCTTCACCGTTCGACACGGCGGCCAACGTGGATTTACCCGGTGCCTTTGTGTCAGGTTGTAGGCTGAGCATGACCTTGTCAGACCTTTCAACTCAACTCCTCGCGGCAATTCGGTCGGCAGGTTCCTCAGACACTTCATTCGTCGGCCTCACAACACATGACGTTGAGGGCGTCACTGGCGGAGTCATTTGTGCCTTTGATGGCCCGTGGGGCCGTGTGGTCGTTGGGGGCGATGGTCCCAACGTCTACGAGGGTGATGATTTCGTAGCTATCATTGATCTTGGTGGTGATGACACATATCGCGGTCGAGTCGCGTCGGGAATCGGGTATCCGGGCAGACCGGCCATCAGCTTTGTGCTGGACCTGGCCGGCGACGACCGCTATCTGGGCGACGACTTCACGCAGGGTTTTGGCTTCCTCGGCGTCGGCATCCTGCACGACCTTGGCGGCGGTGACGACGTCTACAAATCGCGCTTCTGTGCGCAGGGCTGCGGGCTTTGCGGCTACGGCGAACTCTACGACGACGGCGGCGACGACACCTATACGACCGACTCAGGCTCGCAGGGCGCGGGCTGCTTCGGCTACGGGCAACTGACCGACAAATCGGGCAACGATGTCTACCGCGGCTGCCGCTATACGCAGGGGTTCGCGCAGGTCATGGGCGTTGGCGTGTTAACGGACGGCGCGGGTAACGACCTGTACTACGCGGGCGGCAAGTACCTGCACCAGCCCCTCTGGAACGACCGCTACCAGTCACTTTCACAGGGCTTCGCCATCGGCAACCGCTACGGCGAAACCGGCGGTGGTGTAGCGCTTCTGCTGGATGAAGGCGACGGCAACGATGTCTATCAGGCCGACATTTACGGGCAGGGCAGCAGCTACTGGTACAGTCTCGGCATGCTGGTGGATACCGGCGGCAACGATACTTACACGCTCGGGCAGTACGGCCAGGGCGGCGGCATTCACCTAAGTACCGGCATTCTTGTGGACCTCAAGGGCAACGACACCTACAGCAACCCTTACGGTGTCGGGCTTGGCGGCGCGCATGACTGGGCCGTCGGTTGGCTGATCGACCGCGCGGGCGACGACCTGTACCAGGGCAACGGGCAGGGTCAGGGGCTGAATTTTGCCGTCGGCGTGCTGATGGACTGCGCGGGCAACGACAGCCATTCGACCAATCACGCGAACTCAATCGGTAAGGGCACGAACAACGACATCAGTCTGTTGCTCGACTTCGCGGGCACCGACGTCTATGGGCCCACGGACGTTGTTGACGGCAAGTTCAACCGGCGCGGTGAACACCAGATTGTCTACGACGTGCCCGCGGGCTGGTTCCCGGGGCTTGACGAGTCAACGCTGCCGACAAAGCAGGAGTCCGTGCCGGAAGTCGTGGTGGTTCAGCACATCCTGATCGCATGGGACGGCACCGGCGTAGATACCCAGAAAGCAAAGCGTACGAAAGACGAGGCCGCGTCGCTGGCGCAGGATGTCCTGAAACTGGCGCGCAAGAAGGGTGCAGACTGGAATCAACTCCAGACCGATTACAACGAAGACAGCGGCGTTGACGGCGACGGCGCGCACAACGAATACAAGGCCACGCCGGACGCTCGCCTGGTGAAGCCGTTCAAAGACCTTGCGCTCAGCCTCGGCGTGGGGCAGATCGATATCTGCGAATCTAAGTTCGGCTATCACATCATCAAACGCATCGAGTGAACTGGGTAACCCTCAACGTAAGGTTCGTCGTTGCGGTCGATGGTTCATGGTCAATCGTCGATAGTCAAAGCCGCTTCGCGCAGTTGCCATTGACCATCAACTATGAACCATAGACCTGCGAGCAGCCCCTACCTGACTCTTGGGAGGGCACCCAGTTCGAGTAACGCGCCTCCATTGCGTAATCGGCGGCGATGACCGATCATCGCCGCCATGCCCATCACCCGTGAGTACAGCCATGCCCGCTGGCACAGCCGTGCCGGCTTCCTGCTGACCACAATGATGGTCCTGCTGGTAATGGGTGCGCCGTTTCTGGCGACACGCGGGTTGCTTACCCACGGTGCCCTGTTTTTGCCCGCCTGTGCTGCACTCGTGCTGACGTTTGGTGGCCCGCTGACGCGCCTTGCCTTGGCGGCCGGGCGACTGGACCACCGGGCCCGCGGGCGCGAATCACTGCAAAGCGTGCAGACACTGATTCGGCTGGCGATTGCCTGCGTGCTTGTGGTGATGGGGGTACGCGCCTGCGCTTGGCTGCTGTCGGAAGCCGTGTTCGGCGTTCGCGAAGGCACGCTGGCCTATCAGGCCCGCGAGCTTACGACATCGTCCACGGCCTGGCACACGGCCGGTACACCCGCGGAGTGGTGGGCGACCGGAGTGATCTGCTTCGTGACCATGATTTTGCTGCTGTTTGCGCGCCGCCGCCGACTTGCCGGACTTAGCTGGATTGCTGGCTGGTTGCTGGCGACGGTTACCGCGCTGCTGCTGCTCGGTTTGCTCGTCGGGTACTCGTTGCCCGCGGCCGGTGCGCTGGCGGCGTTTGCCGCGCCGGTGAAGCTTGATGCCCTGTGGACATTCGGCTTCTGGGGTGACGCGGCCGCGGTTGCCATGCTTGCGCTGGGTGCGCAGACGGGCGTTGTTACGGCGGCCGGGCGCGGTCTACCGAAGCGTGCCGCCGTCGGGCGTGAGGCGCGCATTCTTGTTGCGGGTGTAACGTTCCTACTGGTGCTGTCCGGGCTGGCTGGGCTGCTGCTGCTGTCGGCGATCTGCCACCGTCAGGGCATCGTGCCGACGCCTGAACACGCAGCGCCCGGTGTGCTCATCCTTGATGTGATTCCTGCGCTGGGCGTCGATTTGTTTCAGGCGTGGCCCGAAAACCTGCGCCCAACGGCACGCCAGGTGACGCTTGGCTGGTGTTTCATGGTGGCGCTGTGTTGCTGCCTTGGCGCGGCGGCGATGCTGGGTGCATCGAGGCTGTTGCCGCATGCCGGGAAAAGCCGCGCCGCGCAATTGGGGTATGGCGCTGCGTTCTTCTGTGCCGGTGCACTTGCTGTCAGCCTCGCCCTGGGTGCCGGCGATGCTTACCTCGCGCTGCTTACGGTGATGCCTGCGTTGCTGGCGGTGATTCGCGTGACCATGGCGCGTCGTGCGGGGGCCGGGATGCGCGTTGTTTCAGTGGCCTTCCATAGTAGTCGTCCGTGGCTTGAGCGCTTCTATCTGACACTTACGTTCCGCGTCGCGCGCCCGTTGCTGCTGCTGGCTGTCGTCGCCGTGGCGATTTCGCGTCGCGAGTACAGCCTGATGCTGGCCGGATTTGCGGTCGCCTTTGCGTTGATCTGGCTGGGTTCACTGATGCAGCGCCCGCGAAGTCGCGAAACTGGTCTGCTGCGGGCGACGGCGGTCGGGCTGCTGTTTGTTGTGCCGGCCATGCTGAACGCGGATGAGCCGGTGCAGACTGGCGTGATCGAGCAAGGTTTCCAGCGCGTTATCGATGCCCCGGATCGCAAAGCTCGGCTTGAGCGACGCAACGAGTTTGAGGCCACATTCCTGCGCGAGCAGCAGGGGACACAGCAGGAAGACTACGCCGCCGTGCTGCGGGGGCGTACAGCAGAGCTGGTGTCGCCGGACTCGCCGGCGCAAAACTTTGACGTCGCCCGTGATGCCGCGGCCTGCGCGTTCCTGCTTGACCCCACCAACGAGGAATCACTGCGTCTTGAGCGCCAACTGCTTGAGCACGACGAAGTCGCGCCGTTTCCGCGACTGGATGAAGCCATCAGTGACTTTCAGGGCGGCGAGCAGAGCGCGTTGCTGGATCGCTTGACGGTCATCCAGGGCCGGATTCACGGCGAGAGGCTCGGCGTGCTGCTTGCCAAACCGGTAACCCCGACGGCCGAAGAACTGATGATTGCCCTGGCCGCCGACCTGCGCACGGCCTACGGGTCAACCGGGCTGCGCTCACGGGAGTTGCGACGCTATCTGGTGCAGCGGGCCACGAGCGGGCGTTCGTTGCTGCGCCCCGATGCCGGGCCGGGTGTGACCTACCTGATCTGTTTCCTTTTGACGGCCGGGATTGTCGCGTTGTCGTTAATGCTTGGAATTGGCGAGCCGCGGCGCAGCAGTTAATCGTGGCATGCGCGGCGTTGAGCCTTGGGCCCGGGGAACATAAAACCGGTCCGACTGCCGATGGAGGATCACCGTGGATTTCGAACTCAATGAAGAACTGACAATGCTGCGCGAAACCGCGCGTGAGTTTGCCGCCAGCGAACTCAAGACCAAAGCCCGCGAGATGGACAAGCGCGAGGAGTTCGACCGCAGCGTGTTCACCGCGATGGCCGGGCTGGGTTTGACCGCCCTGACAATCCCCGAGCAATACGGCGGCGCCGGTTTCTATGAAGGCAAGATGGCCAACCAGGCCGCCAGCATCGCACTCGAAGAAGTGAATCGCTGGTGCGCCAGCACGGGCGTAACCCTCAGCGTTCACATGAGCCTGTTCAGCAGCCTGCTGACGAAGTGGGGCAACGACGAGCAAAAGGCCCGCGTGCTTCCCAAGATGGCAAGCGGCGAGTGGCTTGGCGCGTACTGCCTGTCCGAGGCCGGCAGCGGCACAGACGCTGGCTCGCTGGCATGCGAAGCCAAGAAGGACGGCGACGAATACGTGTTGAACGGCAGCAAGCTCTGGATTACGAGCGCGCCCTACGCCGACGTCTTCATTGTTTTGGCCCGTACCAGCCATGAGCACAAGACCCGCGGCATCACCGCCTTCCTGGTTGAGGCTGATCGCAAGGGCGTCGTGATCGGCAAGAAGGAATCGAAGATGGGCATCCGCGGCAGCGCCACCAGTGAGGTGCTGTTTGAGGATTGCCGCATACCGGCCGCGAATCGCATCGGCGACGAGGGCAAGGGCTTCACGATCGCGCTGGATACATTGGACGGCGGGCGCGTGGGCATTGCCGCGCAGGCCGTTGGGCTGGGGCGCGCGAGCCTCGAAGACGCCACAGAGTACGCCA
>JAGQRE010000166.1 GCA_020425695.1 Planctomycetota bacterium
CGGTCAATCTCGGCGAGCAGCTCCTTGGTGTGTTCGTCCGCGCCGGTTGCGGGATCCGCTGTTTCGAACGAATCGGCCTGATCGGTCGACTTGAACAGCGTGCCCTCGGACTCGATGACGCCTTGCAGCAGGCGGCCGGCAGTCAGGTCGTCGCTTGCCGTTACGCCAAGCGTGTTCGGCATTGAAGTGAGAACCTTGCGCTGACGCTCGTACTTCGCGATCAGACGTAGCAGGATGTTCCCTTCGAAGGTGCCTGCCAGGTATAGGTACCGAACCATTGGCGTGTGTTGCTGGCCGTACCGGTCGATGCGGCCGTTGCGCTGCTCAAGCCGGTTGGGGTTGAAGGGCAGCTCCAAGTGGATGAGGTGGTGGCAGCGCTGGTGGAGGTTCAAGCCTTCGGCCGCGGCGTCGGTGCAGACCATCACCAGGTCGTCTTCTGAGCGGAAGCGGTCAGTCTTTTCGAGCCGGTCCTTGTCCTTATCTTCGCCGCTCAGGGTCAGCACGTTGAAGCCCGCATTCTTGAGGGCAGCTTCGGCGACGCCCTGGCTGGTCGTGTACTCGGTGTAGATCAGGATGTTGGCGCTGGGCTCTTTTGCGCGGACTTCCTGCACCTGCTCGACCAGGGCATTGAGCTTGGGGTCTGCATCTAGAGCCCCATCTGCGAGCTTCACCAGCTCGTTGAGCGCGGTCACCTTGGACTCGACCTGGGCGGATGAGCGCCCCTCACGCCGAGACTCGCGTTCGAGATCGGCGAGGCGCTGGACGACGTCTTCGAGCTCCAGTTCAGCAAGTTCGGCTTCCTCTTCAGCGCTCGTTGCGCCAAAGCGTTCGAGCCGGCGACGCAGCTCGCGCTGTGACCGGATGCGTTCCTTGCGGGCCTGTTGTTCCTCTACAGCGCCGTTGAGCGCTTCGGTGAGACGCTTGCGAACGGCTTCTAGCGTCGTGCGGCAGGCCGCCACGGTCGAAACGCTGCGCTTCAGCAGGGCGAAGAACGACAGCACGTCACCGAACTCTTTGGCGCGAATGGCGCGCTTGAACTCAGGCGCGATGAAGGCCAGCAGTGAGCGCGTCAACTTGGCAAATGCCGGATTCTCGCGTTCGTTCACCACGACAGGGTGCGGCGTCACTTCGCGGTCTGGAAACAGCGGCTCGCCTGTCTTGCGATTCAACACGTGGCGTTTGAGACGGCGCACCAGGTGCTTACGGTAGCGGCCTTCCCGGAGCGTACCTCGACCATCGACGAGCGAAGGATCAAGCAGCTCGCACAGTGACGCAAAGGACCTGTCGTTGCCGTCGTGGGGCGTCGCCGTCAACAGCAGCAGCGAGTCGCAGCGACGGGCGAGCGCCAGCGCGAGGCGCCGACGCTGGGAATCGTCCTTTGTCGCGCCTGTGCCCGCCTCAACGCTGTGGTGTGCTTCGTCAATGATGATGACGTCGTAGGCTGTGCGTTCCAGTTCGGCCAGCACCCGGTCCTGTTTCAGGAAGTCGACTGATGCCAGCCCCATGGAAATGTGATCGAACGGATTTGCTCCGAGTTCCGCCGCGCGTCGGACTTCGTCAAGCTTGGACCGGTCGATGACCGATAGACGGAGGCCAAAACGGTCTCGGAACTCTGCCCGCCACTGCTCAAGCAGCGGGCCGGCCGGCGACACCACCAGTATGCGATGCGCAAGACGACGAGCGATCAGCTCGGCGACGATCAACCCTGCTTGAATAGTCTTGCCGAGGCCCACGCCGTCGGCCAGCAGCAAACGAACGCGGTTGAGAGCCAGTGCGCGCACCACTGGCACAAGCTGGTACGGCTCGATGCGCAGGCGCCCCGGCTGGGCTGCCAGCAGGGCACCTGGGCCGAGGGCCTGCTCAAGCAGGAATGCCTGGTGATAGGGAAGCCATTCGCGAATGCGGCCAGCTCGCCTGGGGTCGATGGTCTTGCGGATGGGTACAACGGTCTCGACGCCGAGCACAATTTCGATTTCCTCGCCAAGCAGCGCGCCGCCCAGGCCACGCAGCCTGCAATGCCGTGATCCTGCCTGATCCGTAACGTTGACCACCTGCCAAAGCAGCCCTCGGGCATGAACTTCAATGCCTGGCGTAATCTGGGCAGATGTCATCTTCCCTCCAACACTGCGTGGGCAATCCCTTGCAACCCAATCGAGACGACGGGCTAGCCCATTGAAGAAGTTCCGTCAACCGCGGTAGATACGAGATGTCGTCTGGCTTCACACTTTAGAGACGAGAGGTTTCCGGTCCAATGTCTCAGGTCTGCCTATCTGTCTTGGTCACACGTCGCATTGCGCCCGACCCAGCTCTTGGCGCTGGCCAAGTTCTGGCTGCCGATGCGCTCGTGCAGCCCGCAGGCAATCGATCCTGTGAACAGTGGCTGCCCTGACTTCCTACGCGTATGATTGCCGGGCCTCCCGCCTCTGTTTCGGGTTGCTGAATTCCTTGGCTCGTTCAAGCAAGTCGGTTCTATGGCAAAGATGATTCCGGCATCTCCGTCGAGTTTCAACGGCTCTATTGGCGAGGAGCGTGTTTTCGACGCACTCAAAGCCCTGCCGGAAGACGTAACAGTGCTGTACTCATTGCGGTGGACACATCCCGGCCCGTCTCGCGCTCGGGGAGGCGACTTTAAGCCTCAGGGCGAGGGTGACTTCGTCGTTGTGGATCCTAGGAATGGCGTGCTCGTGATCGAGGTGAAGGGTGGCGACATCCGGTGTGAGTCAGGCCAGTGGTTGCAACGCAACCGCAAGACTGGCGAGACCTACGAGATCTGGCCGGAACAGCAGGCAAGTAACACTGTGTACCGCATCCTGGAAGAACTCACCTATCGGCTATCCAGCTCCAATCGAATCCTGGTCGGATCCGCTGTGTGGTTTCCGGACGTCGAGCTGAAGGGAACCCCACTACCACCGAGGTGTGCCCCCGAAACGACACTGGACAGCATCGCCCTAGATTCAGCGTCTGATGCACTCGGGCGGGCGTTCCACTACTGGCGTTCGGTCTTGCCGGGTAAGAAGGCAGCAATTGCCGACGCAGCCGAAGCCGTAGTCAGCATACTTGCACCGACGTTTTCATTGGTTCGAACGTTCAGGCAGTCGTTGGCGGAGCAGGAAGATCAGCTCGTACGGCTCACGCGGGAGCAGACTCGCGTTGTGGAGTTCCTGGATGACCAGCGGACGGCGGCTATCACAGGGCCGGCGGGCACAGGCAAAACAATGCTTGCGTTGGAGAAGGCAAGACGCCTTGCGTCTCCCAAGGATCAGGTGCTGTTCTTGTGCTACAACGCTGGCCTGCGTCAACACCTACGCAACACTGTGAACCTGCCAAACGTGCAATTTCAGAACTTTCACGGACTGGCGCTCTCCGTTGCCCCGGACGGCGTGAGCCTAGATGAAGCCGTGGATCTGCTGCTGGAGGCTTGCGAAGAGGAACGCCTTCCATATCAGCACATCCTGATAGATGAAGCGCAAGATTACGAACAGCACTGGTTGGAGTATCTAGAACACGCTGTCGGACAGGGGGCGTTCTATGTCTTCTATGACCCCCACCAGGCGATCCAGGAGGACGCCGGCGTTTCCTGGTTGAACGCTCTGCCGTGCAGGCTATCCCTTTCCAAGAACTGCCGTAACACCAAGGCCATAGCCCGCGTGGCATATCGAACCGCTGCGCTACGGGTATCCGATACGCTGGGTGACATGGGAGCCAAGCCGGTAATACACCGTGTGGAAGACGACGCGGCTTCGATACGGCTTGTCGAATCGCTGATTGAACGGGCGTGCAAGGTTGAAGGGGTGCTTCCGGAAGAAGTGGCTGTCATTAATCTCGAATCAATATCCGAAGGCAGCCCCTGGCAAAGAACTAAACTGTCGAAGTGGGCAACTGCGGAGATTCCAACCAAGAACCACGTTTCCCTGAACAGCGTGCGACGCTTCAAAGGTCTTGAGGCAGCAGTCGTCATTCTTGTCGACGTCGATTTCGCGAAGAGCGTTGCCCGAGATTGGCGCAGCAGATTCTATGTAGCGTGTTCACGAGGCAGGCATGCCGTGCATGTCGTGACCAAAACAAAGACAGAAGACCTCAAAGAGCCGATGGTCGCCCTAACCGGCAGCAACAAGGCAAAAGGCTCTTGGACCAGCCTCGCAAAGCACCTTGGCGCGAGATTAGTCGGGAGAAACGATGATCCGTTCAACGAATCGTGAACTGGGCGAGTTCGACCTGATTCGAAAACCAGAACACGTCGCGAAGGTGTGGGCCGAGATCGAGTCGCGCCTGCCGAAGTACTGGGAGTCAACGTTGGGTAGCATGGCGCCGTTTCATTTCATCGGGGCCATCGACGACTACAACAGTGAAGCGGAGAAGTACCGCGAACTGTTCAGTGCCGAGGCCATGGACGAGTTCCATGACGATCCCAACTCATTCAAGCAAACCCTCATGCACGACGTGCCTGTAACTGCTCGCACCTTGCGTCAAAAGCGCGCAGAGCTGAAGGAGTGGCAAATGCACTTTCGCCGCTCTTCTCCCAACGACTTGCTGACGGTGTTTGCCAACGTAATGGATTTTCAGGAGACCTGGCGCGAGGCACATCCGCCCGCTGAGTACGCTGGCTACGATGCCTTAGAAGAATTCGAGCTCGATCCGCTCGACGACGACGAAACGATGCGAATCCTGAAGGTTGTCGGGATGGGGATCAAGAGCATTATCCTTCACCACCTCGACGCTGGCCGATTCCCAGCCCGAAGTCGTTATGGGCTGTATGGGCTGTTCTTCCTAACCGGCCACAACACGTTTGGGTTGCCCAGCGACTCATCTGAATTTGTGATGATCAATGACGAGGATCCCACTTCTAGCGGAAGCCTCATCATGGACCAGAACTACTGGTACCCGTACGGGCTATTCTCCCTCTATGCGCTGCGAATCTCCCGGTGGTTGGAGCCGCACATCAATGCCGGCGGCGTGAAGTTTGACGCGAATCTGCGTTTCGTGTTCGTAGAGCGCTTCTTCAAGCTGATTTGCGACGAGCACAATGACGACCTGAAGACGATGCGCGACTACGAGCGATTTGACGTCTGACCATGAAGATACCGAATACACCAGCTTCGGCCCTGGAAGAGTGGTTCCCCGAGGTCGACTGCTTTCGTGATAAGCAGGAGGCCGCACTCAACAGGGTGTGGGCCGATGGGTCGTGCATGGTGCTGATGCCCACCGGAGTAGGCAAGTCGTTGATCTATCAACTCCCGGTTTTTGCGTCGCGTGGAATCGGCATCGTGATATCGCCGCTGATCGCACTGATGCGTCAACAGGCTGACAAGCTGGAGGCCGCCGGGGCAACCGTGCTGTCCCTGGGTGGCGAAGATGCAATGAGTGCTCAGAAGAGCCTCAAGAAGTTTCCTTGGGACAAGGGGCCGGCGTTCCTGTTCATCTCCCCCGAACGGGCCGAGACGGATGGTTACATTGAATTCCTGCTCCGAAAACACCGAGACGCCATCACGTTGATCGCGGTAGACGAGGCGCACTGCATATCCGAATGGGGAGATGACTTCAGGCCAGCCTACAAGGCGCTACCGGGCTTTCTTGACAGGGTTTTCGGTCCGACCGAATGGCCCAGCCTGCTTTGCCTGACTGCCACACTCGATGAGTACGATCAGCGGGAGATCCTGTCCGACTTTCGCCTGACCAGTGGCGATGTGATCCGGAGCGACAACATCCTCAGGACGAATCTGGACCTGGGGTTTCATGTGTATGAAGACACGCCGGCCAAGCTTGATGCGCTCGACAAGCTGCTCGATGAGCATCGAGGGGAAAAGCTGATCGTCTATGCGCATCTTAAGCACAACAAGGAAAGAGGCACCCGGGCGTTAGCGGAGCGTTACAGCGCCCAAGGCTTTCGGTGTCGTCCTTTCGACGCGGACCTGCCAACGAAGGACAAAGACGCGACACTTGGCGACTTTGCTGACGGCACGGTTGAGGTTGTGTTTGCCACTGGCGCCTTTGGCATGGGAATTGACATCCCGGACATTCGCGGCGTTGTACACTTCCTGCTACCTGGTTCGTTGGAGCAGTACTACCAGGAAGTCGGGCGGGCAGGGCGCGACGGCAAGCCCGCATTTGGCGCGCTTCTTCACACCAAGGTTAACACCAAGGTTCGGAGGGACATGATCCGGGCCGGTACGCGATCAGCAGAACAGATCCAGCAGACATGGAACGACCTCTTCGGAAGTGGTCGCCCTGGTGTCAAATCGATAAGCCCATGGACGCAGTTCCAAGGGCAAGAAGATCAGCACGCTCTGTTTTACGCATTTCAGAGGACTGGCGCGCTCAAGGTGCTGGCACGCGGGCCAAATCGGCTTAAGTGCTTCAAGGCGAAGAGCGAGGAAGCAAAGAAGTTCCTTGAAGACCTGCTCAAACACACCAAGACGAACCTGCTCGCTCCCGCAATCAAGAAGCAGGACAAGGATATCGCACTAGCTGTTCAGGAGCTGTATGAGCTGTACGACAGTGGTGAAATGGTATTGGAACGAAGCCCCGACAGGACAGTCTTCTTCGAACGGCAAGACCTCACAGATGCCATGATTGCTCTGCTCGTCGACGAGATCTCGCGCAAGGTCGAGAAGAGACTGAAGGGCTTCGACGAGTTCGTGGAGTTGATTGAGTCAGAAGCCGACCCCACGGAAGCGGTTCGGAATCGGCTCTCCCATACGACCTAGTGCATGGCAAACCCGATTATGCGCTGGATGAGCGGTATCCCTCCCGCTGGCCCGCTGTTCGCCGGAACCCGCCGAGAACTACGACGCCGGCGTCGGCCGACCAGAAGTCGTATCTCACGCCACTGCCTTGAATCGTTCGCTTCCAACCGACTTGTCCCCGTCCGACCAGAGCGTGAATAGCG
>JAGQRE010000167.1 GCA_020425695.1 Planctomycetota bacterium
GGCAGGTGCCTTTGCTGGGCGTGAACTTCGGCAAGTTCGGCTTCCTCGCCGAATATGAGCTGCCGGAATTGCTTGTAAACCTTCAACAGGCCGTCGATGGCAAGCTACCCACCCGCCAGTCGCTGCTCCTGAAAGTGAAAGTTACGCGTGGCGATGAAGTTGTCGAGCGTGTGGTCGTGAACGACGTCGTGTTGCAACGTGCCCCGGACAAGCGTATGTCGCACGTCTTCACGTACTACGATGACGCCCTGCTGGCTGACTACTTCGGCGACGGCATGATCCTCAGCACACCGCTGGGCTCGACGGCCTACAACCTCGCGGCCGGTGGCGCACTGCTGCACCCGGAACTTGAAGCCGTCATCCTGACGCCGCTTTGCCCGCACACGCTCAGTCTTCGTCCGCTGGTTGTCCCGGCCGCGGGTGTACTGAACCTCAAAGTCGAGGGCGACGATAGTCTTTCACTTACCATGGACGGCGAGGGGACGACCGAGTTGCAGGGCGGCGACAGCGTTGAGATACGCGAAGCGTCCACGCCGCTGACATTGGTCGCGCACCCGACGCGCACATACTTCGATACGCTGCGCCTGAAATTTGACTGGAGCAAGCGAACGACGGTTTCCCGCACCTGATAGCGTCTTGTTGCTATACTCGTCGCATCGACGGAGGACGCGATGCAGTCCGCGACATCAAGACTATCCAAACGCCTGCGGATCACGGCCAGTCGGCAGCCGATCACCTTCATTGTTTATAGTCAGGACGACTTGCGCCGTGCGGCGTTGATCGCCGCGTTAACCAACTCGCCCAGTTTCAGCGCTGAGCGTGACCAGATCATTGAGGTCTCGGCCCCAGACCAGACCGGGCGCTTCAGCCTCCGGAACGGCGCGGTATTGCTGGTGGACACATCGTCAGAGCGTCTGAACAAGGAGTTCGTGGAAGATCGCTCACCATCCACAGTGCTCGGGTCATTCGGAGAGACCGTTTCCGACAACCCGATGTACGACGATCACTTTGCCTTACCGCTGCGGCAGGCCGGCATTGATCGGTTTATTCCGCGCGCTCGCGAGCTTGCATGGCTGCGCTCAAGAGCTTTCAGCGAAGGGTCCAGTTCAACGTCTCGCGACAAACTGGCACGCCTCAACCGCATTGGAACTGCGCTCAGCGATATCCGGGTACTGCACGACCTGCTTGAAGTCGTACTGACGGAAGCGCGCAACATCATGGATGCAGACGCGGGCAGCATCTACATCATCGAAAGTGGCAAAGGCGGTGTCGGTTTCAGTGGGCGCAAAGTACTCGGGCGCGCAGAGCGCCGCACCCGCGCTGTGGCGGTAAAGCGCGCCAACCTTACGACACAGGCTTTCAGCCTGCGCTTCGCCGCTGCCCAGAACGACAGTTGCGACATCCCGTTCGAGGAAATTGTGTTTCCCGCCAATCTGGAAAGCATTGCCGGCTATGCTGCAATCACCGGTGAAATTGTCGCACTCGACGATGTCTACAAGATCCCCAAGCCAGCGCCCTTCAAGTTCAACAAGTTCATCGACGAGAAGTACGGCTATCGCACATGTAGCATGCTTACGCTGCCGCTGAAGAACACCAGCGATGAAGTTGTCGGCGTAGTGCAGCTGATCAACAAGAAGCAGAACCCGCTCAACAAGCTGGATCTAGCAGGTGATCCCAAAAGCGAAATCATTCCATTCAGCGACGAAGACATTGAACTCGCGACCAGCCTCGGCAGCCAGGCCGGCGTTGCGATTGAGAACGTACGCCTGATGGATGCAATCACGAACCTGTTTGAGCGTTTCGTGATCGCCTGTGTGCAGGCCGTCGAACAACGCGACCCCGCCACTGCAGGTCACTCCGGGCGCGTCGACCGCATCACGATGTCGCTTGCTGACGAGGTCAACAAAGCCAAAGACGGGCCCTACGCCGAAATCATGTTCAGCGATGCCGAGATGGTGGAGTTGCATTACGCGTCGCTCTTGCATGACTTCGGTAAAATCGGCGTGCGCGAGCACGTGCTGACCAAGGCCGAGAAGCTGTACCCGGCGCAGGCACAAGCGATTGGCTTCCGGGCCGAGATAGCTAGGCGCGACCTCAAGATCGAGGCGCTTGAACGGCAGGCGCAACTGCACGCCGAAGGCAACGCGTCTGACGAATACCTGACTGCAATCCGCAATGAGTTGGACGAGAAGCTGGCGAAGCTCGATGACGACGTTGAGTTCCTGCGTACCCACATCAAGCCGGTTTTCCTTACTGACGACGGCGAGAAGCGACTTCAGGACATCTACGAGCACCCGATCAAGGTCGGCGACTCCATGCTACCGCTGATCAACAAGGAGGAGTTCGAGAGCCTCAAAACCAAGCGAGGAACGCTGAATCCCGGCGAGCGCAAAGAGATCGAGAACCACGTTGCCGACAGCTGGAAGTTTCTCAAACGCATTCCTTGGACCGACGATCTGGCCCGTGTGCCGGAAATCGCAGGGCAGCACCACGAGAAGATGCGTGGCGGCGGCTACCCGAACGGCGTGCTGGCCGAGAAGACTCCGCTGGGCTCGCGTCTGATGGCCGTAGCCGACGTGTTCGACAGCCTGACGGCCAGCGACAGGCCCTACAAGCCTGCGATTCCGCTTGAGCGTGCGATTCACATCTTGCAGGCCATGGCCGATGACGGCGACCTCGACCCGCAAGTTGTGAAGCTGTTCATCGACACGAAGATCTGGGAGAAGCTGAAGCTGAAACTCGTAAGGCTTTCCGACGCAACGGATGAACAGAAGGCCGCGCGCTAACCCACCGTTGCCATGCCTGCGCTGGGGGCTAGACTCCGGCCCTTGACCAACCACGCAGGTAATCATGCCCGATCCCAAAAGCATCACCGTTGCCCACTCGCCGGACGCCGACGATGCGTTCATGTTCCACGCCCTCGCGAACCACAAGATCGACACCGGCTGGCTGACGATCAATCACGAGTTATGTGATATCGAAACGCTGAACCAGCGTGCGAAACGCAACGAGCTTGAGGTCACGGCTGTCAGTTTTCACGCCTATCCATATATCGCGGACAAGTACGTCATCACTCGCGCGGGCGCCAGCATGGGCGATCGTTATGGGCCCGTTGTTGTCAGCAAAGAACCAATCAATCCTGCGGAACTGAAGGGCAAGAAGGTCGCCGTGCCCGGGCCGTTGACCAGCGCTACGCTTGCCATGCGCCTCTATAACGACAACGTTGAGTTGGTGAATCTCGACTTCAACAAAGTGCAGGATGCCGTACTCGACGGCAGTGTGGACGCCGGCGTGATCATTCACGAAGGCCAGGTGACCTACAACGACCTGAAGCTGTTCAAGGTCGTGGACTTGGGAGAGTGGTGGTACACCAAGTACGAGCTGCCGCTGCCGCTAGGTTGCAACGTCGCGCGCCGTGACCTTGGCGAAGAAGTGATTGCCCAATTCAGCAAGTGCTTCAGCGCCAGTATCAAGTACGCCCTTGAGCATCGCGAAGAAGCGCTGGACTACGCCCTGACATACGGGCGCGGTCTTGATCGCGGGCGGGCTGACAAGTTCGTCGGCATGTACGTCAACGACTACACGATCGACATCGGCGACCGCGGCATGGAATCAGCAAGACTGCTGTTGAAGCTGGGTCGTGAGCGCGGCTTCATCACATCCAACGCCGAACCCGAATGGATCTGACCAGGCGTCGGCGACGAGCTGGTGTAGATCTGCTGCTAGGCTGTGTTTTCTATTCCGCCAGCGCTCACCCCGTCTTCGCGGAAACGCAATAGCTCATCGGCTTGCCAGGCCGTTCCGAATTGCAAGTACGCACTAGTCGATTAACGTGGGGGCTCTTCCCAAGGAGACCTCATGAAACGTTCGCTCCCATTTGTTGCTGCTATCTTGCTTTCGCTACTGTTCGCGCGGGCCGGCCTTGTCGCCCAAGAAGCGGATGATGCAGGCGTTGTAGAAGGCTGGGAGGAACTTGAGGTTGGCGACAAACCAACCCAAGACGAATACAACACGGCGAAGCAAACACTCAAAGACCTCGACGAGCGTCAACTCGCCACGATTCACGGGCTTCGGTTCATGCTTCGCCCGGACTGGACATGGCAGTTGTTTCCGCGCCAATCCATGGACTTTCATCTCGGTCCTTGGGGTGCGAGTGCTGACGGTCCTCTCAGCGACACCGAGCTTCTGCGCCTGCTGTCGTTGCTCAAGTGCGGCTACCCTGTCGATGAAACTATGAAGTCCGTGGTTGCCCGCTACTTCGAGTCACCTGTTGGCAGCTTCGGGGAACTGCTGCCGTGGCACGGCATCGATGCGCTAGTCGTGCATCTCCTGATTTCACGCGAAGACCTATGCGACGAAAAGGATGTAGAGAAACGCCTGCGCGAAGTGCTTTCGACCGCCAAGGTAATTCCGGAACCGGCCGCAGATAGCTACGACGTCTATGAGGTTGAGGACTTCTTCTGGCGCGTTCTGATCTCGCGCATCGCCATTGAGAATCGTCAGCGAACGCTGCTGGTACCTAGCGATGCGCAAGTAAAGGCGGCGCAGGCGGATGTCAAAAACATTGCAAGCATGTTCGAAATGGAGTTCTTTACCAGCGCTTACCTCGTGCGCCCCCTCGTCAAAATGGCAGGGCTGGAGCTGCTTGAGACACAGCAGGGTTATCCTGCGAACGAGCTTGAGTCAGGACATGAGGGCATCATTGAGCTCTTGAAGGCGTGGTACGATCGAGGCGAAACGGCCGTACCGCCGGCCTGGAGTTGCATGCTGCAACTCGTTTCTCGTGAGCGACTCTTGGCTGGCGGCTGGAAGCAAGACGATCTTGACAGTGGCGGCTTCGGACGCATCGGGTATGTGCGAACCAATGAGGGAGCTGTCCCTGAAAACGGGATGCTCGGAAGTCAGCTTGGGCTGTATCGACCCAACTTCGTAGAGGGACTTCGTGCCACGGTCTGGCCGGGCTCACGGAACAAACTTCGGTTGGCAGAGACAGCTCTCGCGTTCATCGGTTTCAATGGCGGCTTTCTGCCCGGCAAGGAGTTCAAACCTGTCTTGGAAGGTCTCTCGCCTGCCCGCATTGAAGTGTTGATGCGTGCTGCTACGACTCTGGCAGCCGGTGAATTCAATGCCCGAACGGCTGAGCTGAAAAAAGGCATACCGGATGCGATCAAAAAGGGATGTGAGTACATCGTGGCCCACCAGTCGAAAGACGGGTTCTTCGGTCAGGATCCGACCATCGACCCGGCGCAGGGGGTGAATCTTGCGAACCAGGCGCTGTGCTTGCTGACCCTTCTGCACGGCGGCTATGCCCGCGACAGTGAGCCTGTAAAGAAGGGGCTTGCGATTCTTGAGTTGACTAGCTTGACCGGCAATTACTGGGGAACCTACTCGTGCTCTCTAGTACTGCAGTTTTTTCAGCGGTACTACCTGCCTGAACAGACCGAAGCCGGCATGTTGGATGCCAACAACAAGGCGTCATATCGAATCGCTCAAAAGAAACTGGAAAAGCTGATTCTGCCCGTTCACGGTGGGATGATCGAAACCTGCGCACGCATGATGGAAAAGGCTTGGAATGGCGGATCCTTGGGCTGGTGCTACTGGGCGCCGGTCAAAGAGGCGAAGCGCAAGCGTGATAGCAAGTACGGCGGCGATGATGGCATGGATGAATACAAAAAGGGCCAGAACACTTACGCCGACAACTCAAACAGCCAGTACGGCGTACTGGGTACATGGTGCGCTGCAATGTTGGGTATCCAGCCAGACACGAAAATGCTTAGGACCGAGTTGGAGCGATGGGTCGATCAGTATCAGGTAGACGAAAGCATGCCCGAGTTCCCGAATGAGATGCCGACTCGCGATACCGAAGCCGCGCCGCGCGTGAAAGAGCGTGCCACGATGGCCATCGAGAGGGTCAGGCCGGGCGGATGGCCCTACTTCAACAAGGGCACCACAGTCACCATGGGCAACTCGACCGAGAAGGTCGATGATATTGGGCGACCGACGCTGAACATGACGACTGCGGGGGCTGCCGGCTTGCAAATCACAATGATGCTGCTTCGCCAGCAGGACGCGTTGAAGGACAAACTTGAAGCGGCCGCACGTGAGCGACTGGTTGGCTCTCTTGCGTGGCTGTCTGACCACCTGATCGACGGCTATCGGTTCGGCGGCTTCCAGGATGCAGTCAATGGGAACGGACGCAACGAGACCTACGGACTGTATGGAACCGAACGTATGGGCATGATCGCTGGCGTGCGTGTCCTGCAAGGCAACGAAGACTGGTACCGCAGCGGGGCCGACCTGCTGTTGCGATGGCAGGCAGAAGACGGTGCCTGGTTCGAGGTGGGGGATGCCCCGAGCTATAGTGGCCCAAACTTGCTCGACACATGCCTGGCGGTGCTTTTTCTGAAGCGCAGTAGCCCGTTTCCTGAACAGCCTGAGCCGAAAGGGCCGATTACCGGAGACCGCAAACACGACAAGTAGCGCGCACTGCACGAATCATGCCCGGCAAGGTATCTTTCAGGCATGGGTGACGACAACAAACCCGAGAATCCTGAGAAGCGGCAGGCCATGCGCCGCTTTGCCGGTGAGGCCGCGCGCTATGCTACGCGGCTAGTGCCCGGCTCGCGCTTGGTGCAGAACTGGGATTCGAACCTGTTCAAGAAGTTGTACGAGGGTGGCCAGACGAAGCACTCGGCCATCCCGCGCGACTTTGAAGACATGCACGGGCGCAAGTTCTTCAGGCCGCCGGGTGCGATCCACGAGGACAAGTTCAACGACGTC
>JAGQRE010000168.1 GCA_020425695.1 Planctomycetota bacterium
TGATTGTTATCGGCGCATTGGCGCTGATGATGGCATTGGACTGGCAATTGGGCCTGTTCGTGATGGGTGCGATTCCGGTCATGGCATTTCTGACGTGGCTGTTTCGCGGACGTGCGCGCGGGGCATTTCGTGAGATGCGGGTCAAGTTGGCCGTGGTGAACAGCTTCCTGAATGAGACGATTCAGGGCTGGCGCATTACGCGAATCTTCGGCACCGAGAAGCAGATGGCGTCGAAGTTCGATGAGCGCAGCGCTGACTACCGTGAGTCAACGTACCGCACGGTCTTCAACTTCAGTCTGTTCTTCCCGATCGTCGAAATCGCCGGGACGATCTGCGTGATGCTTGTGGTCTGGTGGGGGACGCGCAGCATTCTGGTCACCAAGACGCTGGACTACGGGACGTTCTTCGCGTTCTTCCTGTACACGCCGATGATGTTCAGGCCGATTCGGGAAATGAGCGAAAAGTACAACGTGCTGCAGAATGCCATGGCCAGCGCTGAGCGACTGTTTCGTGTCATCGACACAAAGAACGAAGTTGAAGACCCGGCTGAAGGAAAGTCACCGACAATCACCGGCGAAATCGAATTCCGCGATGTCTGGTTCACTTACGGTTCGATTGACGAAGGCGAACCTGAATGGGTGTTGAAGGGCGTGAGTTTCAAGGTACCGGCCGGTGGCTCAATGGCGCTGGTAGGTGCAACAGGCAGCGGCAAGACGACGATCATCAGCCTGCTGATGCGCTTCTATGACATCCAGAAGGGCAGTATCCTGATTGACGGCGTGGACATTCGCGAGATGAACAAGGCGCACCTGCGGGAAGCGTTCAGCCTCGTGCTTCAGGATGTCTTCCTGTTTGCGGGCACGGTGCTGGACAATGTGCGGCTCGGGCACACTGAGATTACGCGTGAGCAGGTTGAGCAGGCCGCGAAGGTGGTGCACGCGCACGACTTCATCATGGGGCTGCGTGACGGCTACGACGCCATCGTGGCCGAGCGCGGTGCGACGTTCAGTGCAGGGCAGCGCCAGTTACTGGCATTCGCGCGGGCGTTGGCATTTGACCCGAAGATTCTGGTGCTGGACGAAGCCACCAGCAACATCGACAGCGAAACCGAAGCGCTGATTCAGGACGCGTTGAAGCACCTGATGGAAGGGCGCACGGCCGTAGTCGTCGCGCACCGCCTGAGCACGATCACCGACAGCGACAACATACTCGTGCTACACAAGGGCGAGGTGATTGAGCAAGGAACGCACACCCAGTTGCTACAACAAGGCGGGCGCTACGCCAAGCTGTATCAGCTACAGTTCGCCAACGGCAACAAGGCAGAGACCAAGGCCGGGTGAATCGCGATAGCAGCAGGGATATAGAAGCGAGAGCAGACCATGGATGAACTGACGCAACCGCTCGCGACCGAGATTGAGAGACTGCGTGAAGCCTACGCCGCTCTCAACCGGAACGACATAGACGGAGTGATCAGCTCGTTTGACGCGTCTATCGAGCGGGTTGAGCCAGCCGACTTTCCCGGTGCGGGTACTTACCGGGGTCTGGACGCCGTGAAAGCCCACTTTGTAAAGGCTCGCGAGTCTTGGGCTGAAGGAACCTGTGAGCCGCAGCGACTTCTTGTCTCAGGTGACCGAGTTGTCGTGTTCGCTCACGTCCACGTTAAGCTGAAGAATGAAGCGGAGTGGCGCGATGGGGACGTCACCGACGTCTTCACCTTCCGCAATGGCAAGGTCGTCTATTGGCGCACTTTCACTGACAGGCAACAGGCCCTTGAGTGGGCTGGCGTCGAACCATCCGATTTGAGCTGACACGAGCCGGTTAGTGTCTGGACTTTTTTTCTTTGCAACGAATGTTTGCCAGACCTGTGCGCGAGGGTCGCCATGTCGAAGTCGTGTTGCAACATCCCGGAAGACTGGGTCAACGAAACTGCTGTCAATGCGAAGCGTGAACTGAGCATCTTTCTTAGTGCGGTTGTTCCATCAATCGCCGTCCTGGTCGTCGCATTGTCGCTTTTTGTGAACGTCGGCGGTTGGCTGGCTCTCGCGGGCAAAGCGATCATCGTCATTGTTGTACTCACTCCGCTTTCGATCATCGGCTTTCTAACGTCAGACCATCGAACGCGCCGAGTCACCGTACCGCTCACAGTCCTTTCGCTCCTGATGTTTGCCGTACTCGCGGTCGTTTATCTCGCGATCTAGCCGATCAGTCTTGCATACAGCGCTTTTGCTCGGCCGACATTGTTGGTGCCGTGAACCAGTGCGCGTCCGGTTTTGTACAGGGTGATGGTCAGCCCCTCACTGCTTGCCCGCAGGAGAAAGTCGTTCTCGACACTTAGCTTGTTCCCTGCGGCAATTCTTTCGCGCGCGGCAGAAAAGTCGAACTCGCCGGAAGCCTCAATCTGAACACTATCGCGCCCGCACAGCACGGCGTGTTTCGTGGCGCGTTTGCCTTCCAGCCAATCGTAATTGTGAGTGCCGCACGTTGGGCAGCCGTTGCGCGGTGTTGACGCGTCCATGGCTGAGCGTTCGCCGGTCCAGAGATCCACCGACAGCATCTTGCAGAAGAGCGCGTCCGTTTTGCCGGCTAGAATTTTCAGCGCTACGACGCTCGACCACGCCACGGCCTGCAACACAGCCGGCATGATGATGCCTGTCGTGTCGCAAGTTTCGCCGCCCGTGGCCGGTTGGTCTTCCAGCAGGCAGGTCAGACAGGCGGTTTTGCCGGGCAGCACGGGCATGCAGACGGCACGTGACGCGACGCAGCCCGCATACACCCAAGGCGTGCCGGACTTCACCGCAACATCGTTGATCAGGAAACGCGTTTCAAAGTTGTCGCTGGCGTCGAGAATCAGCGTGGCCCCCTTCGCCAGTTTTTCAGCGTTGCGGAAGTTGAAGTCGGCAACTTCGGCATGAATGGCGACGTCACTGTTGACGCCGACGAGGTGCCTGCGAGCGGCTTCCGCTTTGGGTAGCACCTGCGCGACGTCGTTCTCTGTGAACAGCGATTGGCGTTGAAGGTTGCTTGCTTCAACAATGTCGCGGTCAACGATTGTCAGTGCACCGACGCCGCTGCGCACGCAGAACTCCGCTAGATGCGTACCCAACGCCCCGCAACCGACCAGCAGCACGCGCGAGTCACGAATGCGCTGCTGCCCTTCAGGGCCGATAGGCGAAAACAGTTCCTGGCGTGAGTAGCGTGACATGCGCCCAGTTCACGTGTTTGTGGTGAATGCGCCAGTAGGAGTTCACGCCGAAGCGCGCTGTGCTTCGCGCAACGACTTGAAGTACGGGATGATACTCAAAAGGCTCACAAGCCCCGTGATGCCGATCAGAACCATGTTCAGCGGCTTCACCCAACTCGCGATGCTGGGCCAGTAATGGATGAAAAACTCCTGCCAGCACAGCGCGATCAGCACCAGTGTCTGCACCAGCGTCTTGAGTTTGCCCCAGAAATTCGCGGCCAGCATGATGCCCAGTGCGCCGGCCGTTGGGCGTATGTAGACGTGCTGCACGAATTCACGCACCACAAACGGCAGGGCAAACCAGATCGGATAAGCCCCGGCGAGGCCCAAGGCCACCCAAACAACTATGAAGAAAATCGCGTCAGCCAACGGGTCAAAGATCTTGCCCAGGTCCGACACCTGTTTCTGTCGCCGTGCGAAATAGCCGTCGCAGAAATCCGTGAACATCGCGAGCCCGCCGGCCCAGCCGCCTACCCACAGCCCCCAGTAGGTGCCCTGCAGGAAGCAGTAGGCGCACACCGGCGCCAGCGCAAAGCGGGCGAAGGTGAATACGTTGGCAAGCGTCCAGAAACGCAGTGCCAGTCGTGGTGCGGGTTCTGCGGCAATGCCACTCATGATTTGACAGCATCCATAACCGGGGTACGCGCATCAAGCACCCAGATTTTGCCGTCGCCCTGACGCCCTGTGCGGCAGGCTTGCATGAAGGCGTCCAGCACGCCGCGCAGCTTGTCGGGCGCGACGGTGAACTCAACTCTGACACGCGGCAGAAATGCCACCGCGAATCGGTCGTTGCCGTAATCCTTGAGGTGATCTTTCTGGCGACCGTAGCCGCGGGCTTCCGAGTGCGTTACATGTTCAATGCCGGCTTCGTTCAACGCACGCAGGCACGCGTTCAGCTTGAACGGTTTGATCACTGCAACGACCTGGCGCATGGCTGCCACGTTGGCACCCTCAATTGACCTTGCCAAAACGACTGTCATAGCGACAGCGACTTGTACCACGCACCTCTCACGTGGTCAACGTAACCATCGTATTCATAGTAGCTTATGCAATGAAGGCTGCCGCAAGTACAGACTGGCACCCCCTTTGCACTGTCCAGCTCACGTGAAGGTGTAGCTATGGATGGCTCGCAGTATTCAGTCTTGCTGGTCGACGACAACGCAGGTTTGCGGTCGGGACTCGCGATGATCCTCGAAGACGAGGGCATACGCACCACGCAGGCGGAACGCGGCGACGAGGCCATCCAGCTGGTGCACGAAGTCAGGTTTGACCTGTTCGTGCTTGACCTGAACCTGCCGGACATGACGGGTGTGAATGTTTACACCCACGTGGCCGCAGAACACCAAAGCCCGCGCTGCATTTTCATGACGGCCGAGGCGAGTGAAGAGTTGATTGAGCAGGCCATGCGACTTCATCCGCTGCGTCTGCTGCGCAAGCCTTTTGAAGTGAAGCTGTTTCGCGATGTCGTACGGAATGCCATCGCGGCCTGAGAGCGGACATGACCACGAACCGACTGCCGAAAGATCAACAAGCCCAACCTGCGCCGTTGCCGGATCAGGTAACCAAGGTAGTTGTCGTGCAGACGCCGATGGGTGTGTTGCAACTGGTGGTGCCGTCTACGACGACCCCTGACGGGCAGGACCCACTGACGGTTGCGATGGAGCTGTTCCAGTCAAACGTCGAACGCGGAGCCGATGACCCGTTGATGGAAACGCTGATCGTCCTGAAGCACATGGCCGACAACGACAACGCGCAGCCGCTGCTGATCGGGCTGGCTGTGCTGAAGCAGATGGCTGACAGCGGCATGTTGCCCCCGATGCCCGCACTGATTGAGGGCACAGGCATTACCCAGACTTACGTTGAACAAGCACTCGAAGACGCCGGGCAGACAAAGCGCCCGGGTGTCCTTGAGAAACTCGATTCAATCTTTCTGAACTAAAGAGACTTCGAAAAGCCGGAGAGCATGAACATGGCAACAAACGTCCGTCCACTGAATGACAAGGTGCTCATTGAGCGCGCCAAGGCCGATGACAAGACCAAGGGCGGGATCATCCTGCCGGATAGCAGTAAGGAAAAGCCGAAGGAAGGCAAGATCGTGGCGGTCGGCCAGGGTCGCATCAACGACCAGGGCGAGCGCCAGCCGTTCCAGGTGAAGAAGGGCGACAAGGTCCTCTTCAAGAGCTACGCCGGCACTGACGTGAAGATTGACGGCAAGGACTACATCCTCATGAGTGAGGAAGAGATTCTGGCGGTTGTGGAGTAAAGCCACTCGCCGAGTCTGCGTACGTCAGCACTGAGCATAAACAGGATATGGAAGCACGCACCGCGTGCCATTGAGAGGACAACACATGTCAGCCAAACAGATCATCTTCGACCAGGACGCCCGTGAACGCATTCGTAACGGCGTGCGTAACCTGGCCCGTGCCGTCAAAACAACACTTGGCCCGCGTGGTCGCAACGTAGTGATTGAAAAGTCCTACGGCGCGCCGACCGTCACCAAAGACGGCGTAACCGTCGCCAAGGAAATCGAATTCAAGGACCCGTGGGAAAACATGGGCGCCCAGATCGTCAAGCAGGTCGCGGCCCGTACCAGCGACAAGGCCGGCGACGGCACCACCACGGCTACCGTTCTCGCGGAAGCGATCCTCGATGAAGGTCTCAAGAACGTCGCGGCCGGCGTGAATCCGATTGGTCTGCGTGACGGCATCAACATGGCCATCGCGCACCTCACCAAGGAACTCGCGAAGCTTTCAAAGCCGATCAGCACCAGCGACGAAGTCGCGCAGGTGGGCACGATCGCAGCCAACGGCGACTCCGAGATCGGTAAGATGCTCGCGACTGCCATGGACAAAGTCGGCAAAGACGGCGTCATCACCGTTGAAGAAGGCAAGGGCCTCGAAACCGAAGTTGAATGGGTCGAAGGCATGCAGTTCGACAAGGGCTATGTCAGCCCGCACTTCATCAATGACCGCGCCAACATGCGCGTCGAGTTTGAAGACCCGTACATCTTCCTCTACGACAAGAAGCTCAGCAGCATCAAGGATATGATGCCGCTGCTTGAGCAGCTTGCCCGCGCCCAGAAGCCGGTCGTGTTCATGGCTGAGGACATCGAAGGCGAAGCTCTCGCGACGCTCGTGGTCAATAACCTGCGCCAGGTTCTGAAGTGCGCCTGCGTCAAGGCGCCGGGCTTCGGCGACCGCCGCAAGGCCATGCTTGACGACATCGCTGTCCTGACCGGCGGCAAGGTCGTCAGCGAAGAGATGGGCATGAGCCTTGAGACCACCGGGCTGGATATGCTCGGACGTGCCAAGCGCATGCTGATTGAAAAGGACACCACCACTATCATCGAAGGCGCCGGCAAGGCTAAGGACATCAAGTCACGCATTGACCAGCTCAACGGTGAAATCGACCGCACTACCAGCGACTACGACCGTGAAAAGCTGCAAGAGCGCGTGGCCAAGCTCGCCGGTGGTGTTGC
>JAGQRE010000169.1 GCA_020425695.1 Planctomycetota bacterium
GGCGCGAAGACACTAGCCGTGATGCGCTTGAATGGATCAGGCAGGGCGCTGCACTGGGGGCCGGCGAAATCCTGCTGACGAGCATGGATCGGGACGGTACCGGCGAAGGTTTCGATCTTGAACTAACACGCCGCGCCGCCGAAGCGGTGAACGTCCCGGTGATAGCCTCCGGCGGCGTTGGTAAACTGGAGCATCTGGCTGAAGGTCTGGAATGCGGTGCGTCAGCGGTACTGGCGGCCGGCATCTTCCACTTCGGACAGCACACGGTGGTTGAAGCCAAGCAGTTCCTGCGTAACCGGAGAATTGCCGTACGCCCACCGGAGGTCGCCACAACATGAGTGATTTCACCGAAGTACAGCCAATCGAAGGCATGAAGTTCGACAGCAACGGGCTGATGCCGTGCGTAATGCAGGACGCCCGCGACGGCACCGTGCTTACGCTGGCGTGGATGAACGCCGAGGCTTTCCGCAAAACGCTGGAAACCGGGCTGGTGACGTTCTGGTCGCGCAGTCGCAAACAGCTTTGGGTCAAAGGCGAAACCAGCGGCAACATTATGCGCGTGGCCGAGTTGAAGCTGGATTGCGACGGCGACGCGCTGGTCGCCCGTGTACTGCCCGAAGGCCCGGCCTGCCACACCGGCGAAGCGGACTGCTTCTTCAAAACCGTGTTCAAGAACAAAGCCGTCCTTAGCGAAGTCGAGGACGCGCCGCCGGCTGCCACGGGGTGGGGGGCGCAACTCGGAACACTGATGGACGACGTGCGCACACTGCTTCAAGAGCGCAAAGACACGTTGCCCGAAGGCAGCTACAGCAGCTATCTGTTTCGCAAGGGCATCGACAAGATCCTCAAGAAGCTGGGCGAAGAAGCGACCGAGACCATCATCGCGGCCAAGGGCGATCACCGCGGTGAACTGGTCGGCGAGATGTGCGACCTCGTGTTTCACCTGATGGTGCTGATGGTCGAAAAGGAAGTCAGCTTCGAGGACCTGCGTCGCGTGATGCATGAGCGCCACCGCACCGACGACGAAGAAGAAACCGGCACCGCCCCGCCCAAGCCGGAGCTGAAAATCAGTCGTCCTGTAGAATGCGAGCCTCTTGAGACCCGCCTGTTTCAGCAGCTTGAGCCGTCAATCCACCATGACATCGCCCGCGCCCTTGAGGTCATGTATCGCGCCCACGCGGGCCAGACACGCGACGAAGGCACACCCTACGCCACTCACCCGCTTGAGGTTGCACTGATCGCAGTCGAGGACGTGAAGCTGCGCGACCGTGACGAAGTCATCGCGGCACTCCTGCACGACGTACTGGAAGACGATCTGAACACAACACCACAGGAGTTGACCGAGAAGTTCGGCGAAGCCGTTTCCGGCGCCGTGGTGCTGCTTACCAAGATGTACAAACGTGACGGCTCGCCCAAAGACATGGGTTTGCAGCGCTACTACCAGGGGCTGCGCAACGCGCCGGGTTGGGTTCGAACGGTTAAAATCTGCGACCGCATCCACAACCTTCGCACGTTGCCGGGCTCAGGCAGGCCCGCTGACCAAATTGAGCAGTACAAGAAAGACACACGCGCCAACCTGCTGCCGCTGGCGGCCAGCAGCATGGATCAGAAGCTGCTACGGGCGGGCGAAATGCTGCTCAAGGAAATCTACGGCTAGCGTTGCCTAACTCACTCGCGAATCCTGCAAGTCGCTGTCGGCCTCCGGAATCGCGTCCAACGCTTCAGGTTTCTCTTTCCGCTTGAAGAAGCCCAGCCAGCCGTCCATCAACACATAGAACGCCGGCACAACAAGCAGACTCAGCAACGTCGCAACCGCCATGCCGCCCAGTACGCCGATCGCCATCGGGCGACGAATTTCACCACCGGGGCCGAGCGCCATAGCGGCCGGCAGCGCTGCCATCATCGTGGCGGCGCTCGTCATCAGGATCGGGCGCAGTCGAATCGGCGCGGCCTTCTGCATTGCCTCACGTGCGGTCAGCCCCTTGGCCTGCAACTGGTTCGCGTAGTCCACAAGAATGATCGAGTTCTTCTTTGCAATGCCCAACAGCAGCAACAGCCCGATCATGCTGAAGATGTTCAGCGTCTGGCCGAAGGCAAACAGCGCCAGTGCCGCGCCCGCAATCGACAGCGGCACGATTGTCAGAATCGTAATCGGGTGGAAGAAGCTGTTGAACTGCCCGGCCAGCACCATGTACGCCACCAGCACGCCCAGAATCATCGCGAACATCAGGCTGGTGAAAGACTCTTCATACTCGACCGACGAGCCGCTCATGACGATGCGATAACCTTCGGGCATCTGTGACTGAAGCTCGCGGACCTTGTCCAGCGCTTCGTTCTGCGTGTGCCCCGGCGCGACGTTCGCGAACACGGTAATGCTGCGCTCGCGGTCCTGCCGTATGATGCTTTGCAGCACCGGGCGCTCATCCTGCTTCACCATGCTGCTTAGCGGGATGCGGTCGCCGCTCGCCGTGCGCACGCGCAGACGGTCAATATCCTGCGGGCTGCTGCGTTGCTCGGCCAATAGGCGCAGACGCACATCGAGGCGTCGTCCGCCATCGCTGAACTTGCCGACGCGCACGCCGCCTACCAGCGAGTTCAGGGTGACCGCAACGTCTTCCATCGGTACGCCGAGGTCGGCCGCGCGGGCACGGTCCGGCATGATTCGCAACTCCGGCATGCCGACCTGGTAGTCGGTGTCAACATCGACCGCGAGCCCGCTTTCCTGCATCTTGTCGGCCATTTCACGCGACAGCTCGCCCAGTTTGTCGAAGTCCGGGCCGCGGATACTGAATTCAACGGGGAAGCCGCGACGGGCTGCAAAACCCTGCTGGCTCAGATCCTGCACGACGGCCTTCAACCCCGGAAGTTTGTTCAATTCAGCGCGAAGTTCGCTCGCAATTTCGTTCTGCCCACGGTCACGCTCTTCAGGTGGCTTGAGCGTTACAAACAGAATCGCCGTGTTTACGTCACCGCCACCGAAGCCACCGACAATGCAGAACTCTCGTTCGACATCTCTGTGGGTGTAGACGTACTTTTCGGCCTGCTTGAACAGGCTGTCTGATTCCTCAAGGCTGCTGCCGACAGCGGTTTGCATTCGGACCATCAGTCGGCTCTGGTCCTGGCTGGGTACGAACTCGCTGGGCATGTTGGTCATCAGCCAAAGCGCACCGCCAAACACCACAGCACCGACAACGAGCGCTAGGTACGGATAACGCAACGCCGGCTTAAGTGCCCGGTCGTAGCTGCCCCTCAGCCCGTTGAAGCCTTGGTCGACGAGCCGCCCCAGCGCCCCGCGGTTTTCCTTCACGCCTCGCTTCAGCAACTGCGCACAGCGAGCGGGGGCCAACGTGATGGCCTCAACGTAGCTCAGCAACACGGCCAGACTCAGCGCCACGCCGAACTGCAAGAAGAACTTACCGATCACGCCGCTCATGAAAGCAACAGGCGCGAAGATGGCGCAGATCGCAACGGTCGAAGCCAGCGCGGCGCCCGCAATCTCTTTGGTGCCACCAAGCGCAGCGGAGTATCGATCCGCACCCTCCTCGCTGTGCCGGTAGATGTTCTCCATGATCATGATGGCGTCGTCGACGACGATGCCGACGGCGAGCGCCAACGCCAGCAGTGTGAAGGTGTTCAGCGTGAAACCCATGAAGTAAATGATCGCAATCGTGCCAAGCAGCGACATCGGGATCGCAAGAATCACGTTCATCGTGCTGCTGAGCGAGCCGAGGAAAATCCAGCAGACGAGAGCCGTTAAAATCACGGCCAGGATCATCTCAAACTCAATCTCGTGAACTGACTCCTCGACATAAACGGTCGAGTCGAAGTTCACACCAAGGTCCATGTCGTCTTCGAGGGTCGGGCGGATCTCCGCCAGCGTCGCGTGAACAGACTTCGCGACTTCAACGGCGTTCGCGCCGCGCTGTTTGCGAATGCCGAGCCCCTGTGCGGGCACGCCGTTCACGCGGCTCAGGCGGCGCTCGTCTTCAAAGCCGTCCTCAACCAGCGCTACCTCATGCACGTAAACCGGGCGACCCTCGACTTCGCGGACAACGATGTTACGCAACTCGTCCAAATGCAGCGCTTCGCCCAGCACGCGCACGTTCACTTCGCGTCCGGAGGTCTCAATGCGCCCGGCCGGCAACTCCACATGTTCGCGGCGCAAAGCCGCAATCAGGTCACTTACAGTAAGACCCTTCGCGTCCAGTTTGTCGGCGTCGACCCAGATGCGCACGTTACGCTCAAGGTAGCCACCAAGCGTGACTTCGCCGACACCCTCAAGCGTCTGCAGTTTCTCTTTGACCCGGTAGCGCACGATGTCGGCCAGCTTCTGCCGGGCGTATGGGCCCGACAGACTGATGTACATGATGGGGCGGTCTTCGGGGTTGCTCTTGCGAACAATTGGCGGCTCGACGTCATTGGGCAGTCGGCGTTGTGCTTCGGCGACGACGTTCTGGACGTCCTGCACGGCGCTGTCGATATCGCGATCGATGTCGAACTCAACCGTCACGTTGCCGCGCCCCTGACGCGACGTGGAACTGATGGTCTTTACGCCTTCGACTTGGACTAGGGCTTCTTCAAGGATTTCGACGACGTCCTGCTCAACGGCGTCCGGCGAGGCCCCTTCCCAGGTAACGCTCACGGAAACCGTCGGAAAGTCGACGTCAGGGAACTGGCTGATGCCGATACGATTCGCAGCCACGAGCCCGAACACTATCGTCGCGCCCATGATCATCCAGGCGAGTACCGGCTTGCGCACACAAAGTTCGGTAAGCTTCACGGACGAGCCTCCGGTGTGAATGCTTCACCGTCGGCCACGATCTTGACGTCAACGCCTTCACGCAACGCTTCAGCGCCACGTACCACGATCTCTTCGCCAACTTCGAGCCCGGCTTTCACTTCAATGCGCCCGTCGTTCGTACGCAGCCCGATTTCGATCACTCGCTGGTAGGCCTTGCCTCCGTCAATCACGTAAACCAGGAAGCCCTTTTCGCTGGCGCGCACGGCCGTCTCGGGCACTGTCGGCGCGTCTTTGCGTGAGCCAACCGGTACGGTCGCACGAATGAACGTGCCCGGTGTCAGCCCAACCGCGTCCTCCTTGTCGATCTCACCCACGACCAGCACCATGCGCGTGGTCTGGTCGGCCGAAGCCGCCACGTGGGTCAGTGTCGCCTTGTACTCACGGTTGTCGCTGCCGACGGTGAATGTTGCCGACTGCCCGGGCTTGAGTTGCCCGGCCTGGTCTTCAGCCACAGCAAATCGCAGCAGCATCGGGTCGCGTCGCAACAGCCGCGCAATCACGGTACCCGGAGTAACCCACTGGCCTGTTTGGATCAGTCGTGACTGCACGACCCCAGCCATGGGCGGGGTCGGTAGCGCATTTTTGAGGTCGAGTTCGGCGCGCGACAGGTCGGCGGCTTTCTCGCGCTCGTTGGCCGATGCGACGGCTACTTTGGTGCGCCACGCGTCGACTTCTTCTTTCGAGAATATGCTGCCCTTAGGGTCTTCGCGCCGCTTGAGCCCGTCGTTGGCATCTTTCAGCTCAGCCACGGCCCGGTCGTGCGCGGCCTTGGCAGCATCGAACGAGTACTGAAAGCGCTGAGGCTCGATTTCGCACAAGACGGTCTCAGTCGTAACCTGTTGTCCTTCACGAAAGTTCACGGTCTCGATCACGCCGGCCACCCGGGCGGTGATCAGCACTTCCTCAAAGGCCTGGACAGATCCGACGGCGCTGACCACGTACTGGACCTCCCGCCCCTCGACGGTTTCGGTCTGGACCGGGAAAGACTTTGAGCGTGGTTTGCCGCCCCCTTTGTCATCGTCGCCACCGCAACCCGACGTGGCGAGCGCGACAAACGCGATCAAGGCTATGGCCAAGGTAACTCGCGGCATGCTTGAGCCTCTGGAATCAATTGCTTGGTTATACGAATCTGAATCTGCAACAACGTAAGGATCACGAAAATTCCGCCCGTTGTGCGGATGAATTGGCGCGCTATCTTGTCGGCAAGGACGTGTAGCTCAATTGGTTAGAGCATCTGCTTTACACGCAGAGGGTCGGGGGTTCGAGTCCCTCCACGTCCACCAGACATAAAGCGCAGGCGGGAAGCGGCATCCAATGCCGTTTCCCGCCTGCTGCTGGTTTGGGAACGAACATTGATGCCGAATCGTCAAAAAATGCGTCAGTCTGTGGGCGCAGAATTAGTGAGTGCCTCAGTCGGGCTGGGCTAGTTGCTCATTCATCGTCAGCTACGTCGTCTACGGACACATCGAGCGGTGAAATCCCCGCCTTGTTGCAGGCTTCACGTAGAGTGACGGCGACGGCCGCGAGTTCCTCTCCGGCACCTAGTTCACGTAAAATTGTCTCTCCCTGTTGCCAGGCTTTCTGTGCTGCGGGCGCTCCACCGTCTGCAACCAGTAGGCAGGCGTAGTTACACAAGTTAAGGCCCTCGAAGTATCGATCGCCAACGGCGCGATGGATTGCCAACGCGGCCACAAAGGCGCGTTTCCCCTGCTCGAGACGATTCGTGTCACGGTACAGCATCCCGAGATTGCACAAGGTCACACCCTCGTAGCGCGTGTTACCCACGTCGGCGTGAATGCTGCGCGACCGCTCATAGGCTTGCTCGGCCTCATTGAAGCGCTTGGCGTCAACGTAGAGATTCGCAAGATTGCCCAGTGTGACGCCCTCGAAACGTCTGT
>JAGQRE010000016.1 GCA_020425695.1 Planctomycetota bacterium
GGTCTCGATCTTCTTTTCCGCTTCGGGGTTTCCCTCTTCATCGCCGGTCGGAGACCCGTCCGGCAGCTTATTGGTTTGCGGCGGCAAAGCAGGGATGAACACCTGGGCGCCTGTCACCGACGCAACTTCCATGATCGCAGCCACGAGTGAGTGCGACTCGAAGTTGACGTTGAAGCGGTCGGCCTGCTCGCCCTTCACTACGTTGGCAAGCTGCGAAGTCTGCGGACGCTTCTTGATGATGATGACGCTGCCGTCTTCGATGTAGTCGAGCTTGTTGGCTTTGCAGATCGACTGGATGGCTTCCTTGGGATTCACCTTGCGGAACATCACCGTCAGCCGAACATCGACCTCACCTTCCACGATGATCTGCAAACCCGAACGGAGTGCGATGTAGTGCATCACCGTGTGGATGTCCTTCTGGACGAAATCCACCGTGATGTCCGCGTTCGGATCAGGCTCGTAGGTATCGCCGAGGCCTGGCTCGTCGTCTTGCGCCAGCATCGCCGGTGCGCCCAAGCCCATTGCTACGAATACCAGCAATGGCAGCAGGCCATATTGAATCAGCTTGGTCATGTACTCCCCCCAGATCAGTCCGCCAGTCAGGCGAATACTGTTTTGCTTGCTCTTTATCCGCCGTCGGCCTTTGTGCCGTAGCGTGCATCGTCAGAAAGATTCAGAGTAATCTTGGCACCCGTGTCACCAAGTAGATCTACACCGGCGCGAACCCGCGTGCCGCCACCCTCTTGCTCGTATACTCGATTGGTGAAGATCTTGTTGATGATGAATCGAGTGTTCGTAAGTCGGTCTTTCTCGCGGTATGGGCGACGGTGATCTTTGAACCAGACCTCGATCACCTTCTTCACCTCGAACTGCGGTGTATTGTCGGGAACCATGACGGGATTGCCGTCATCATCAACCACTTTTATCTCTTCGATTACCGGCTGACCGTTGTCATCGAAGATTGGCGTCTTCTTGCCGTCAATGATTTCAATCTTTTGAAGGCGCTGGACTTGCTGCACCTTTTTGACGACGCGCTTGCCGGCAGCGTCATACTTGGGCTGCATCACCCACACGGGCTTGCCGTCCTGAGTAACAGGCTCGCCGAATTCGTCCTTGGCCTGCTCATAGACCGGCTTTGGTACCATTACCACCTCGCCGGCCTCGTCTTTGACCTCATTACCATCGTCGTCGAGTAATGGAATCTGGACATAGACAGGATTACCGTTCTCGTCGACTCGCGGCTTTCCACGTGAATCCAGCTCCGGCTCGTAGACAATCACGTCTTCCATCACGGCTTTGCCGGTTTCATCGAAAACGACTTCACCGTTCTCATCGCGACGGGCGACCTTCCTTGTCTTCGGCTTCGGTACCATCACGCTCTCACCAAGCAGCTGCTTTCCGTTTTCGTCAAGCACCGGTCGCTTCTGTTCTGTGATGGTAATGCCGTCGATAATCCATTCAGCTTTGAGTTCTTCGATGTACGCTTTACGGTCGGGGTCAACAACGTCGATGTTCTGAACAACGAGCGGGTCGAATGGCGGGAAAATACCGGTAGCGGCACCATACTTCGCGCCTTCGCCTCCGATCGGGGCTTCCCATTGCCAACTGTAGCGCGGTGGGGTCAACTTAACCGGCTCAGGCATGTCCAAGTCTTGTTGCACCTCGGCTGCGGGCACTGCGCCCGGCCCTGCGTTGGGTACTGTTGCTGTTGGTCCAGCCCCTTCTGCGGGCGTCGTGCCACCAGGAGTGCTTGGCGTCGCACCCGTGTTGGCAGGAGGTGGCGCTGGTGCAGGAGTGTCGTCTCCGCCGCCCAATGTGAACAAGGCGACTCCGCCGGCCACGACGACCAGAACGATCAGGACAATAATCTGTTTTGTCTGTTTGGTCATTTCTCACCAGCTCTGGGCCTAGCGCCCGATCGCATCCACATCACGACGTTCGATCACATAGACATTCATTCGGAACATGTGGCGACTACCGCCGTTCGAATCACCGGTACAAATCAGACTCTCCGGGATGATGACGAACTTCTCCATGGTCTCCATCGCCGTGAGGAAACGCCCGAAGTCGTGGAAGTACGCGTGAGTCTCAATCTTCAACTTTGTGGCCATTAGCCCGTGTGGGAATTCAATGCGTTGGCCGGCCGGGAACACAATCTCGGCGCGAAGCTGCTGCTGGCGCTCCGGCAGCAAACCCAGGTTGTGAAGTTTGGCAAGACGCAGCAGCGCTTCATGAACTTCCGGCACGTCCATCTTTTCGACATCGGGAAGCGCGAAAGGCTTTTCGATCTCTTCGATACGCTCAGCCACGGAGTCCGCTTCGCTCTCAAGCTTCACAACGAACTCTTGCCGCGCGATCATCGCGTTCATCTCGACTTCGAGCTTGGTCTTGTTTTCCTGCGCCGCGATGCGTTCAGCGACCTTGGGCCTGTACAGCCCAAAGTACAGCCCAACCGGAATCGCACTCCCAAGCAGCAATGCGGCTACGATCGCCACAATGCCGGCGGTCCAATCACCTGAAGAACCAGTTCCACTATCTGCTGCCATCTGGAATCTCTCCTACGGTGCTTCCGAGCGGAACACAGTCTGTGCGGCTCGCATGGTGAACGGTACGTAACGGGATTCTTCAGGGTTGCCACCCGGTGTAATCTCGGCCGCCACATCAACATTGAAGGTCGGCTTGCCCACCAGCTTCAGGAAGCCGTCCATACGACCTGCAACCTGCAACAGTTCACTTTCCGTGACAATGTCAGAAGCCTCGATCTGGATATACCCGTTGGCTTCAAGACCGCGCGTACCCATCAACGACTTCGACGCGGCATACGGGTCTTCACCTGCCTGCCCGCGCAGCCCGCTATTGGGCTGGGTATCGGCCGATATCTGGATTGAGTTGTACCAGAAGTTGGCAGATGACGGGTGGTGCTGAGCGATGTCTTCAAGAATTGGGTTGAAGTACGGGCGATCCTGGCGAACCAGGACATCCTCCTGAAAAGCTTCAATCAGAGCATTACGACGCTTGCGGGCTGCCGGTTCTTGTACATCAAGCTTCGTTTTCAGGTCGTTCAGGCTGCCCTGAATGCGGGCCACTTCGACCTGAGCATTCTTGACGGTGATGGTTTCACGCCAGAACAGGCTGCCCACGACGATAGCAAGCAACCCGGACAGAAACAGGATACTGACGACGGACAAAAAGATTATACGCCGCCGCTGGCGCGACTTTGCTTTGTCCTTAATCAGGTTCAGTTCAAACATTCTTAGCCCCTCCCCGAACTACAGCTGGCGCATTGCAAGCCCTGTTGCCACGGCCATCAACGGTCCCAATTCGTCCAGGAAATTTGGCGGATATTTTCCGGCGACGCCACCCACGTCGATCCGGGCAAACGGATTCCAGAGATCAGTCGGCACGCCGAGCTGCCCCGCAAAGAACTCCTGGATGTCAGGGAACTTTGCAGTACCGCCACACAGACGCACTTTGTCGACCCGCGGAATGATCCGTCGGTTGATGTAATACTTGAACGTGTCCTGAATTTCGCTGATCAGGTCGCCCAACGCGTCAGCCAGCACCGCACGATTTGCCGTAATGCGCTGCGCCGCATCCATACCGCTTTGTGTCTGGCCGGAAGCCTCAAAATCTTCTTCGCCGGTCATCGTGTCGCCGGCCACGGGGTTGAACCCGGTTTCGTCGCTGTCCAGCAGTACGTATTCTTCACCGCCGTCGTCAACGGGCTCAAAGCCTTCGGTATCGCCGAAGCCTTCTGTTTGGCCGCCGAAGTCGTCAGCGCCACCACCAAAATCATCGGCGAACCCGCCGCCGTCGAGATCGTCAAGCGGCGTGTAGGCCGCTTCGCGCTTGCGCTTCTCGGCCTGCGGCAAATCAAGCCCATAAATTTCGCTGATTGCACGCGTCAGCATGTCGCCGCCGGTCGCGATGTCACGAACGAAGCAACGGCGCGGGCCGTGCATGATTGACAGGTTGGTGAAGCGAGCACCGATGTTGATCAGTGCAACGGTTTCACGCTCATTGATCCCCTCGGTCTCACCGAAGGCATTCGCAAGCGCCAGTGTGTCGATATCGAGCACTACCGGGTCGTAGCCCGCGCTCTTCAGCAACACAAAGCGCTTGTCGACTTCTTCTTTATGGACCGCAACCACAAGCCCTTCCATGACAGGCTTGCCTTCCTCCATCGCTTCGTCAAACAGCACGAAATCGAGGGCGGCCTGCGCGAGGTCAAACGGGATAATCTGTTCAGCCTCAAATCGAATGGCCTGTTCAACTTCGCCCTTCGGAATCGAGGGGAATTTGAACAGTCGCGGCGCAACTCGAGGCCCCGAAACCGCGAAAGCACAGGCTTTTCGCGAAAACGCAGAATCCTGCGAAACTCGCTCAAGTGCCCTAAGTGGGGCTTCAGCAATTGCTTGCGGCGATTCCTCGGGATGGAACTCGGAGCGGCGGATATCAGCCTGGCCAACGCTTTTGAGTGCGTAGCCCGACCCGGTGCGCTTAAGCGCAACAGCCTTGACCGAGGAAGTCCCGACATCAATGCCGACGGCTAGTGTGGCCATGGGCGCTTCCGTGAAAGAGAAAAGTTTTCTGAGTGGTCTACGGGGCAGAAGATAAGAGGGTGTCTGTAAGGCGTCAACACCCTTCGTAACAAGCAGATACAAAAAGAGGCCTGCTCGCGGGCAGGCCTCTTTGAAGATTTCAGGCTGGATGAGCTCTATTCGGGTGAGGGGGTCAGACCCTGTTTTCGCCCGAGTGACTTCCGAACATCCGTTTGCCTATGCACAGCGAAAACAGGGTCTGACCCCTTTCCTAGTCAATCACGTTGCGCAATGTCACCGCAAGCTCAACAGCGACCGTCTCCGTACCCTCTTTCGACGAGAACGTCGCCTGGAACGAATCCGACGAATTCCGAACGATGTCGAAGTCGATGATGTGGTTTTGACCGAAAGTCTGGACGTCATCGGCCGGGTTATTGGTCGGCGACTCGGGGGTGGTGTCAATAAACCGGTACACAGTGTATTCCGTTCCGATTGGTGAGCCGGCCGGGCGTCGTGATTCCCACGTAACAGTAATGTCCGAGGTCGTGTCGGTCCCTACATCGTAGCTTAGGCTATTGAACTGAACTTGGTCGCCCTCATTGCCACCGAACGTGTAGTCACCCGTTGCGCCGTCAGTGGCCGGGAATGCGATCGCGTTACCCGTTCGGGCATCGAAGGTGAGTTGTCGTACCAGGTCAACGCGTCCCGTCGCTTCTGAGAAATCCTTGGACTCGTTCATGCCCTTGAACAGAACAACCAGCACCATGCCCATGCCCATGATCAGGATGGTACCCACAACCATGGCGATCAGAACTTCAATCAACGTGAAGCCACGGCGTTTGGGGTTGTTTTGGATGCGATTCCGCATATTGGCTGCCTCCTGCTTGGGCCTGTCTAGCGGGCCATCCGTGTTTCAAGGTTCATTTCGAAAGCCGAAGTGGAGGCAGTCAGATCGCCCCACTGCACCACAACGTTGATCTGGCGGTAGTAGTAGGTGATGCCGCTCCATGACGCCTGAACAAAGTAGTCATCGCCACTGTTGGCGTTGTACTGGTTCTGCGCACGGACGCGATAGGTGAAGCCATCCAGAGTTACATCCTTGTACCGATTGGCCTGATTCCAGGCGGCGTCCGGGCTTGAGTAAGAGTAACCGTAAGGAAGATAGTTCGCACCGCTCTGGCCCGCGGTGAATCCGGCGAGTCCGGTGTAACCGGCTGCGTGCCACGATTCGACCTCTCTTTCACACTGGAATAGTGCGTTTTGCTCATGCCACTCGTTAATCTCACTCATGCGGGCGGTGCCGTAGTAGGCAAAACCAGCCAGGGCCACGATCGTAACGATGAAAATTGCGACGCCGACTTCTACAAGAGTGAAGCCCGCTCGTGATGCCCGCTGTGGCATTTTATGACGCATGATTCACACTCCGTGAAAGATTTCTTACACAAACCATACATCGGGCAGCACGAGAATCCAACACAATTTCGGAAGTCAAATTTTGTTGCCTCGAAGGTCTTGCATGTAAACCTGAAAGAAGGCCCTCGATTCGAGGGCCTTCTTTGCATCTGGCAAGATTGAGATTGCTTGGAAACTAGGCCCAGGCAATCGTGCTTTCGCCGCTGGTCCAATAGAAGCTCATGGTGCCGGTACCGTCGGCGGTGCCTGTAACGTTCTGAGCTGTGATACCCACATTAAAGCTGCCGGCGGCTGTGCCGTAGGCGTCATTGACCTTGAAGTAGGAACCAACAAAGTTGGCCGCCGTCATCGACGCTGGAGCGAACACAGAAGCCGGCGCAGTGTTGGTCTTTGAGTACTCCACGCGCAGTGCGTCACGGGCTGAACCCAGAAGCTGTTCGCCTTCAGCGCGGCGTGCGTCGCGAGTGTTGCTGGTGATAAGCGGAATGGCCGCGAGAGCGAGGATGCCGACGATGACCACCACGATCAGCAGCTCGATAAGAGTGAAGCCTTTACGTGTGTTGCGCATATGATTTCTCCTGAACTTGCCCGGGTGGGCATAACCAAACGGTAGAGGTGCACATTGAAGAGAGGAAGCAAAGCCAAGTAAAGCACTAAATCGAACGAATAAGCTGGTTTTGCCTGATACTTCACTTCTTCTCATTGTTTACGTCACGAAAGTATCATGGGGGCTTGGGGCAGTCCAACAGATTCTGACAATTATTTGTTGGAGTTATCAAAACCCCTTGAAATCAGGGGCTCCGAGGCGGAGAAGGGACGAGATTCTAAGTGACTGGATGTAACATGGTGTACGGTGCGCCCTGTGCAATCAATTGAATGTGTGGCTCTACATCATGGCGCGTGGATTTCCGACATACCGGAACGCCGACCACCAAGAGTAAGCGCCAGAACGCACGCCAGAAGGATCGACCAGGTTGGAATCCCCCACTTCATGACCTGAATAAAATGCGCCATACCGTAGGTTCGAAGCAGCGACGGCCCCGCAAATCCGAATGTCATCAGGACGAAGAACAGAACAATCCTTCGCCATGCGCGTCGGTCAGCGTGTCGAGCGCGTACGATCATTGCGCCACCGACGAGCGCCATGCCCGGGACGTGATAATGCCAGAAGTTAACGTTTGCCATGCTCGCGCCCGTGAACGCCATCCCCAGAGCAAGCAGCGCATTCGCTCGACTCCTGCTTCGAAACCACAGCCAACCCGACCATATGTAGAGCCCAAGGGTTGTGCCAAGGGCTGCCAGCTTGAGCAGCCAACCGGGAAGTACGAACAGCATCGGACCGACGTCATCCTTATCCCAGACAACCGGCGTCAACTGGGTACCTTCACCGAACACACGCTGCAGAGCCGCCAGTGGCGAGTGATTGGGAACCTTGAAGGCTCCCCCCTTTGTGAACTGCATGCTCGAAACACTGGGCAACACCCAGTTCTCGATGTATTCGCCGGTCAGTCGAATGTTCGCCTCAAAGCCGTTGAGCAAACCCATCTGCGGCACAAGCAACACGAGCGGCAACAACCACATCAGTAAGGCACCAAGCAGCCCACCCAGCCCGGCCCGAATTGGCGACCGCAGCATCAGCAAGGGAATCAGGACAAACGGCATGATCTTGAGCATACCGCCCGCCCCCAGCAGGAAGGCCGCCCAGAAGTAGTGCCGTTTGATCGCAAGCGCGCCTGCAACTGCCAGCCCGAGCATGATGAAGATGTTGATGTTGCCGTAGAAGGCATCCAGAACGACGGTACCAAACGCACCCAGGCATACGCCTGTAGCGATGTGAACGTCCCACCACTTTCGCCGCAGCACGCGTGACATCACGACACACGTCAACGGAACCGCCACCAAGTGGAGGAAGCCCCAAATATAGAGAGAAGAGGGAAAGGGGTACGGATTCATCAAGCCGCGCTCGCCGGGGTGCATATCCGGACGGTCATCCCAATAGGTGAACGGTGCGAAGACCGCCGCAAAAGCAGGGGGGTACAGGTAAGGACGCCCGCGTGATTCACGTTCCTGACGCGCGTAGAGATTGTCGCCGCCGGCACGCAGGTTTTCGGCGGCCTCCCAATAGGCCATTGAGTCTCGCCAGTCGACGAGCCCGAGCCGCAGGCTGTGAACGGAAAGCAACGCCATAATCGCCGCGAATAGCATCCAGTGTGCGGCGGTAGACTTCATGTGGATACGTCCATTCTTCAGCGCGCGACGTCTTCAGCGAAGGATCTCGTACAGGTTTGAATAGTCATCCGTCCAGAGTTTGAAGTCTGACACATCACGATCCTGCCCAAACGGATTGCCAAAGCCGGATTGGTAGCGATCCAGTTGGTTGGCGCTTTTGACAGCGTTCATGAGGTCCAGAGTCGACTTCTCAAAACGCTTCTGAAATGCGGGGTTGCGGGTGAGAATGACCCACATGGCAAGCGCGCCCGCCGAGTACCTGTCCGCACCCGAAAACCAGCCAAGGTAAGTCGTGCCCATTGCCTGAGCGGCCTTGGCCACAACCGGAAACAGGTCCAGGTGGCGATTCGATATGTGGACACACAGAACGCCCCCGGGTGCGAGATGCCGGTCATATTGCTCAAAGGCCTCGATTGTCAGCAGGTGGACCGGGATCGAGTCACTGCTGAACGCGTCCAGCACCAACACATCAAACTTCTGCGGCTCTTCCTTCTCGAGTATCAGTCGCGCATCACCAATCACCACGTCAACATCGGCCTGCGTGTTCTCAAGATAGAGGAAATACTCCGTAGCAAGTTCGTGGACATGTTCGTTGATCTCGTAGAACCGCATATAGTCGCCGCGCTTGCCGTAGGCGGCAAGCGTTCCGGTACCCAGTCCGATCACACCGATACGCAAGGGCCTGTCGTGTGGGAACGACGTAAGTGTCAGCCCTATACCCGAATTCAAGCCATAGTAAGAGGTCGGCAAGGCCTGCCGACCGCCGTCCATGTACTGCATGCCGTGTACGGTACTGCCTGACATCAGGGTGCGAATCCAGGGTTGGTCTGAGCCCTCAGGCGGCTCCTTCACGCGAAACGTGCCGTAGAAGTTACGGCTGGACTCGATGGTATCCTTCTGCGACTTGATGACACCAAAGCTCAGTGTACCGGTGAGCCCAAGCGCACACAGAAGTACGAGTACCCATGCCCAACGGAGCTTTCCTCCGTGCATCAATGACTTGGGGTCGCGAGAGAGCGCAATAAGCACAAGCAAGCCCGTCGCCAGCATGCCCGCGGGCAGTTCAAGGTATGTGGTGAACACGACCGGCGCCAAAAGCGCCACGAATGCGCCTCCAAGCACGCCACCGAGCGAGATGGACAGATAGAATTTTGTCAGGTGAATCGGTGCAGGGCGTAGCCGGTATGCTTCGCCGTGACACACCATGCAGAAGATGAACAGCGCCAGCGAATAGCCGACGACTTTCAACTGCAGCGGTGTCTCAATGTCAAACCACAGCATCGCGGTTGTGCCACCCAGCGCCATCGCCAGCAGCGTGAGCATGACTGGTCGCTTGTACCAACGCTCACTGGCAAAGGTCACGATGAATGAGAACAGATACAGACTCAGCGGCAGCACCCACAAAAACGGGATGCTCGCCACATCTACGCACAACTGATTCGTGAATGCCAGCAGCAGTACCGTCGCACAACCGGCGAATGCAATCCACATGAACTGCTGATGTTTGGCGGTGCCAGCCTCTTCGGCGTTGCTCTCATCCTCGGGTTTTTCGTCGGGCGCTGTCGCGACAAGAGCTGCGTCGCCGACATCAGGCTTCTTTCGAAACTGAATGAATGCCGCTACCGCAGTCAGCCCGCATAGAACGACAAACGCCACAAACACGTACGTCCAGTTGAGCGCTTGCGACTCGCGCCCCCACAGCGGCTCAATCACAAACGGATAGCTGAGCAACGCCAGAAGCGAGCCAACGTTCGAAAGCGCATACAAAGCGTAGGGTGACTTCTTCGGGTAGCTACGGCTGAACCAGGCCTGCAACAACGGCCCCGTCGCCGACAAAGCAAAGTACGGTAGCCCCACACTCACGAGCAACAGCAGCAGAATCAGCAGTTCCGGTGACTCACCGCCGTCGGGTTTTAGAGACTCAGGCGGGATGATCGGCAGAGTGGCAAGGCACCCCACCAGAAGTGCCAGATGCACGCCCAACTGGACTTTGGGTTTGAACCGCGAGATGCTGAGGTGAGCGTAAGCATAGCCACCCAGCAACACACCCTGGAAAAACAACATCGCCACAGACCAGACGCCCGGCGTCCCACCAAACCACGGCAAAATATAGCGGCTGATCAGCGGTTGCACCTGAAACAACAGGAACGCACTGACAAAGATCGTTACCGCGTATTTGAGCATGAACCCTGTTCCGGCGTTGGTGGTATGCCAGCTTACGGTTATGACCCAGAGATGTCACGCAGGTCGGACCGCGGCTCTACGCACTGCCGGTGCCTTCGATGAAAGCGTCGAGATCTTTGATCATCTCGGAAACGTGCGGGTAGCGCTCGTTGGGATTTCTGGCCATGGCTTTGCTGATGATCCGGCTTAGTTCTTCCGGGACGCCTACGTTGACAACGTTCGCGCGGGTTGGCGCATCGAACAGTACGCGCTTCATTACGTCGTACTGGTTCTCGCCCTCGAAGGGTCGCTGCCCGGTGACACTTTCGTACAGACTTACGCCGAGGCTGTAGATATCGCTTCGCTCATTTACGTCGGCGCGGTCGCCTTCAATCTGTTCAGGGCTCATGTACGCCGGCGTGCCAAGGCTAATGCCCGTGGCCGTGAGAATCTGGCTGGTCTTGTGGAAGGCGAGCCCGAAATCGACGATCTTCACCTGCCCATCTTTCACGATCATGATGTTGCTTGGCTTCAGATCGCGGTGGATCACGCCGTGCTGGTGCGCAAAGGCTACGCCGCGCGCTGCATCGCGCAGGATCTCGGCGGCATGATAGGGCGATAAATGCCCGCGGTCGTAAACCAGCTCACGCAGGCTGCGTCCGTCGAGGAACTCCATCACGTAATAGTAGAAGTCCTCTTCCTGGCCGAAGTCGAACACGCGAACAATGTTCGGGTGCACCAGACTGGTGATCGTTTCGATCTCGCGCTTGAACCGCTCGACGTCTTGCGGGTCTGTCACGTGTTGAAGCGGCAAGACCTTCAAAGCCACCACCTGATTGTCGCTGCGCCGCTCACCACGAAAGATGATGCCCATGGCGCCGCGCGCGATCTGTTTCAGCTTGTGGTATTGCCCTAACGCACTCGGGTAAATCTGCGTGTCCGGCTTTGCGCTGCCGGTCGACTTCCCGGACGAGACAATGGTGTCGGGCTCGATGTTCTCGGCAATTCGGCGCGCCGCCAACTCCGACGCCAGAATGCCGATTGCGGCAGCCACGTCCGCCGGAACAAATCCACGCCGCGCGGCCGCGGTGGGCATATCGCGCGCTTCGCCACTTTCGACAGCCGAAAACAACTCCTCGACCTGCTTGGCATTCAGCAGCCCGGTGATTGACCCGACATGGGCAAATAGGCGATCGTAGCGATTTACGGGCATGTGGTTGGCAATGGTCTAATGATCGTCGGCAGGCAACGCAAGCCCATGCGACCTTTCACTGCCGTCAACTTGAGCTCGCACGCGCCGAGCGTTTCATGGTTCGGCTGTCGAAGGTCTTCGGCAGCGCCTCGTCAGTGACCATCGCCGCATACACTGCGTTCAGCGCGTACGCCATATCACCCGGGTCATAGTGCTGCTCGACTTTCTCGAATGCGGCCGTGGCCATGCGCAAACGCTCGGCCGGGTTCTGCACAAGCATCAGGATGCGCTCGGCCAGTGCATCGGGGTCATCGCGGGGCACGATCAATCCGTCTACGCCGTCCTGAATCAGGTCAAACACTGCTCCGCCCTCGGTCGCGATCACGGGGCGCCCGTTGGCCATGGCATTCAGCACCATCAGCAGCGACGCCCGCTGACGCGTGTCAACGATTGCGATGTCATACGGGTCCCAGATGCGGGCATAGTCGTACAGCCCCTGCACCACAACGATTCGCGGAAGCATGCCACGCGCTTCAACTTCGTCGCGTACTTCCGCGCCGTAGGGCCCGGTGCCGAGAATCGAGAACATCGAATCCACACCGCGTGCCTGCACTTTGATGGCGGCCTCGATGAAACAACGATAGCCGCAGCCCTCAGTTAACGGGCTGACCCAGCCTACCACCTGTCGCTTCCGCGGGTCGAGAATTCGCCGGTCGTCTGGGTTTCTTTCAGGGAACGCGCAGTCGCTGATCAGCGTTGTGCGATCGCGATCCAGCCGGCAGTCGTTCAACAGGCGCTCGCGCACGGATTGATCACAAGCGACATAGGCGTCGTACTTGCGATCTTGGGGTTGTGGTAACTCGTTCGGCTTGATGCCGTGAACGCTTACCGCCAGCGGTATCTGGAAGTGGTCGGCCGCCCGCACGGCGGCAACGTTCGCGTCAGGGCAAACGGAGTGCAGCACATCCGGCTCGAATTCAGTCAACGCTTCTTTGAGCCGTCGCCAACCGAAGAAACCAAGGTGTTCTGCATCGTCCATTTCAAAACGGGCGTCCCACGCGTCATCCAGGGAATCCGCCAGTGCCCCACCGGGTGAAACGAGCATTACGGTGTCATGGCGTTCACGCAGGGCTCGCAGCAGAGTTCGCGTGTAAAGGGTGATGCCGTCCAGGTCGAGCCTTGGCGCGAAAACAGCAACGCGAAAGTTTGCGGCACTATCAGCCTGAATCCGTCCGGTATCGCGCTGTGATTCTCGCCCACTACGTAACCGAGCAGTGTCACGACGCGTGCCGGGCGCGCGACCGGTGTCGGAATTCTGTGGTGTTACGCTTTCAGCCATTCATTCTACCGCGTCTACGCGGCCTCCGGCTCGGACTCTTCACCTTGCTGCAAGCGGAACGCGTTGGCGTAGGCGCCACTCAGCTTCATCAGTTGCTCGTGGTCGCCGCGTTCAATGATACGCCCTTCGTTCAGGACAATGATCTGGTCGGCCCGTCGAATAGTGCTCAGACGGTGCGCCACGGCGAAGACCGTGCAACCCTGAATCAGTCCATCAAGCGCTTTCTGCACTTCGCGCTCACTGCCTGTATCCAGGCTGGATGTCGCTTCATCAAGCAACAACAGGGGCGCCTTGCGCAGGAATGCGCGCGCAATCGCGACCCGTTGGCGCTGCCCACCGGAAAGCGTTACGCCACGGTCGCCGATCTTTGTTTCAAGCCCTTCCGGCATCTTCTCAATATCATGCCACACGTGTGCGGCCTTTGCCGCCTCGATGACTTCTTCTTCGGTGGCGTCGGGCTTACCGGTCATGATGTTCTGGCGAATGGTCGTGTTGAACAGGAATGTCTCCTGGCTCACGATTGCAATGTTGCGCAGCCAGCTTTCCATCTTCATGTCGCGCAAGTCCGTTCCGTCAATTCGGATCGAGCCGCCGGTCGGGTCGTAGAACCGTGGAATCAAGTCCATCAGTGTCGACTTGCCCATGCCCGACTGTCCGACAAAGGCAATCATCTGGCCGCGCTTTACATCAAAGCTGATATCGCGCAGCACCGGGCGACCCTCGTCGTAGTGAAACTCGACATTCTCGAACTTGATCTGCTTGAACTCCCGGGGCGCCTCAACCGCCCCGCTGCTGTCCTGTATCTCAGACTCGCGGTCAAGCAACTCGAAGGCGCGGTCAAGCGCTGCCGTTGACTCCTGCACGTCATTCAGCGAATGCCCAAGCTTGCGCGCCGGGTCATACAGAAAGACGAGCCCGGCAAAGAACTGGACGAACATGCCCAGCCCGCCGTTCGGCCCCTGCATCCAGGGCAGGCTCATCAGGAAACCGACCAGGAACAACCCGCCGGCCATCAGCGCGTTGTACGTAAACTCAACGCTGAAGCGCGACGTGCCCTTGTAACGTGCAACTTTGCGGTCGCGGCGAAACACATCCTCGGAGACGCGCTCGAATTCGGCCTTCTGCTCGGGCTCTAGGCGGTACGACTTCACAACGCGAATGCCATCAAGCATCTGGATGAAGAAATTGCCCGAGGCCTCAACCTTCTGGTACTTCTTGCGCGTCGCCTTGCGAATTTTCCCCGCAAACAGCATCACCGGTATCAGCACAACCGGGAACACAACGAACGTCGCCAGCGATAGCACTGCGCTGGTGTAAAGCAGCACGCCGAGTACCGCGACAATCGTGACAGGCTGCGAGATCACGCTTTCAATGACGATCTTCACCAGCCCGCTGGCGGCCGAAGTGTTGGCCGTCATGCGCGACATCAACGCGCCCTTCTTCTCTTTGTTGAAGAACGCCATCGGTTGCGTCAGCACCTTGTCAACGATCGCTCGCTGCAGGTTGATCACGGTGTAGGACTGCACGTAACCCATGTAGTACTGGCGCAGGTACGTGCCGACACCCATCAGGATTGCGCCACCCAGCAGCACACCTGACCAAGGCGCAACTTCACGCACGATGGCCTCGGCATTCGCGCTGCCAAGGCTGTCAGGGTCGTTCACCAGATTCAGGAACGGTTTGATCACAATCAGGCGCATCGCGTAGCCGCCTGAGTACATGGCAGTCCCGGCCAGCGCCAAGGCGATCTGGAACCACTGGGGGCGCAGGAACGGCCACAGGCGCTTGAAATAGGCAAGCGCCTTTCGAATGCTGAGCCAATCGAACTTTTGCTTCTTCTTCGCCATGGGCTTCTAGCTGTTATCGGCTGTTTGCCGCAGTAACGCCAGCGACTTTTCCGCTACACCGCCCGGTGTAAGGCTGTGCATGCACTGCATGCCAAGACCCGGACAACGTCGTTTCAGGCAGGGCATGAGTTCGCATTCACCACGAACGACGTTGTCGAGTTGCCCGTACGCGCCTGTACGGCGCGGGTCCGTCGGGCCGAAGATTGCCAGCGTCGGCGTTCCCTGGGCGGCAGCAATGTGCATCGGCCCGCTGTCGCATGTCAGCATCAGGTCGGCTCTGTCGAGCAACGCCGTCAGTTCGCGCAGGCTGGTTTGACCGGTGAGATTGACCGGCTTCGCCTTCTCGCAATTCTCAATGATCTCTTGTGCCGCCGTCTCCAGATCAGGTCCTCCGACAAGCACGGGCTGCTGAACGCCGGACGTGTCTGCTAGCTCATCCAGCACGCTTGCGAACTGCTTCGCCGGATAGATCTTCGTTTCCCAGCGTGCTCCCGGGCAAACCGTTACCAGCGGGCCGTCGCCAAAGCCGGCTTCGCGAAGCATTTCGCGCACGACCGCGCGTTCGGTATCGCGAACATCAAGGTCCTCTCGCTTGGCCGGCTCAGCGCCCAACTCGGCCGCGAGCGCGGCATAGCGTTCGCGCGCGTGCACCGGCTGTGGCGGGGTCGAAACCTTGTTCGTGTAAAAGACTGTCGAGCACTCACGCGCTTTGCGATCCCCCACCCTGACAGGCGCGCGTGTCAGCCACGAAAACAGCCCGCTGCGGAACAACCCCTGCAAGTCCAGCACGGCGTCATACTTCCCGTCGCGCAGTGTCCGGGTGAAGCTGCGCAAATCACCCTGTTTGCTTACCGGCCCGAGTACTCCCTTGAAACGATTGCGGTCGAAGGGGACTGTTTCATCAATGCACGAAATCGGCGACAGGATTGACTCAAGCCCTCGGTTCACCAGCCAACTAAGGTGCAATGTCGGCCAACGTTCTTTCAACGCCCACGCTGTCGCGACAGCATGCACGACATCTCCCAGTGACGAGGGCTTGATGAGTAACAGTCGCTTGCCGGAGAGGTCGAGAATTGGGTCCATTCGTATTTGGTTTCTGGGTTGATACTGAATTGGCAGGCACGACTTCAGGTCAGCGTGCTTCCCCACTAGTTTGCCGAAACAGGACGTGCGTGGCACAGACAATCTTGTCTGTGGTCGCGGCGGATTGTCGCGACGATAGAGCTTCGCTTCGCTCAGCCCCACAGGCAGGATTGCCTGTGCCACGATCAGCTCCCTTGCGCATCAAGCCAGATTCCTGTGCTTTAACGAGCCTAGCGTTTCCCTTGCTCGTGCCTGCTTCGCTCAATGCCTCGCGTCATGACCAGCGTGTTTCCCGTTGGAACGCGCCGAGCTTCATCCAACAGCGCTTCGGTGTCGTTCAAATTTAAGCGCATCACACGTGCGTAACTCCAGACCAGTTCCTTCATCTGGCGCTCGCCCGCAAACTCAAGCATCGTTCGCCCGACACGTCCAAGGCTGGCCACGGCCTGCGGCCCGAGAGTCGTCGGCGAACCACGGAAGATATGATCCGGCGCAGTCAGCACCAGTTGGCGTCCGCCCCTCGGTTTGACCGCTACCGAAAAACCCTCTGCCAGTGTCTCCGGTTCAAGCGGCAGAAAGAACAACCCGAAACGGTGCATACGCACCAGTTGGCGCCCCAGTTCTTCAAACAACCCGAGCGAGTCGTGGTCTTTCTTTTTCACCAGCGGCCCAACGGTCCCGGGCACACGCGCGAACACGCTCATGACGGGCGGTTTCAGCAGACATGCGAGCGGTGACGGCGCCATCACGTGCAGCGCGTTCAACTCCAGCAAACGTCCCCACAGGGCTTCGAGTTTTCGTCTCGTTGCCGCTTCATCAACGCTGTCGATGGGGCTTTTAAGTTTCCATATCTGGTTCTCGCCGAACCGCAGCTCAAAGTGACTGAACAGCAACTCATCCCAATTCGCTGTATCGGTCTTGGCCAATGGGCGCTCAAGCTGTTCAAGGTCCGCATTGCTGGCGCGCCTGTAAATCAGCAGCAGCGTATCAGGGCGCTGCACGCGCGCGATTGCGGAGCTTGCATCACCGGCCGTCGCGATGCGCACTGTGTTCAGGTCAAACTGTTTCTGCGCGGCCTGTGCTTCGATGTCCCGAACGAGTTCCCGGTCAACGGGTGGGTCGCCCACGCACTTGCGGTACTCGCGCAGGAAGCGGCGCTTCACCGTGCTGGGTACGTCCAGGAAACACAGCGAAAGGTAGGCAAGATTCTCGCGTCGTTGAAGCTCGGCGGGAAGACTGCCACGGAAGTCTTCGCCGGCAAGGTCGATCACAAAGAACTCGGCTTCGTTGCCTGCGCGCGGGGGACGGATCAAAATGTTCCGCAAGTGTAGATCGCGGTGAATCAGCCCACCTTTGTGAAGCGTGGCGATGAACTTCGCGAACGAAGAAACCAGCCCATGCTGCAACGGGACACTTGTGGCAAGGCGTTCACGTTCTCGGTCGATGTACGCCTCGAACTCAATCGCGCCGCTGACACGCTCGATCACGAGGTAGTTAACGCCCGGCTTGCCCCGCGCGCTGAACAGACCGATTGCCTTGGATGTCGGAAGACCGAGCCTCTCCGCACTCTCGATTGACTTCCACTCGCGCCCGGACTGGCAGAAGCGCAGCGGTGACATACGCGTCATGAAACTGGTCTCGAATGCTTTGACCAGAAACTCGCCCTCGCGCGTCTTGAACTCATAGATCGCACGCCCGGGTCGTACCCGCAGTGTCCGGAACGAATCTTTGCCATTGAGGGACTCTCGAATCGAATGGATCGCGGCCTCCGCGCCGGACACACCCTGCACCACCGCGCACTCACCGCGCAGCGGCTTCAACAACGCAGGAATCGTGTCCACTGCATTCAAGCCCGGTTGCCCCTCGTTTGGAGATTCGATTCACCCGAGCAAGTCAGGTTAGTTTCCCGCAGCCTCGCCGTGAACACTTCAGGCTTTTTGCGCTACGCCTCGCGAAGGGCGCGTGCGCGTTGCAGTGTTTCCAGCAGTCGTGCGGCGTTGACGTCTTTGCCCAGCAACGAGCCGGAATCAGCAACCGACTCCGCGCGCGGCGGATACTCAATCAACTGAAGCATGCGCTCGGCCAGCTCATTTGCGTCCTGCCGGTCGTTCAATACCCAGCCGTTCACGCCGTCGCGAATGTGTTGCTTCGCGCCGTTCTCGCTGCTGGTAATCACCGGTGTCCCGCATGCCAGCGCTTCCGTGACCGCGTTGGCGCTAGGGTCGTGCATGCTTGGCAGCACAAACAGGTCACTCGCCCCGTACCAGGCCGCGATGTCGTCCGTCTGGCCAATGAAGTGCGCGCGTGCCCTAAGCCCGGCGGTCTGCAATTCGGCCTCGGCGGCTTCAATGTAGCCCGGCCCGACGCACGCGAAATGAACGTCGGGGCGTGTTTCGGCACATCGAATGAACCCGCGTACGCTTTCAATCAGACCTTTGCGGCGGAAGTCCATGCCGGAGAAGAGCACGAGCTTTGCGCCAGCCGGTATGCCGTTCTTTGCGCGAAGCTTGTCTCGCCCTTCCCGGACACCGGTATGAAAACGGGCCCAGTCAACGCCATTCGGGATAACGACTACGCGCTCAGCTTCCACGCCGAACCGGCGTGTGACTTCATCGCGAATCATCTCGCTGTTCGCGACGTAGAGCCCGAACTGACCCGGCTCAAACAGCTTCTCTTCAAGCTTTAGTAACTCACGGTGGCGCGGGTTCAGCTTCGCGCGCCGTTGTGCACCCTCGTTCCCATATCGCACTTCCAACCAGCGGTGATGCAGCCCGTCACCCAGTCGCAGCACGTCGCCCGGCCACGCGCGTGCCAGGCACAGCACGGCGTCAGCACCCAGTTCAGCGGCGGCCTGCCCGGCACGCTTTGCGAACCAACCGTGCTTGAAAGGACCAAGCACCTTCGGGCGCGACACGCCGACGACGTTCATACCCTCGGCGTCGGTTGCGTCGTGCTTGTGGCAGATCACGGATATCTGATGACCTTCAGCCAGCCAGTGTTGCGCCAGCTCAACGGCGTAGCGTTCCGCGCCGCCGCGGCGCTTGATGAACTCGGTGCGCACGATCGCGATGTGCACGGCTATTGGTCCGATTTCATGCGTTGGCCCAAGTCAAAGACCGCCTGCTCTTGCTCACGCGTTTCGATGCTGCCCGGGCGGGCTTGACGAACAATCGACACGGCCTCTTCAGCAGGAAATCCTTTATCGACCAGGTAGCACGCCAGCATCGTGCCGGTGCGTCCCATGCCCGCGCCGCAGTGCACGACGATGCCTTTGCCCTCATGCCTGTAAAAGCGCGCCTGCCGCAGGAACTCTTCGATGGAGGAATCATCAGGCGGCGTGAAGTCCGGTACCGGCAAGTGCAACAACTCAAGCCCCGCACTAGCAAGAACTCCGGCATCGGCCGCAGTGTGAGTAAGGCTCACGACAAGCCCGATGTTTTGCTCGGCAAGCCACTGCCAGATGGTCTCCGAACGCGGATCAGGCCGGGCCATGCCGGCGATTTCACCTTCGATTACCCATGAGAATCCGTTCACGCCCCTACTGTATGAGACCAGCGTCGAGAGACCAGAGGCGACTACCGATACGACTATCTACTTCGTCCAGATCTTCCATGCAGCGTCGTTGCTGCCGTCCAGTACGAGTGCCTTCCCGGCTGCCTGTCGGGCTTCGGTTGATTCGCCGGCATTGCTCAGCTTCTCGGCCAGTGCAGCCCAGGCGTTTGGATTCAACGGCTCCAGCACCGTCCAGTTTCGCAAGTCCCCCACCGTCGGCGAACCTAGCTTCAGTGCGTTCTCAAACACTTCCAGGTTCACCAGTTCGGGATCAACGACTTCCCTCACGGCCTCAAGATAATCGGCGGCCCCGGTCGAATCGCCGCGGGCCAGCCGCTGCTGGGCATCGAGCAGGCGTTGCTCCAGCGTACCTGCTTGAAACTCGGTGGATGCCGTCTGCGCGCCGCGAGCCACCAGATAGTTCAGTTTGCGCTTCGCCGATGGTGCAAGCATGCCGCCCGCCCGAATGGCGGCTCCCTGTTCAAGCACATCGGCGGGTACTCGATCCATACGTTCGAGTCGCGAAAATTCTGTGTCAGCATCGTCCGTTCGACCCAGGGCGACGAGCCACGCAACAAGGCTCAACTGTTCGTCGAAGCTCTGGCCTTCGTGCAGAAGCCTGCGCACGCTTGTCGTTGTCAGCATGTCGTATCGGATGGTGACGCGTTCCCCGTCGTCGCTGACCGTGAAATCACTGTTGCCGACGCTCGTGACGCGCCCGGTGTATTTGTCGATTCGCGTGCTGCGGTTTCCCTCGCTGTCGATCTCCGCATGAACCAGGAACTCGTGCTGGCTGTTTGCACGTCGTACGAGGCGCAGGTTTGTTTCCAGCGCGACACTTACGCGGTCTGCCAACTTTACGTGGTCGCGGTACTGGTCGAGCAGCCCGTGTACGAACTCGCACTTCGCGATTCGTTCCGCCAGCAGCACCTGGCCGGCAGACGCAGCAGCTTTGGTGCGCTGGGCGGTCAGGTTTGTTTCAAGTTGATCGAGGGCTTTCAGGACTTGCTTGAAACGACGCTTCTCAAGCTCCGGTTTCTGCTTGCTGATTTCATCCAGCACCAGTTGCGCCCAGGCGCTTAACTGCTCGTCGTGAAAGCCGCGCCAGGCATCGACAGTCGCCACGGCCTTCTGGTGCACCGTCTCTAACAACTTCCGGAGCGAAGCCAGCCGCTTGTTGATTTTCTCCTGCGAGGCCGCCGTCCGCCCGGGCAGGAAGCCCTCAAGCAGGTCCCGTTCGCGCAGAAGATTGCCGGCGTTGCGCATGCGACCAAACTCGCTCAATGTCTCAGCGTTGTCCTGGTCGGTCTGCCAATCCGCCCGGTAGTCGTCGGCACGCTCAAGCAACCTCGCCAGATCCGTCGCTTCCACGGCGATCACAACCTGCCGCTGCGTATCCAGTTTTTGCTGAACCGACACTTCATCTCCGTCGCTCAATGGAACCAGTAATTCGTCGGGGAAGCGATCCAGTGCACCCAGCGCTTCCGCCGTGCGCTTCTCTTTCAGCGCGGTATCGCTGGCCTCTTTGGCTTTCTCGTACTCCTGTGCGCGCAACTGGCTGACGCGCTTCACGACTTCGTTCTGGTTCTCTTTTGCGTCGTCCGCGTACTGGCTGCTTGGATAGGCACGCAGGAAGCCGGCCCAGGCGTCGTATGCGCCCTTGTAGTCCGCGTTGCCCAGTGCCGAGCGCCCGTCAAGTTCGGCCGCGTTGTACGCTTCATCCTCCGGGTGGAAGGTCGGGCCGCCGTCGCCCGGCTCTTTGTTGCTGAGCGTTGGCGGTGGGTTCACGGTGGTTCGATTGCTCCGGGCTGTATTCTCTTTCACCCCCCCGGTGTTGGTCTGGCCAATCGGGTCAGGCGGCGTCTTAAGCAGTGAGCTGATCCAGAAGAACAACACAATGCCGACCGACAGCGCGGCAAGTATTGCACCCCCGATCAGCAGCGGCTGCAGGCCACGCCCGACTTCCGGCGTTTCGTGTGTGCCGCTGTCCAGTTGCAGCGTGTCGGTCGGGTCTGTCGGCGCGGTCGGCGTGCCGGGAATGCTGCGCGTGACCATCCGCCGCGGCAGACGCTCAAGCAATTCGTTGAAGCTGTCGGGGCGGTCTTTCGGGTGGTACTTGATGCAGTCCATCACCAGTTGAGTGAACTTCGGCGGCAGGTCGGGGCGTCGCCCGTCAAGCAACTCGGCACCCTGTTTCTGGCGCAGCATGATGGCCTGAGCGCCGGTCTGGCCGAAAGGCGGCTCGCCGGTCGCCAGAAAGTACAGCGTCGCGCCGTAACTGAAAATATCGCTGCGTTTGTCGGGCACCATGCGCCGCATGACTTCGGGCGCTGAGTACGCAGGCGTGCCGAAGTTCAGCGGGCCTTCGTGCCCTTCGCTGATCAGTCGCAAATCACCCGCCAGCCCGAAGTCGGCCAGTTTGCAGCGCCCGCGCGAATTCAGAATCAGGTTTTCCGGCTTGATGTCGCGGTGAAGAATGCCCTCGCGGTGCGCGGCGTACAGGGCCTCAGCCGTCTGGCGCGCGACCGACAGCAGTTCGTCGCCGCCCATGGGGCCTTTCTCTTTGACCAGCACGCGAAGGTTCGTGCCTTCGGCGAAATCCATGACGATGAAGTGCACGCCCTTGTCTTCAAGGATGTCGATCACTTTGACGACGTTCTCGTGCTCGACGCGGGCCAGGCTTTGCGCTTCTGTGCGAAAGCGCTCGATCAGTTCATCACGCTTAGACAACTCCGGGTCGAGAACTTTCAGCGCGACGATCTTGTCGATGTACACGTGGCGTGCGCGGTACACGACGCCCATACCGCCACGTGCGACCCGCGCCAGCACCTCATAGCTGGCGAGTCGCCGCCCGACCAAGGGGTCTTGCCGAGCGCTGGTATCGGAACTACCGGTGTTTCCGTCCGCCATGCTGTGTATCCTACCTAGGTGGTCCCCGTTCCGCCTATGCCTGTAAACGGTGTTGCATTGGATGAAGCCGAAAAACAATTGCCCAGCGACGAAGAACTGGCCGAGATGTTGGCCCGCGCTGACGGTCGCAAGCCGGGCAAGAAGCCCAAACGCGACCCACTGAAGCCATCGCCACGCCTGCCCGAAGCGCTGTACTACTACATGTTCATCCTGATTGAGGCGGCGATCCTGATTGGCGTTTGGGGCTTCATGCGCATGGGTATCGAAGAGGCCATGAAAGGCCCGACCATCGAATCCCCAATCATGGACCAGATCCTGTTTCACCTGAAGTCGATCGGCGTCGGGCTGATGACTGTGTTCCGTGAGCAGCCGTGGGTTCCTGCGCTGGCGGCGGGGATGGCGCTGCCGGTGTTCATGCCGTCAACGCCAAAAAGCCGAAAGCGCATGGCCACCATCGTCAGCACCGTTCTGGTAGGCCTGTTCATCATGTTGATCGCCTTGCAATTCAATGAAGATATTGCGAACGCGGGCTCGGCTATCGGGCGCTAACCAGTCAGTTTTGAAACTGACGATTCCAGCAGTTACACTATGCACCAATTTTGCCGGAGCCTGCCGTGGCCGACCCGACAATTCTCGCCGACGTGCTGCACTGCCTGCCCACGATCCTCAGGGGCGCCTTTCGCGCGTTGGCACAGACAGGCCAGCCACTGCCACCGGAATGGGACGATTTCGAAGACCCGTACTACAACGAGCCTGAGCCGGAGTTCCCGTTTGGAGCGCTGATCATCGGCTTTCTCGTAAGTATCGGCATCCAGGTTCTGTTCGGTCTCTGGGGCAAGTCCCGCGCGGAAGACCACAACGTTCACCCGCTGGCCGGGTTTCTGGCAGGCTTCTTTCTTGGCTGGATCGGCGTGCTGCTTGTGCCGGTGTTCAAGACAGACCGAATCGTGAACAAACCCGCGCGCACCCAGTTCTACCCACAGATGCAATCGGCCCCGAACCCGGTTTACACGGCCGGCACTCCAATGAGCCAGCAGGCTCCGCCACCCGGCTACCCGCAGCCACCCATGGCACCGCCACCGCAGGGCGCGTATCCGATGGCACCGCAACAGTATCCGCACATGCAGCCGCCACCGATGGCGCCGCAGATGCAACAGCCGATGGCTCCGCCGCCCCAGCCCGCGATGCCGGACATGCTGGTCGCTGACGATTCCGGCTACGTCGTATGCCCGAGTTGCCAGTCGCGCACCAAAGCGGGACGCAAGGCCTGCATGAGTTGCGGCAACTTCCTGCCGCCCATCTTCGACCCGAACGTCGGATAAATCCGCTGTAGCAGCACAGCAACACGGCTACAATGGTGGCGTTCGTAAAGGGAACCCCATGCCCATCTCATTGCTTGCCTCAACAAGTTCTTCAGGCGTGTTCATACCTCTGGCTCGCGGCGGACCACCGCCTGAGTTCTTCGCGATGATGGGCGTGTTTGCCGTCATCTATCTCGTAATCATCGCCGCCTTTGCCACGGGCGGTTACTTCATCGCAAAGAAGTACCAGATGGCCCCGTGGATCGGGCTTTTGCTCGGCGGTTTTCTGGGCTGGATTGGGCTCCTGATCGTCTTCCTGATGGGACACAGCCAGGAGCAGAACCGCAAGCGCGAAGAAGAAGCTCGCCGCTACGCTGAATGGTGGCACGCCAACTACGGGAATCAGCCTCAGCCGCAGGTCTCGCAGACGCCCTACGGCTGGCCGGGGCAGAACCCGCCGCCGGCTCCCCCACCGCCGGTCGCCTAGGCGTGTTCGTCTTTGGGTGCTTCACGCGGCGGACGTGGCGAGAACCACGGCGGAGGCTCGGGCGCTTGCCCGGTCAGGGTTTCAGCCGAAACCGCGTCGCCGGCCTGCATCGCCCTAAGCAAAGCTCGCCCGATAATCTCATCCACATGATACGGGGCAAACTCACCGTCACATGCGGCTGGTTGCGCAAAGTCGAGATCTTGACGGGTCAACGTGTGTCCCGCGTCCAGATCACGTGCCAGCACAACTCGTCGGCGCAACTTGACCGCAACAGCCTCTTCGCCCCGGCTGGGCTGTTTGCGCGATTGGCCGAGGATTGTTTCCGCACGTCGGACGGCGGCCGCCATCGCGGCAAAACTCTCGTCCAGCTTGCGGATCACTGCAATCGCCCCGCTCGCGACAGCCAGCGGCGCGACTTGAGCTCCCGCGCTGCGGTCTTCAAACCCCACGGGCATCAGCGACTGTTCATGCATCCGTTGCATGGCGCGCAACCCATGATCTGCATCGCCCGGCGTCTCAAGCAGAGAACCGTGCAGCAGCACTAGCAATGACTCACCAGCAAGCTTCAGCCGACGTCGTGGCGGTGCCGCGATCTCGCCTTGCCGAAACGCAAGCTGGAACCAGCCTACCGCACGCGTGACTTCTTTCAGGCTGCTGCCGCCCGTGCCCATAAACGTTGGCAGACCAAGTCTCGCGCACATCTCAATGAACGGGCGGTTCGTGATCTCGCCGTCGCCCAACAGTAGAAAGTCGGCTGCACCGGCCAGCGGCTCATCCGACGCATCAATGCGCACGCCAAGAAGCAGCCCAGCCTTGACGGCCTCCTGCGGGTCGGCGTCGATCACGGCATCAGCACCGGCGCTCGCGGCGCTATGCACGTCCGGGCTGTCGCAGACGATAAAACACGGTTGTCGGTCGCCGATCACTCGCATCACGCAGCAATCTATCGGGTAGGCGCAAAGCTAGGAAGGACCACCTCAGGATGTCCACAAGGCGGGCAATGGCGCGTCTCAGACTGATTGCTAACGTCACCGAAGCACACGGAGACAAGCCATGACCGAACACGTACAGAACTTCATCAACGGCGAATGGGTTGAAGCAAGCGGTGAGGCACTCGACAGCCGCGACCCCGGCAACGGCGACTTGATAGCGACCTTCAAGCAGGCGACGAACGACGACGTAGAAAAGGCAATCGCTGCCGCCAAGGCCGCCTTCCCCGCCTGGAAAGCCATCCCGCAGCCCAAGCGCGCCGAGATCATTTACAAGAGCGCCGAAATCCTGCTGCGCCGCAAAGAAGAAATCTCGCAACTCATGAGCTGTGAAATGGGCAAGCCGATCGCCGAAGCACGCGGCGACGTGCAGGAAGCCATCGACATGGCTTTCTACATCGCGGCCGAGGGGCGTCGCAGTTGGGGCCACACCATCCCCGCCGAAATGCCGGACAAGCGCATGTACACCATCCGGCAGCCGCTGGGTGTGTGCAGCCTGATCACGCCGTGGAACTTCCCGATCGCCATCCCGTCATGGAAGAGCTACCCGGCGCTGATCATGGGCAACACCATCGTGTTCAAGCCCGCCGAAGACACGACGCTGCTCGGCAAACGCTGGGCAGAAGTGCTGATCGAGGCCGGCGTGCCCAAGGGCGTATTCAACATGGTGATCGGCCACGGCGCGCCGATCGGCGACACGCTGGTCACACACAAAGACGTCGCGATGATCAGCTTTACGGGTAGCACCAAAACCGGGCTCGGCATCGCAACCAAGGCCGCGCCGCTGAACAAGCGCGTGTCGCTTGAAATGGGCGGCAAGAACCCGGTCATCGTGTGGGAAGACGGCGACCTGGAACTGGCCGTGAATGCAGTAATGTGGGCGGGCTACGGGACATCGGGCCAGCGCTGCACGGCCTGCTCGCGCGTGATCGTGCACGAGAAGGTCCACGACAAATTCCTGAGCATGCTGGTTGAGCGCGCGCCGAAACTGAAGGTCGGCCACGGCGCGGACCCGGAGAGTTTCTTCGGCGCGATCATCAACGAATCGCAGCTCAAGAAGATCGACGAATACGTGAAGATCGGCGTTGAAGAAGGCGCCAAACTGGAGTGCGGCGGGAAGATTTTGAATGAAGGCGAGCACGCCAAAGGCACCTTCTATGCGGCCACCGTCTTCAGCGGCGTAAAGCCCGGCATGCGCATTGAACAGGAAGAGATCTTCGGCCCGGTCATCAGCGTGATCAAAGTAAGCAGCTACGACGAAGCGATTCAGGTCGCCAACGACGTACAGTACGGGCTGAGCGCCGGGTTTATCAGTAAGGACGTCAACCTGTGCCACAAGGCCAGCATCGACCTCGATTGCGGGCTGTGCTACATCAACGCAGGCTCAACAGGTGCCGAAGTAAGCACACCGTTCGGCGGCTGGAAGAACACAGGCAACGGCCACAGAGAAGGCGGGCCAACCGTGATCGAGGCCTTCAGCGACATAAAGACAGTGATCGTGGACTACAGCGGCAAAGTCCAAAAAGCCCAGATCGACAACAACTAGCGTGTACGCTAGTTGTTGAGCGCGAAGCGTGAGCGAGCGGCACCGTGCAACCATCTTGCCGCTCGCTGACGCTTCGCGCTCACTAAGTGTGCGGGCTAGTAGTTCATCAATACCCACTCGCGCCATTCGTTTTCGAGGTCTTCGAGCTTTACGCCGAAATCCTCTTCGATGGCCGCTGCGCGTTCGAGTGCTTTCTTGGTGCCGCCTCGTTTCAGCCATTTGCTGGCCTGTTCGGCGTGGTTGGCGTAGATGAACTCCATGAAGCTGAAGCTCTTTGCGGCGTGGGCCTGCTGCATGTCGTTGATCTCGGTGGCGATCAGTTGTCGCAGCGGGATGTCGCGGTTGTAGTTGATGTTGTACAGCGCTACTTCACGCAGCAGTTCCGGCGTGCCGGCCTTCTTGCTGAACTCGGGTATCACCTTGTCGTCGGCTGTCGTGGTGCTGACTTCCTTCATGGTGTAGCGCTGCACCATGGTTGTGCCCAGTACCTGCGACGTCACCAGATAGCCGAAACCGGTGTCGATCCACGGCGCGCGATCGCGCTTGCCGCTCTGCGCGTGCGCCAGGACCCGCAGCGAAACCGTGTTGCACAGCATGTCGTCGGCTGACGCGTCGCTGCTTGAATAACAGAAATATCCGTACGGCTTGCTCTGCCCGTGCCCGCTGAGCCTGCGCGCGAACGTCAGATCGTCGCCCTCGAGCTTGAGTACTTTGGTGAGCATGCCCTCGTACTCGTCGCGGGTTTGCAGGTGCGTGATGGTGTACTCGTACTGGCCGAAGGGCGGGCCTTCCGTGCCGAGCAACTCTTGCGTGCGTTTGACCACGGCCACGGCGTTGCGGTGAAGCATCTTGGCGCGGGTTACGTCGTAGCTGGTGCGCGTGATCAGCCAGTCACCCTTGCGGCGGTTGAAGCTGCTGCCGATCTCTTTGGCTTGCTCGTCTTCGCCTTCAAGCTCTTCGCCGAAGCCGGCATCCGCAACCAGCTTGTGCCCGGCCTCGCGCCACTTCTTTGAAATGGCGGGCAGCCAGACGTCGCCGTCTTTCTCATGCCCGCGCAGTTTGTGGGCTTCGGCGTTCTCGGGCTCGTAGTACAGCAGGTCGATGGCGATGATCCGGGCCGAGCGCGTGTCGCCGGCGTCGGTGGCCTTCTCGACCAGTTTGCGGCAACGGTCGGCGCACTTCTCGTACGTGTCGGCTTTCTCTTCGTCCGGCTTCTTGCGCGCTTCGATAAACGCGGCGCCGAAGACTTCGTCTTTGTCGGGCAATGGTTCGTTGACGACCCACTCGCCGCTCTTCTTCTTGAAGCCTAAACCTTCCCAAGCCTTGCGGTTGTCGGGTTCCAGCTCGCGGCTGCGGTCGTACTGCTTGCGCGCGAGGCTGTAGATTTTCACCTGCTTGTATTCATCGCCAAGCTTGGCGTGTTTGTCGGCCAGCCACTCCCACAGTTTGCCGCGCTCTTTCTCAAGCTCGAAGTCGGCAGCGTTGGACGGCGTCGTGATCGCAAGCAGGAAGGCGAGAGTTGTCAGACAGATCAGGCTGTATTTCATCTCGATAGTTTCGGTGATTGTTGTTCGGCCCTGTAAATTGGTGGCATCTGCCACCGACAGCTTACACTACGGGCGGCTTTGCGGCTGGCGCTGGCTCGGGGTTCTTCCAGCAGATGACCTGGTCACGCCCGCCCTGCTTACCTTGGTACAGCGCGTCGTCGGCGCGGCTGATGGATTCGTCGATGCCGATTTTCGGGTCAAGCGTAGCCACACCAAAGGTCATGGTCACCTTAAGTTTCCGCGCTTCGAACTGGACCTCGAGCTTTGAGACGGCCTCACGCAGTTTCTCGGCGGCTGTCACGCCACCGGCATCATCCGTTTCGGGCAACAGAAACAGGAACTCTTCGCCGCCCCAGCGGGCTATGAAGTCCTGATCGCGCAGACTGTTGCGCAGCAACTCGCTGACTTCTTCCAGCACCTCGTCGCCGCACAAGTGGCCGTACTTGTCGTTGATGTCTTTGAAGTGGTCGATGTCGCCCATGATCAACGAAGCGCTTCGCCCGCTGCGACGCAGGCGTCTGATCTCTTCCCGGATATGTTCAAGCATGCGGCGCCGGTTCGTCAGCCCGGTCAACTCATCTGTCGAGGCCAACATGCGCAGGCGCTGCTCAGAGGCCGATGTTGCGAGTCGAAAGTAGACAGCCAGCATGCCCATGGCCGTGAACACCACGCCGACATTCATGAACGGAATCGCCTGGGTGACTTCCGGCGACGGGCCCTGGAAATGGATAGCGCGCGTGAACCAGTACAGCACCGAATACAGCACAAACAGCGCAACAACCTCGACGAAAACAACGCGCGGCGAGATGCGATCATTCAGCCCGGCAAAAGGGATCAACGGCCACAAGTAATAATGAAACCCGCTGTCCCAACCCAACATCGAGACGGCCAGCGTCGCGTGCCCAGCGACCTCAAGCTTCACGAGCACGACGGCCAGATCGAGTTTGCCCCGGCGGTTCAGAACACGCGCGGTTATCCAGACAAGCACCGAGAGTACGTTGAAGGCCGCAAGCACCGGCAGTTGCAGCCACGTGAACAAAGGTATGAAGCCAAGGTGCGCCGTGATGCCGACCAGCGTGACGAAATCAAGCGCCACGAACATGCGGCGCGAGCCAAGTGACAAGCGAGTGGTGGGTCGTCTGACCTGGGTCTGTTCCGTCATTCGATTCCCATTGTGCTTGAATGGGCTTGCTACGCCAACAGGCTCTCCGGCGGCCTTGGAAAAGTGATCTGTTTAGCAACGCAGAAACAGCCCACGCTTGCTTGCGCGGGCTGTTCTGTTCAGGGATTTGTGGCCGGGTGAAGCCGGTCCGTTAGCCCTCGTAGCAGCCAGCATCGTGCGGTGCTGATCGCGTTGTGTCCTCAAGGTCTTTGGATGTTGCATAGCCTGCGCTGGCTGCACCGAGCAGTGCAGAGCTTCCGCTCGGGTGCGCGTTGATGTTGCTGCCGTTTGTGGTCACGTTGGTGAAGTCGCTCAGCCCATTGCCCGCAGTAAACGAAATCCCGGTCGTCACGCTGCCAAAGCAGACGTTGCCCGCGAACGTCACGCCGGTGTGCCCGTTGCTGTCGATCGCCATGTTGCCCGTGCTGTAGCAGGCGTTGTTCGCGAACACCATGCTGGCAGCGCCCGACCATGAGCTGAGTTTCGCCGCACGCCCGCTGTTCACGAACGTGTTGTGAATGACTTGTAGGTTGGTCGGGTTGCCCTGATGCGGCTGGCTGGCGAACGCGCTGCCTGCACCGTTAATGCACAGGTTGTTGCGCACGATGCATTCACCCTGGATCTGTATCGTGTTATCGCCGCTGTTGTAGCACGTGTTCCGCTCAACGATGTTCTGGGCCTGGCCGGCCGTGCCGTAGACCAGAATGCACGGGTAGCTGCAGTCATGCACAAGGTTCTCTGCGATCAGGTTGCCGTAGCTGCCCTGCTTGACTTCAATGCCGTCACCCTGCGCACCCGAGCCTGAGCCGTGAACGTCGTGAACGTGATTCAGCGCGATGATGCTGTTCGACATGATCACCCCGCCGTTGTTCGCACCGAGGTACATGCCCTCGCCGGTGCCGCCGGTGTCGTGCAACTCGTTACGGGTGATGAACATGTAGCTGGTGTCGTGCGTGTTTGTGGTGATGCAGGCGTCGCCCGTGTCATGCACGTGGTTGTTGTCGAACCAGACCTGCGTGCAGTCATAGAAGCGTATGCCGTGGCTGGTGCCCGTGAACTCGATGCCGCGAATGCACAGGTAGCGGGTCTGCGACGTTTCGCCGACGTTCATGATGTTCTGCGTGGCTGTCATGTTGATCAGCACGCTTGCGCCCGAGGCCGGCGTGATCCAGATCGGCGCAGCGGCTGTGCCCTGAACATCGAGGTTGAACTTGCTTGAAACGTTGTACGTGCCGGCCGCGATTTCCATTTTGTCGCCGGGGTTCAGCGCATTCATAGCGGCCTCAAGCTGACTGGCGGTGCCGGTGAACGAAACGGTGTTCGTCGGCGTTACGTTGGCCCAGCTTGGGTCGTATGGGCTGCTTGCCGGCTGCGTCGGCGTGGCGCTGACCTGTGCCGTCGCCGTCGATTCGCCGGTGCTGTCGGTGTAGGTCGCAACAGCATAGTACGTGGTCCCGTTGGACAGCCCTGTAAGCGGGAACGGGCTGGATGGCATAGGCACAGGCGTACCGTTGAACGGCGTCACGCCGCTGCTGGTGCCGTAGTACAGCGTGTACTGCGTCGCGCCTGCAATCGTGTTGAATGTGAAACTGATCTGCGCATCGCCCGCTGTCGCACCAAGCGTAAGCACAGCCGGGCCGCCGATCACACCTTGGGTTTTGCCAGTGCCTCCCCCACCGCCGGAGCAAGCCGACAGGCTGATGATCGCAAGCATTGAAATGGCCAGAGTCAGTTTTTGCATGTTGTTATCTCCCCTGTCGTAGCGCAGGCTTCCAGCCTGCATCTGGCGCGTGCGTCCCGCTTGCGCCTCGCCGTGGGCGAGACACCCACGGCCGGTGCAGCCGAGACGGCTGCGCTACGAACTACTTTTCAAAGCATCCGACGACGTTGCGTTTGCGCGCCTCGGCGTTGATGTCAGTTTCGATAAGGTGTTCTTTGTCTGCTGCGTTGTTCAGCGCCGACTTGGCGCTTGGTGCGGCGTTGCGTTTCACGGCGTCCCAGGATACCTCGGTGAAGTCACTCAGATTGCGACCTTGCGTGTAACCACGCCCGACGCCGCTGACTCCACCGAGGATCACATTCCCGGCGACTACCGCACCTTCTGAACCGCCGCTGAAATCAAGTGCCGTGCCTTCGCTGTAAACAGCGTTGTTTGCGAAGACCATGCCATCGCGGGCATTCCATGAACTGAACTTCGCGCCACGGTTGCTGCTGATGATGGTGTTGTGCACGAACGTCAGATTAATCGACTTGCCCTGGTGGTCGTGGCTGCTGAAGCCCGCGCCCTTGCCGTTCATCAGCAGGTTGTTGCGGACGATTGCTTCGCCCTGCACCTGCATCACGTTGTCGCCGCTGTTCCAGCAGACGTTGCGCTCAATGATGTTCGGCGCTTCACCGCCTGTCCCGTAAGCGATGATGCACGGGTAGGCCGTATCGTGGACCGTGTTCTCGGCGATCAGGTTGCCGTAGCTACCCTGCTTGATTTCGATGCCGTCGCCCTGGCTGACCTTGTCGCCGCCGATGTCGTGAACGTGGTTCAGCGCGATCACGCTATCGTGCATGCGCACCTTGCCGTTGTTCGCGCCGAGATTCATGCCCTCGCCGGTGCCGGCCGTGTCGTGGATGTCGTTGCGGGTGATGTAGAGGAAAGCGGTGTCTTTCGTGTTGGCGCTGATGGCGACTTCGCCGGTGTGGTGGATGTGGCAGCGGTCGATCCAGACGTTTTCGCAGTCATACAGGCGAATGCCGTGCCCGCCGCCGGTGAATTCAAGCCCGCGCAGACTGACGTAGCGGGTTGGTGAATCGACGCCGACGTTCAGCAAGTTCTGTTTGGCATCCGGGCGCGTGATGATGACCTGTGCAAAGACAGGCTCCTCGCCGGACTTGGTCTTCTTCGTCTCGGCCGCGGTAATGCGAATCGGTGCTTTCTCAGTGGCTTCAAGGTCGAGCTTGAACCATGAATCGATGCTGTACTCGCCGCCTTCGATCACCAGTTCAGTACCGGGCTTTAGGCCCTGCATGGCGGCTTTGAGCGCGGCGCCGTTTTGCTCAGGCGTCTGCTTCGCATTGTAGCGATGCGTGATTGTCCGCAGACGCGCATCAGCCCACGCAGGAGTATACGGAGTCGCGGGCTCGAGCTTCGGCTTGCGTTTGGCGTCGGTCGTGTTGACCGCCAGCAGCAGCAACGCAACCACAGATGTGAGCCAGACCAGCCGCATGATTTCTCCCGGTGTTCAAAGGACTAACCCCACCGGGTTTGGGAAGGTCAGGAGAAACCTGAAATAATCTTCCGGTCTGAACGCGAAGCGTGAGCGAGCGCTATCGCACGGCATGATCTTGATGTCTCGGTGAATGTTCTCGCTTGGTCCTCGAGCTGCACGATTGGGGTGAAGCTACTCCTCAGTGTTGGCGTAGCGCTCGCTTACGCGTCGCGTTCAGATACGATGGCTCCATGCAAGATCCTCAGAAACTGATTGAGCGTTTCAAATCCCGCGTGCATGTGCTTGACGGCGGGCTTGCGACCGAATTGGAAAAACGCGGGCACGACATCAGCGGCAAGCTGTGGTCGGCCAAGGTGCTGCTCGAAGACCCCGGCGCGATTGAGCAGCTTCATTATGATTACCTCAAAGCCGGCGCCGACATCATCATCACCAGCAGCTACCAACTCACGTTCCAAGGCATGAAACAAGCCGGCTACACCCACGAGCAGGCCGAAGACGCGCTATGGAAAAGCGTCGAAGTCGCCGTGAAGGCCCGCAAACGATACCTCGGCGAGTTGGACGAAGACCTACCCGAAGACCGCAAACCCCTCATCGCCGCCAGCATAGGCCCCTACGGCGCATATCTGGCAGATGGGAGTGAGTACACTGGGAACTACGGACTAAGCTCTGACCAGCTTGCAGAGTTCCATAGAGAGCGATTCGAGTTCCTGGTTCGCACAGAAGCAGACTTCATTGCAATTGAAACAATTCCAACAGCGGTCGAATGCGAAGCCTTCTTTGAGCTTTTACGCGAACACAGAAACACGCCAGCGTGGCTCAGCTACACCTGTGAAACTGGTGTCGTGCTGCGTGACGGGACAGAGCTTGCTGAAGCCATCAAGCCGTTCAACACGGGCCCAAGAAACGTGGTCGCGATAGGACTGAACTGCATGCACGGATTTCACATGACCGGCTCTATCGCCACTACGCGCGACCAAACTGATAAGCCGATAGTCGCCTATCCCAACAGTGGGGAGGTGTGGGACGCTGAGAGCCGGTGTTGGATTGGTCGTGACGACTTGGATTACGTGTACTCAGTCTCGAAGAGCTGGGTGAGTATGGGTGTAAGGGTCATCGGCGGTTGCTGTCGTACAGGGCCGGAACACATCGCCCAGTTGCGTGCGCTGGTGGATGAGCTGAACCAAAGCCCTCCGTGCTAACGGGGGGCTTTGCGCGCGTGGCATTCATTACGAACGGTTCTCATCACGCGTTCGGCCTTTGTTTCTATGGCCCAAAGCCCCTGATTAGCATCAGGGGCTTTAGTTTCGTGGCTTCGGTTACCGGCGGCTACCCCTCCAGTGTGGCATTTGTTGCGAACGGTTTTCAGCATGCGTGCGGCTTTTGTTTCGATGGCCCTAAGCCCCTGATTGGCATCAGGGGCTTTAGTTTGGGGGCTTTGGTTTTAGGCTTCTGCGCTCGGGGTTGCCTGTTTTGCTTGCCCGGCTAAAGTCTTCGATCCTTTGATTTCTGGACCTTGGAGCCCGATATGCCGACGCCCTTTGCGAACGAACCGATCACTTTCAACTGGACCGAAGACCGCGTCAAAGCCATCCACGCCGGGTTGGTCAAAGTCCGCGAACGCGCCGATGAAATCCGCCCGCTGCGCTTCAAGGCCGAGCGCGACACCGACGGCGAAACCATCGAATCCTACAACCCAGCGAACCACTCCGAGTTGCTGGGGCGCACCGTCAAAGCCAACGCGGACATCGCAAAGAACGCTGTCGAATACGCTCACAACTCGTTCCGCAATTACTGGAGCAAAACGGACGTCCACATGCGCGCTCGCATCCTGATGCGCGCCGCAGGGCTCATGCGCAGCAAGTACCGCGATGAACTGAACGCCTACCTGATTCTCGAGGCCGGCAAAAGCTGGACTGAGGCCGACGCCGACACCGCCGAAGCCATCGATTTCTGCGAGTTCTACGCCCGCGAAGCGATCAAGTTGCAAGGCGACCGCCAGCCCCTGACCGACCTGCCGGGCGAAGACAACAACCAGTACTTCATCCCGCTTGGCGTCATCAGCGTGATTCCACCCTGGAACTTTCCGCTGGCGATCATGGCCGGCATGACCGTGGCCGCGCTGGTTACGGGCAACACGGTGGTTCTCAAGCCCGCCAGCGTGACGCCGCTTGTGGCCGCGCGTTTCGTTGAGATTCTTGAGGAAGCCGGGCTGCCTGCGGGCGTGCTGCAGTTCATCCCGGGCGGCGGCAGCGATGTCGGCAACGCAATCGTTGAGCACCCGTTGACGCGCATGGTCGCGTTCACCGGCAGCAAGGAAGTCGGGCTCGGCATTGCCGAGAAGTGCGGCAAACTGGCACAGGGCCAGATCTGGATCAAGCGCACGATCCTTGAGATGGGCGGCAAAGACGCCATGCTCATCGACGAAGGCAGCGACTATGAGGACGCGGCCAACGCCATCGTTGCGGCGGCCTTCGGCTTCCAGGGCCAGAAGTGCAGCGCCTGCAGCCGCGCAATCTTTGTGGGCGACAGCTACGACAAGATCGTCCCGCTGATCGTTGAGAAGGCCAGCAAGATCAAGGTCGGCCCAACCGAAGAACAGGGCAACTTCATGGGCCCGGTGATCGACAAGAACGCGCAGGAGTCGATCATGAAGTACATCGCCGTCGGCACCAAGGAAGGCAAGCTGCTGCTCGGTGCGAAGAAGGGCGACGACGCCGGTTACTTCGTCGAGCCGACGATCTTCGGCGAAGTGAAGCCGGACGCACGCATCCACTGCGAAGAGATTTTCGGCCCAGTGCTGGCCTGCCTGCGCGCGAAGAACTTCCAGGAAGGGCTCGATATCGTCAACAGCACCGAATACGGGCTGACCGGCGCGGTCTACAGCCGCAACGCCGAGCATCTTGAGTTGGCGCGCCGCGAGTTCCACGTCGGCAACCTGTACCTCAACCGCAAGTGCACCGGCGCGCTCGTCGGCAGCCAGCCTTTCGGCGGCTTCAACATGAGCGGCACAGATTCAAAGGCCGGCGGCAAGGAGTACATGCTGCTGTTCACGCAGGCCAAGCTGGTGAGCGAGAAGATCAACTGGTGATGTCAGTTGGTGGTTGATGGTTGATGGTTGATGGTCAATAGTTGATAGCTACGGGCGGCGCCGAAAGCGCCGTCCGTGTTGTTTACCTCGCGCTTCGGGCTCCAAACATCGGCCTCCTGATAAGTTCCTTTTCTTCGTGCCTTTGTGGCTTCGTGTGCGCACAATCCGGCGGGGAACGGAGGGGCAATGCATCTACGCAAGGGCGAAATCAACCTGTGGGTTTCCAGCCTCGACCGCGCGGCGGACTTCTACCTTGAGGCGTTCGGCTTCAAGCGCATCGCGGGCGACGAGTCGTACCTCAAGCTGTCGCAGGGCGACATCACCCTGACGTTGTTCCAGGCGCGCACGAAGGAACACTACGCGCCGGAGATGGGCACCCAGAGCATGATGACGGCCGACCTGCTGACCGACGACTTCGACTCCGCGGTCGCGGGCATCACCAAGGCCGGCGGCGACATGGCCGAGACCGGCAGCTGGGAAGGCAAGCGCCACACCATCTTCCGCGACCTCGACGGCATCAGCTGGGAACTGATCGAAGCCTGAGCGCGTACTCTTCAAGGCTCGCCAACTGCGCGCGGCTCGGCTTCGCGCCGGGTCGTTTATGTTGCATGAACTCCACTGCGGCTCTCGGCGCATCGGATACACCGAGCGCTATCGCCGCTGCCGCCACGAAGATACCGCTGCGCCCGTGGCCTTGCGCACAGTGCACGTAGACACTGCCGCTCTTCAGCTTCTCACAGATGAACGCTACGCCCGTTTCCAACTCGGCCTGCGTCGGCGCAGCCTTGTCGAGCACCGGGATGCACAGGTAGTCGAGATCGCGGAACGGACGGCGCTCCGTCCACTCGGCGGTCAGGTCGAGCACGGCCAACACCTTGACCTCACGCTGCTCGCGCGCAGTCAGACGGCGGCCGAGAAACAGCCCGTCGTGGATTTCGTTGAAGGCGTCCTCCGAACTCAGCAATCGCTGCAGGTGATGGGTCGCTGACTGCAACAACAGATACGGAAACAGCGGCAACGAAGACAGCACCTGCAACCGCCCGTCAGCACGTTTGCCGAACAGCGCGGGTCGGTTCAGCGCATAGGCCGCCGCCACCAGCAGGAACGTCAATGCGCCCCACGCCAGCGGCATACGCGCCCACCACGGCTCGTACATCCACACCAGCACGCCACACCCGAAGGCCAGCAGCAGCATCTGCAACGCGACCATGCGTTATTAGACGTCTCGGCATGCACAAAGGTTGGGGAAGTTTGTCCCCTACCGTGGCTTTGCTATGGTGCGGGCGACCTTCGAAAGGAACGCCATGGAGCCGCCGAAAGCTGAGATTTCCAAGCATGCTCGCATCAAGTCACTTGAGCAATACCAACGCATGTATCACGAATCGCTTGAAAACCCGGAAGCGTTCTGGGCCAAGCAGGCTGAGCGGCTGGACTGGTTCCATAAACCCGACAACGTTTACGACTTTGACTTCGATACCGTGGACGTCTCATGGTTCGCGGGCGGCAAGCTGAACGCCTGTTACAACTGCGTTGACCGGCACCTCGACAAGCGCGGCGACAAAACCGCCATCATCTGGGCGGCCGATGAAGCCGGCGAGTACCAGCACATCACCTACCGCGACCTCAAGCACGAAGTCGCACGCGTTGCCAACGTGTTGAAAGCGCACGGCGTGCGCAAAGGCGACCGTGTCTGCATTTACCTGCCGATGATCCCCGAGCTCGCATACACCATGCTGGCCTGCGCGCGTATCGGCGCTGTGCACAGCATTGTGTTCGCGGGCTTTAGCGCGGACAGCCTGCGCGACCGTATCGTGGACGCCCACTGCAAAGTGCTCGTCACCGCCAACGAAGGTCTGCGCGGCGGGCGCACGATCCCGCTCAAGAAGACCTCGGACCGCGCTTGCGACGGGCTCGATATGGTCGCCACCATGCTTGTCGTCAAGCGCACCGACAACCAATGCGAAATGAAGCAAGGGCGCGACTTCTGGATGCACGAAGAGACTGCCAAGCAGCGCAGCACCTGCCCGGCCGAGTGGATGGATGCCGAAGACCCGCTGTACCTGCTGTACACCAGCGGCAGCACCGGCAAACCCAAAGGCGTGCTGCACACGACCGGCGGCTACCTGACCTACGCCAGCATGACGCACGAGTACGTCTTCGACCTGAAGGAAGACGACGTCTATTGCTGCGCCGCTGACATCGGCTGGGTGACAGGGCACAGCTACATCATCTACGGCCCCCTCGCCAACGGCGCGACGACAGTGATGTTCGAAAGCACGCCGCTGTACCCGGACGCCGGGCGTTACTGGCAGATGGTCGATGACCTGAACATCAGCATCTTCTACACGGCGCCGACGGCGATTCGTGCGCTGATTGCCCAAGGCAACGAACACGTCACCAAACACGCGCGCAGCAGTCTGCGGATACTCGGCAGCGTCGGCGAGCCGATCAACCCGGATGTCTGGCAGTGGTATCACGACATCGTCGGCAACAAGCAGTGCGCCGTCGTGGATACCTGGTGGCAGACGGAAACCGGCGGCATCCTGATTACACCGCTGCCCGGCGCGATGCCCTGCAAGCCGGGCTCCGCCACTTTGCCGTTCTTCGGTGTCGAACCTGTACTGGTTGACGACGAAGGCGTTGAGCTCGAGGGCAACGGCGTGCGCGGCAACCTTTGCATCAAGCGGTCATGGCCGGGCCAGGCGCGCACGATTTACGGCGACCATGCACGATTCAAGCAGACGTACTTCACGACCTACCCCGGGCTCTACTTCACAGGTGACGGCTGCAGCCGCGACAACGACGGCTACTACTGGATTACGGGGCGCGTTGATGACGTGTTGAACGTGAGCGGACACAGGCTTGGCACGGCCGAAGTCGAGAGCGCACTGGTTGAGCACGACGCGGTTGCCGAGGCCGCCGTCGTCGGATGCCCGCACGAAATCAAGGGCACCGGCATCTACGCCTACTGCTACCTCACGCCCGAAGCGAAACCGGGCGACGAGCTGATCGGCCAGTTAAAAGAGAAGGTCCGGGAAGTCATCGGCCCGATCGCTACGCCGGATCACATCCAGTTCGTGGTTGGTTTGCCCAAGACCCGCAGCGGAAAAATCATGCGCCGTATCCTGCGCAAGATCGCGGAAAGCGAGTACGAAGCTCTCGGCGACATCACCACACTGGCGGACCCAAGCGTGGTCGAGAAAATCGTCGAGGGGCACAAAGCGGGATAAGAACGGATAGCAAGTTGACGGACTCCGCGTACGCGTTTAAACCGAAAGTGGTTTGCGGAGACGACTTATGAGACGCCCAACGGTCTTTCTACTGTTGTTCCTGATGTCGGCGTGCGGCCAATCCGCGCCGTCACCCAACCATACCGCAAGGAAGTCCGCACCCCGAACCGCTGAGCAGCCCGAAGAGCCGGGCGAAGCGAACAGCGCGCATTGGCCGGCAATGGACGCAATAAAAGCTGCCAAGACGGAAGAAGAAGCCCGCGCCGGACGCGCTCTATACAAAGGAACCAGACAACAGGAGATGCTCGACAACGTGCTTGAGCACAAACTCGGGGAGTTCGACTTCGCCCAGTTCAACAAGGTCGCCGCAGTAGTGAAAGAAACCGAAACACCAACTGATGCAGAAGAAGCGGCCAAGGCTTACAAGGGAACGCGCCACACGGGTGAACTCGACCGTGTACTCAAGGCTCACATCAAGGCACTGATCGACGCTACCCCGTCGCTGGGCCTGCCGACCCGGTCTGCAGGCAAGAACGCCGAGCCGAGCGAACTGGTAGAACTGTTCACAGACTGCGAAACCGAAAGCGATGCCGAGTCGGTTATGCAAAACTACACCGGCAACGCTACCGAATCGGACCTGCTCGCCGCCATTGAGGTCTGGCGCTGGAGGACACCAGTCGTCGTAGACGAAGTGAGCGTCAGTTTCCGCTTTGGGTTCTCGGACGCCTTTCTGCGTTTCAGCGACGGGCGAATCGCCGTGCAGCAGTACCGCGGAGTGGTGAACGTAGTATCCCCCGAGGGTGAGGTGCAGTATGCGCTCGATCCGGCCAATATTGACGAGGTCTTCCTCATTGGCAAATCACCCGATGAAGCGTTCGTGTACACGGGCGGCGGCTCCTCCGGCATGATCCAGAAATGGAACGCGAACACGGGAGAGCTGGTGCTGGCATTTGGGTCCGTGAAGGTGCCGAACATTATTGGGCGCCTGTCGGTGCTCACGCCGGACGGGAGCAAGTTACTCAGCTGTTCCCGCCGCGGGCACATGAGCCTATGGGACACGGAAACCGGCAAGTTCATACGCCACATCGCCACCATCCCGCAATTGGAGGCTGTCAGGTTCACCGGTGACAGCGGACTCGTGTTCGCAACCAGCCGCGAAGCGATCCGGGTGTATGAAACCGGCACCGCCAATAAAGTTCATGAGTTCCCAGTCAGTGGAGCAATCCTGAGGCAATTTGGCGTATCAAGGGACGGCAAGAAGATGGCCTTCCGCAGAAATGAACCTGGACGGACCAGCACTGACGGCCCTCCCGGACCCGGACAGGAATCGCTGGTAATCGCTGACGGCGAAACGGGTGCAGAGTTGGGGCGAATTCCTTTGGAGTCGGCTGTTGTTTCGATGCACTGGCTGGGCTCCGGGAAGCACGTTCTGGTCAGCCTCTACACCAGTCTTCTGCTGGTCGACGCCGAGAGCATGAGAATCGTCCACTCGCATAGCATCAAGGCGCAACCGGTCGGCTCCATAATGTCCGCGGACTGTATGACCATGACGCAGCACATCGGACTGATGACAAAGGATCGCAAGGTCGTCGTGCCAAACTTCTTCACCTACGGGCGCGAACCATAGCGCCTATGCCCCGGAATCACTTCCGGGGCTAAACTGCGTTCGTGACTGAAACCGGCACAGACGCGAGCGAGCCGATACTCTCACTGCCCAACCTGCTGACGCTTGTTCGGTTGCCGATGGCTGTGGGCGTGTGGTTTGTGGCGGCGTGGCCTTCGGCGTTGTTCGGATTGATGGTCGCAGCCGCAGCTTCCGACATGCTTGATGGCTGGTTTGCGCGACGCATGCGGGCGCGTCGGCTGGCACGCGGGCAGCCTACCCGGTTGGCCGGGCCGCAAGGTCGCGGCGCTTGGCTTGATCCGGCCTGCGACAAGACGTTCGTGATCTCTGTGATCGCCGCCACGTGGTACTTCTACACGCCGCCCTGGTGGCTGTTAGCGCTGATCGGCGCACGTGAAATCCTGCTCGTTCCGTTGGTGCTTCTGTGGCGCGTATTGCCGCACAAAGCGCTGGACCTCAGGGCCGGTGCGGCAGGCAAACTTGCGACCGTCGCTCAGTTCTTCGCACTGTGGTCGATCATTCTGGAAAGTGTTTCAGCGCTAACGCTGGCGCTAGCCAGCGCATTTGCAGGCGTCCTGGCGGTTGCCGACTACGTGCTGCGTGCCATGGCACCAGATGATGTCGCTAGCTCCAACTAAGCGTGGACGTGCCTGAATTCCAAGCGAAATGCATCGTTCCCGTACCATCGACACCGGAATCGGTCGTCAGGCTTGCGTCCATTCCGGCTACGGTTGAAGAACTCGAAAACGTGTCGACGTCGTAGTAGTGGCCGTCAAATGCGCCCGTGGCCTGCTGCGCCGCGAAGCCTGCAGAAACATCGGTTGGGTTGTTTGTCTTCGCATACTCCGCGCGGCAGAAGTCCCGAGCTGCACCCAGAAGACGGTCAGCCTCAGAGCGACGCGCGTCGCGACTATTGTTCTCGAACAGCGGAATCGCTGCCAGCGCCAGAATTCCAACGATGACCACCACAATTAGCAACTCAATCAGGGTAAAACCCTTACGCCCACTGCGCATATCCCGACTCCACCTAATAGCGACCAATATCCCGTTATTGTATCACGGAACAGTCACATGTCACCTTTTAAAGGTGGGCGTTGTGGTCGTTTTAGGTTGTTTGGCCGCCCGGCGAGTGATCCACTACTACTTTCGGGACGCCACAATTGAAGCATCAGACTTCGCGTGCGATTTCTCACCCAGATACCAGCGGCTTGGGCTGCGCTTCTTGTATTTCAGCCCGAAACGGCCTACCGCAGCCTTCGTGACAAATTCCACGGCCTCTTTCGGTGAGTCCGTCAGAAACAGACGGTTGACGTCATGCTCTGCGATCGTGCCTTCCCGCACCATGGTATCACGCAGGAAGTCAATCATCGGCTGCCAGTACTCGGTTCCCACTAGTACCAGTGGAAAGTCGTTAATCTTTCCGGTCTGGATCAACGTGGCCGTCTCGAAAATTTCATCCATCGTGCCGAAACCACCCGGCGGCACGATGAACGCGTAGCTGTACTTCACCAGCATCATCTTGCGCACGAAGAAGTAGTTGAAGTCGACCCACTTATCCAAATACGGGTTCGGCTTCTGCTCTTTGGGCAGTTTGATGTTACAGCCCACTGACGACGCGCCTACGTCGTGTGCACCGCGGTTCGCGGCCTCCATAATACCCGGGCCGCCGCCGGTCAAAACCGTAAAGCCAGCCTTGCCCAACTCCGCTCCCACTTCACGCGCCAACTTGTAGTAGCGGTGCGTCTCTGGAAACCGTGCCGAGCCGAACACAGTCACACAAGGGCCGACAAAGTGAAGAGCACGAAACCCTCGAATCAACTCGAAGAATATCCGTAGCGCACGGAACAACTCAAAGCTGCGTTTTCGCGGCCCTTCAAGGAACCTGGTCTCTTCGCCATCGGCGGCGCGCTTGCCCCACTCTGCTGTATCTGTCTCACGCTTGGGTTTCTCGATTTCTGATGTCATGGCCCAAGTCTGTCGTCACCCGTCAGGGATACAAGGGCACGCCATCTCCGGCCTTGGGTGGGCCCGACAATCCTGTCGCGCGCCGGCTGCACTAAGCGGCTTCGGAAACCGCGTCAGCGTCTGTACCTCCCTTCGCTGCCTCGGCAGACATTTCGGACGGCACTTCGACGCTTTCCTGAAAATCAGACGCGCCCGGAGAGGGCGGCTGTTCACCGCTGCCCTGCATCCAGTCTTCGACCAGTCGCCTCGCAATCACGAGGCATTCACTTCTCAGCGTTTCGCGACGTTCCTGCTGGCGCTCGAGTTCGCGCTGCCAGCGCAGGGCTACACTGGGCGAGATCAGCCATTTCGGCTTTTCGGCGTCCGGCGCACCGACACGCTCCAGTTCGCGATCAAACAATTCCAGCGTGCGCTCAGCGCGTTTGATGGCCTTGTCGATGCTCGCACCATCGCGCTCAAGATAAAGCGCGTCGGCCGCATCACGGATCGTCTTGACCAGCGTTTCTTCGGAAGAAGTCTTGTGGCTCGGCGCTTCCCGGCGCTGCGATTTCGCCTTGGAAGCTTTAGGCCGAACGGGGTGGTAACGGGACATGGCAGGTACCTCAGTTCAAAAACCAGCGCGCAAATCGCGCTCGACAGAACCGTTGTACAACCACCTGCGACACATCCTGGATGACCAAGGAACCGCGACCGCGAGGGGGCAGCGGCTGCTACCAGCCAAGCAGCCCTAGGTGCTGATGTGCACCTGTGTTTACCTATGGTTACTTTTGGTTACTTTGCTTTTGATCGGGTGCTCAGTGCGTCTTAGCCGCT
>JAGQRE010000170.1 GCA_020425695.1 Planctomycetota bacterium
CAATCACCCAGACCTGGTCGTCCTTGATCGCGTACTGCACGTTCATCAGGCCCTTCACATTCAGCGCCAGTGCAAGCTTGCGGGTAATTTCACGAATGTCGCGCAGGACGGTTTCGCTCAGGGTCTGCGTCGGAATGCTGCACATGCTGTCGCCGCTGTGCACACCGGCGTACTCGATGTGCTCCATGATGCCGGCGATCACGGCGTCGTCGCCGTCGCACAGGCAGTCCACGTCGCACTCCACGGCGTTGTCCAGGAACTGGTCGATCAGGATCGGCTTGCCTTCCGCGGCTTCCACCGCCAACCCGACGAAGTGCTTCAACTCCGCGTCGTCGTAGCAGACTTCCATCGCTCGCCCGCCCAACACGAAGCTCGGGCGTACCAGCACGGGGAAGCCGATGTCCTTTGCGGCCTGCATCGCGCCGTCGATGTCAGCGACAATGGCGCCCTTGGGTTGGCGAATGCCGAGTTCCTTGACCAGTGCATGAAACTGTTCGCGGTCGGAGGCACGTTCGATGCTTTCGACCGGCGTGCCGATGATCGGTACACCTGCGTCGGCGAGTCGGCGTGCCAGGTTGATAGGCGTCTGGCCGCCGAATTGCACGATCACGCCCTCGGGTTTCATGATGTCGTAGATGTTCATGACATCTTCGAAGGTCAGTGGCTCGAAGAAGAGGTCGTCGCTGATATCAAAGTCGGTGCTCACGGTTTCGGGGTTGCTGTTGACCATGATCGACTCATAGCCCATTTCGCGCAGGGCCATGCTGGCGTGAACGCAGCAATAGTCGAATTCGATGCCCTGGCCGATACGGTTCGGGCCGCCGCCGATGACCATGATCTTGCGCCGGTCACTCGGCTGGACTTCCGTCTCTTCCTCATACGTCGAGTAATAGTACGGCGTCTTGGCTTCAAACTCGGCGGCGCAGGTGTCGACTAGTTTGTAGACCGGCAGCACGCCAAGTCCCTGGCGGTGGGCGCGCACTTTGACTTCATCTGTGTTGTAGATAGTCGCGAGTTGGGCGTCGCCGAAGCCCGCGCGCTTTGCCTCGCGCAGCAGGTCGGCGTCGAGTTCGCTTAGTGTCTTGATGGCGCGCAAATCGCGCTCGATCTCGAGGATCTGCACGAAGTTCTCAATGAACCACGGGTCGATGCCGCTGAACGCGCTGATTTCAGTCGGGTTCATGCCGCTGCGCAGCGCACGGCGAATCATGAAAATGCGCTCGACGCCCGGCGTAATCAGCCCGGCCTTGAGTTCCTGCCGTGACAGCTTGCGTGTCTCAAGGGTTTCTTTTTTGTCCGCACCGAAACCCATACGCCCGATTTCGAGGCTGCGCATGGCCTTCTGGATAGCTTCTTTGAAGGTGCGTCCGATGCTCATGGCCTCGCCGACGGACTTCATCTGCGTGGTCAGGACGGTGTTCGCGCCGGGGAACTTCTCGAAGGCCCAGCGCGGCGTCTTCACGACGACGTAGTCGATGCTTGGCTCGAAACTGGCCGGCGTCGCCTTGGTGATGTCGTTCTGCAACTCATCCAGCGTGTAGCCGACGGCGAGCTTGGCCGCGAATTTGGCAATGGGGAAGCCGGTCGCCTTGGATGCCAGCGCACTTGAGCGCGACACACGAGGGTTCATCTCAATGACCACGCGACGCCCGGTGCGCGGGTCCACGGCGAACTGTACGTTGCTGCCGCCGGTTTCGACGCCGATCTCGGTCATGATCTTTTTGGCGTCGTCCCTGAGTAGCTGATACTCCTTGTCGGTGAGCGTCAGCGCGGGCGCAACAGTGATGCTGTCGCCGGTATGCACGCCCATGGGGTCGAGGTTTTCGATGCTGCAGATGACGACGAAGTTGTCGTTCTTGTCGCGCATTACCTCGAGTTCAAACTCTTTCCAGCCGGCCAGGTATTCGTCGATCAGCAACTGGTTTACGGGGCTGAGAGAGATGCCCTTGCGGCAGATTTCTTCGTACTCTTCCAGGTTGTAGGCGATGCCGCCGCCGGTGCCGCCCATGGTGAAGGCAGGTCGGATCACGGCCGGCAGCCCGATGACATCGAGTGTGGCAACGCACTCGGCCCAGTTATGGGCGATGACGCTGCGCGGCTGGTCAACGCCGATCTTGTTCATGGCGTCGCGGAAGGCTTCGCGGTCTTCGGCCTTGTGGATGACTTCGGGGTTCGCGCCGATGCACTCGACGTTGTACTTCTTGAAGACGCCCATCTTTTCAAGCGCCATGGCGGTGTTCAGCGCTGTCTGACCGCCGAGGGTCGGCAGCAGTACATCCGGGCGTTCCTTGGCGATGATCTTGGCGCAGATCTCCGGCGTGACGGGCTCGACGTAGGTGCGGTCGGCCATCTCGGGATCGGTCATGATCGTGGCCGGGTTGCTGTTCACCAGCACGACTTCATAGCCTTCCTCACGCAGGGCCTTGCAGGCCTGTGTGCCGGAATAGTCGAACTCACAGGCCTGCCCAATAATGATGGGGCCTGAGCCAATGATCATGATCTTCTTGATGTCGTCGCGTCGTGGCATCTACGTTGTCCTGTATGTCTTCGATCTGAACGCGACGCGTAAGCGAGCGCTCCAAACCCGGTTTCTATTCTTGTTGTCCGTTCGTCGTTTATCTGATCCTTGCCGAACTGCGATGACGCTCACTTACGTTTCGCGCTCAGACGCCTCAATCACTACCGTTGCTGTTGCATACTCTCGTGTGTGGCTCATGGACAGCCATAAAAAAGACGGCCCGAAGCCGTCTAGTACCGCTTTTGCCTCACCGTCAATTTCGAGCACTGGCTTGCCGTCCTCGGTGTTACAGACGCCGATCTGGTTGAAGCCGACGCCCTTGGCCCAGCCGGTGCCGATGGCCTTCATGAAGGCTTCCTTGGCGGCGAAGCGGGCGGCAAAATGGATTTCGGGGCGGGCCTTGCTGCGGCAGTATTCGATCTCAGTGGGGGTGAAAACGCGGGCCAGGAACTCTTTGCGTTTTTCGTGCAAGAGCTTCTCGATGCGGGATACTTCGACGATGTCCGTGCCTATGCCCAGAATTGCCATGATTCTCCCGGCGCTTTGCGCACTGGGGGCGGAAGATTAGCGGCAAATGGCGCGATTGCAACGTGGGGATAACGAGGGTTGATAGTTGATAGTTTGTAGTTGGTCGTTGATAGGCGGTGCTGCAGCAGAGCAGTTCCTACCAACCACCAACCAACGCCTATCAACTACTTCTCGAAGCAGCCTCGATCAAAGCCGCCGCCTTGGGGCCTGCTGGCTCCGTCGTGGGCTGTTGTCACGCCGAGACTGTTGTCGCCGTCGTCGCGCCCGGCGCTGCCTGTGGCGAGGCTGAAGTCACTGCTGCTCGCGAACGCGGGGGCCGTCGTCACTGAGTTCGTGGCGCCGCCTATCAGCGACTGCCATTGCGCCAGGCTGTAGCCGGTGCTGGTTGTGTCGTTCTCGTAGATGTTCCAGGCGTCGGTACTGCGGCAGATGTTGTAGTCGGCCGTGGTGCCGGACAGCGAGTTTGTGCTCCATGAAATGGCGCCGCGTGCGCCGCCGATGAAGATGTTGTTCTTGATATCGTTGCCCGTGCTACCGTTCAGCATGGTCAGGCAGAAGCGCCCGATGCCGGTCTGGAAGACCACGGTGTTGTGGTAGATCCGGTTGTTCATGCTGCCGTAAGCGCTGCTGAAGCCGTCATCCCAGAGGGCGATGCCGGTCTGGCCCAGGTTGTTTACGATCAGGTTGTTGCGGATGTCGCAGTTGCGGATGCTGGCAAAGTTCAGTCCCGCGCCGCCTGCAGCGCCGTTGCCGATGCACCAGTTGTTCTCAATAACGCTGTTCTCCGTGATTCCGTCGCCGCGCGTGCCGAAGCCTGCATTCTGCTGGGCGGGGTCGCTGTTGATCTGGATGCCGCTGGCGTTGTTGTCGTGGCAGTAGTTGCCGCGGATCTGCACGCGGTCGCCGCTGTTGCTGAAGTAAATCCCGTGCTCGGCACCGCTGTCGTGGCACTCGTTGCCTTCAAGGATCAGGTCGTCGCTGTAGTCCGTGAACAACCCCCAAGTCCCGCCGTTGCTGAAGACGCAACCCTGGATCGTGACATGAAAGCTTTCGGTCACGCGGCAGCCTGCGCGGTATGCGTTCTGAGTGCGCAGACCGTAGATAATGACGTAGTGGCAGTCATAGATTTTGATCGCATCGCGGCTATCCGGCGCGACGCTGCTGCTGGTGCCGCTGTTGATGATCGCCCCTGTGCCACTGGCGCGGAACACGACCGGCATGCCGCTTGTGCCGGTAACGCTGCTGAGCGTGAAGCGCGCATAGCTGCCGTCTGCTACCTCAACGATGTCGCCGGCCTGCACGGTGTCGGCGGCGTGTTGCAGCGTCAGCCATGCCGCCCCCGGTGAAGTGCCTGCGTTGCCGTTATTGCCGGTGGGGGAGACATAGTATGTGGCCGTGCCTGATGGCGCAGCCGGCACAAACGGCGCGGTCCCGCCGCCCGTGCTGACTGTCGTGACATCGAAACTGCTACTGACGGCCGAAGTCAGCCCGCTGGCTGTAAATGTCAGCGAGTAGTTGCTGCCGGCCAGATCAATGCTGAGCCCGCTGAAACTGGCGATTCCGTTGAATGCCGTGGCGGTGAGTGTGGTGGAGAGAACCGCCCCGCCTGTGCCGGTGCCGCCGGTGATTGCGACGGTCACTTGTGTCGTGTTGTCGGCAGAGACCAGCAGCCCGCCCGCGTCGCGGATGGCGACACGGGGCTGGGTTGCGAACACATTGCCCGCCGTTGCGCCGCCCGGTTGCTGGGTGACCGCCAGTTGCGTTGCGGGGCCTGCGGTGGGGGGCGTACCGCCGCTGCTGCTACCGCCGGAGCTGCCACCCGCGCAGCCCCAAAGCGTGAGTGCGACTAAGACAAGTGCGAACGCTGCAATTCGTTTTGGCATGGCGGTCCCCGCATGGAATTGGTGTCTGTCCCAGTAATGCAGAGATGTTTGAAATGGGGTCAGGGTTTCTGGTGGCTTGTCACGAAAGGGGTCAGACCCTGTTTTCGCTGTCGGCTTAGACTGACTTTGAATGCTGTTCGGGCGAAAACAGGGTCTGACCCCTTCGTAGTCCAACCCTCGCATCGTTTGTCTTGAGCACCTAGAGTGCGGGCATGCTACTTGGTGCGCACACATCCATTTCCGGCGGGCTGTATAAATCGCTTGAGCGCGGAGCCGAAATCGGCTGCGAGTGCGTGCAGATTTTCAGCAAGAACCAGCAGCAATGGAAGTCGAAGCCGCTGTTGCCTGAGGACGTCACGGAGTTCAAAGAGGCCGAGAAACGTACGGGCATTTCGCGCTTCTTCATTCATGACAGCTATCTGATCAACCTCGGCTCGCCCGACGACGAAAAGTGGCGTCGCAGCATCAGCGCTTTTGAAGACGAGTTGGAGCGTGCCAACAAGCTTGGCGCGGAAGTCCTGGTGTTTCACCCGGGTGCGCACCTGAAACAGATGACCGACGACGAATGCTGTGACCGGGTGGCGGATGCGCTGAATCTGATCCTCGACGGCTACGAAGGCGCGTGCAAACCAGCCATCGAGAACACCGCAGGCCAGGGCAGCAACATCGGCTGGCGCTTTGAGCACATCGCGCGAATCATCGAAGGCGTGAAGCACAAGGCGAAGATGGCCACCTGCTACGACACCGCGCACGCATTCGCGGCCGGCTATGACGAGCGTGATGAGAAAGCCTTCACCGCGACGTTTGACGAATACGACATGGTCGTCGGCATCAAGAAGTACCTGCGGGCGTTTCACATCAACGACAGCAAAGTCGAGTTGGCGAAGCGTGTGGACCGGCATGAGAATCTCGGCCACGGACACATCGGGCTCAAGTGTTTCGAGTTGCTTGTGAACGACAAGCGCTTCGACCACTGCATCGCCGCGTTAGAAACGCCCATGGAAACCCACGGCGGCCACGCCGAAGATCTAAAGAAGCTGCTGAAATTCCGCGCGGGCAAGTAGCAATCATGGTTGAAGGAGATCGCCATGAACCCGATCCGTTTCGCCATGCTGTCAGCTCTGCTTTCGCCACTTGTGGGCGAGGAAGAAGCGGAACCCGTAGGGGCGACGCTTGCGTCGCCCGCACTCTTAGATGATTCGGACGAACGGGAAACTGACGAGTAACCGTGGTTCGCGGGCGATGCAAGCATCGCCCCTACCGTTGCCGTTGCCGATCCTTATGCTTCGGGCATGCCTGCCCGACTTTCCAAACTTCAGCGTGAAGGTGTCCCGCATCGTGTTGTTGCTACGCGTGCGATCAAGGACCCTCGCAAGCGATTGATCAAGGCCATTGATCTGCTTGATGCGAATCTTGGCGTGGCCGTTTGGGATGGACGCAAGAACGCGCTGGAAGTACTGGTGCTGACGATCCTGTCGCAGAACACGACTGACCCCAACGCCCTGCGCGGTTACCAGAACCTGACCAAACACCTGCCCGGTGAAACCACCGGCAAAGATGCCTCGACACTGCCGCGTGACGCGGCCGGGAACGTCGACAAAGTGAAGCTGCGTCTGTCCAACGCGTGCACGGCGGTTGAGCCGCCGGACTGGGCCAGGGTCGCGAAGCTGTCACAGAAGAAACTGGGTGACTACATCCGTGCGGCCGGTCTGCC
>JAGQRE010000171.1 GCA_020425695.1 Planctomycetota bacterium
GCCCGCCAAGCTCAGCGACGACGTCATCACCCGGGCGCACCATCAGGTGGTAGGTGTTGCCCAGCACCACGCCGACGTTGCAGTCACTCAACTGGTCCGGCGTCACGCCCTTTACCGAGCCCTGCGTGCCGACAGCCATGAACACCGGCGTCTCGACCGACCCGTGGTCCGTATGCAACACACCGGCGCGTGCGCGCCCGTCCGTTGACTGAAGCTCAAAGAAGTCATCCATACGGCAAGGACTAGAGTTTAGACCGCGTGAATTCGCAAGCGCCGGGGAATGCTGAATCTGTTTTCAGCTGTTCTCGTGTCCGGCGTATGGCTTCCGGGGCGACTCAACCCTAACCTCTGCAGGCGACATGAAGTTCATCCTCAAAAACCTGTTTCGCCGCAAGCTACGTACGCTGTTCAGTGTGCTGGGTGTAGGCATCGGTGTAAGCATCATGGTGGCGCTGTTCAGCATCAGCGATGACCTGATCGGCCAGATCAGCCAGGCTTTCGAGACCCAGCGCGGCGACGTCGTCGTCATGGAATCTACGGCTGAGGAACTTGAGAGTGACGTCCCGCTTTACTACGAAGGCGAGCTGAAGCACATCGACGGCGTACAAGTCGCCACTCCGATGATCGCAGCGCTGCTACGCACCGATGCTGACTTCGACGACCGCCCGGCAATCCTTTACTACGGCGTCCGTGGCGATAACCCGGTCCTCAAGCACATGAAGATGCGCGAGGGGCAACCAATCAGCGACGACGACCCCAACGGCGTCGTCTTCGGCTGGCGCGCCTGGGAAATCCTGCAGGAGAAAATGGGCGACAAGGCCCCCAAAGTCGGGCAGCCACTGAACCTGATGGACGTCGTGACCAGCGAGGGTTTCAAGCAGGTATTCGATCATCCCCCAAACTGGGATGAAATGACCGACTACGCCAAGAAGGTCTGGACACTCAAACGCCTCGTCAAAGACCTCGGCGTTCATATGGACGCCATCCGCGAAGAAACACCCGAGGCGTATAAGCTGCGCACCGGGCGCGAGCCACCACCACCGCGCCCGAACGACATGCTCGGCTTCCCGGTGGAAGACGACTACTACGTCCAATGGCTGAAGCAGCGCGGCATCGACTACGACCCCGAAGACCCGGTCTACGCGTGGAAGATGCGTCTGGATCTGACCACACGCGGCGTCTGCGAAACCGGCATCATGTTGCAGGACACGGCCGTGTGGTTTCACATTGACGTGGCGCAGGTCATCAAGGGCAAGCACGAGCACGACGAAGTCGTTCGCCAGAAGATCGACGGCAAATGGAAAGACGTGACTGTCCATTACCCGTCGTCATGCACCATGATGGTGATCGAAGTCGGCAGCACAGAAGGCGAACTGACTGAGGCCCAGCGCGAAGAACTGTCGGCGCAGGTCGTAAATGACGTCAACCAGAAGCTTGATTCCCTGCGCGCGATCAAAAGCGCTGACATTCTACGCCGGCACAAAGAGGTCGATTTCTTCAAGCAGTTCGGGCTGGTGATCAGCCTGATTGCCGCCCTCGCCGGCGCCGTCGGCATTCTGAACACCATGACCCTGACCGTGTACGAGCGCACACGCGAAATCGGTTTGCTGCTGGCCGTGGGCTGGAGCCGCACACGCGTACTCACCAGCGTGCTTGTTGAAGGTCTGCTGCTGTCGTTGATCGGCGGGTTAGTCGGTGTGGCCTTTGGCTATGCCGAGGTGCAGGCCGCGCGGCACTGGTTCAGCATGGACGCCCTCAGCGGCACACTGAATCTGACGCGCTCGTGGCAGGCAGTCGGGCTGGCATTTGCAATTGGTTTCCTGGCGTCACTGTACCCCGCGATCCGGGCGTCGATGCTGCAGCCGATTGATGCGTTGAGACACGAGTAAAGTGGCATTCGCTTCCAGCGAATGAGTTGCGCCTGCTTCCAGCAGGCGCCGTCAACCAACCCATTTCCAACCCCAAAGTCCGGCCGCGGCTGGGTTCTCAAGCCTATTCAGGTGGTGGAGGAATTGAGCTCGTCGCTCAATCAGCGGCTTGAAGCCGCTGCGACTCATTCGCTGGAAGCGAATGCCACTAAACCTCGAAGCTGAAACCCTCTTCGAGTTTCACACCAACGCCGCCGTGTTTTAGACCGATGCGCACCGGCTGGGCGGCTGCTTCGACGCCCTTGAATGGGCCGTCCATGATCGTGAACTGGATGCGACGGAACTCGCCAACTTCCTCGGGTTTCACGCCGTCCGCTGTCTCTTCGATCTCAATCGATGTCAGGAACGCGCCGTCCAGTGACAGGTCACGAAGCACGGCCTTGCCCTTGCACAACTCCTTGTCGGCCAACCCCAGCAGCTTAATGGCGATGGGTACTTCAAGCATGGCACGCTGAAAACGTCGGCGTTCTTCCGCGTCGAAATCGAACTGGCTCGACGTGTCTGTCACATCGAATGCCAGATCGTCCGGGTTGATCTCCCGGATGCGTCCTGTTTTCCCAGGCGTTTCAGTCATCAAGCTACTTTCTCTTGCTGCGATCAGCGGCGATTCTAACGATTGCATGTTCTGCCGCCAACGCAATGCGTTGACGCCTTATCAACTACGTTGACCCCCAAGTGGTCCTGTGCAACTGAAAACGGGCGTTTTGGACAGACTGTTCGCAACACTTAAGTCATATCCCCGTCTCGGCGAAGCGTGACCCGGACGCTAAGATTAACACAGGAAAGGATTAAAGTTCGCCCAAGAGGGCGGTTACACTGTTTGACTTATGTCCGACGACACCGGAACAGCACTCGCGGAAGTCCCAACCGGCGCACATCAGTCGGTGCAGCTTGGCGAGTTGCGCGAGATCGAACAGATCCGCGCCCGCAACGCCGCACCGCGCGCGCGCTGGTGGATGTGGCTGTTTCGCGTGATCCGTTTTGAAGAAGTCATCATCCTCGGGTTGCTCGCGCTGTTTGTGTCGGCCTACCTGCTGGTTTCCGGGGCACCGTCGCTCGATTCACTGGAACGCGCCTTCACCTACAACTTCCACGGGCACGGAACGATGTGGATGTTCCTGCTGTGGTGCAGCATCGGCACGGGCGCGTTACTGCTGGTCGCGATGCTGCCCCTGGCAGGCAAGGGCAAAGCGCGAAAGCTGATGCACGGCGTATGGGGCGAAGCGACCGGGCCGTGGGCACGCCTGCGGGCGACGCTGTTCTGGGGCCTTGGCGGGATTCGCGCCTACGTGCCCTTCCTGACCTGCATGGGCGTCTATGAACTCAACAAGCGCCTGATACCGGCCATTCGCGGCGACACCCTGTACGACCAGCTTTTCGCCAAGTGGGAGTACGCACTGTTCGGCGACCTCAGCGCTGCCATTGTTCACAAGTGGATGCACGCCGGCTGGATCACAACGATGATCGGCTGGTTCGGTCTGACACAAATCGATATTCACGAGGCCGCGTACATCAGCTACGTCTACGCCGCGCCCGCGCTGGCCATGGCGCTCTGGTTTCTTGGGCGGCGGACTGAATTCAACCGATTTATGGGCGCTTTGGTAATCACTGGCGCGCTGGCCTATATCGGCTATGTGCTGGTGCCGGTAGTCGGGCCGAAGTACGTGTTTGAAGGTCGCTGGCTGGAAGCTTCACCGGGTGCGCTCAGCTTCATGGATGACATCAAGGCCCGTAACCGCGACTGCTTCCCAAGCCTGCACACGGCCTGGACGACGCTGTTTCTGATCGCGTCGTGGAAAGGTATTCGCCCACTGTTCTGGGTGTATCTGCCCGTCGGCATCGCCGTGTACATCGCGACCCTGTACGGCGGCTATCACTACTTCCCGGACATCATCGCGGGGCACATTCTGGCAATCTTCGCCTGGTGGTCGGCCAAGCCCCTGCGCGAATGGTGGGAACGTCGTGCTGGGAAGCTGCCTGAGTTAGAGTTGAAACAGGCGCGGGTCTAGCGTGCTACTCGGGGACGACGCTGCCATCGCGCTCAGGAAATCCGCCTTCGGGTATCGGCACTTCCCACTTGGCTGCGAGAATCTCATCAAGTTGGGCACGCCACTCCGGCCCTGCCTCGCGCAGTTTGAATGCGATCTGCCCGACTGACTCGGACAGCCCCCGATCGAACGCGTAAACCAAACAAGCCGTCAGGTCTTCGACGATCAGGTTTTCGTCCAGCATCAGGACGTTCAAGCGTGCCTGCGGCGGCATGTTGGAAAGCTGCACCGTATGTGTTCCGGTCAGCACGACATCGTCGCCCAGATCACGCCTGTACGTAACGACCAATTGCGACGACTTCGGGCGCGCATTCACGACACCGGTTAAGCCCCACAGCTCGAATTCACGTCCATCCCAACTGCCGTCCTTGATCGCTTCCTTTACCCGCCGCTCAAGACTGTTCAGACGCGAATAAGCAGTGCGGTCGCCCGCTGGCAGCAGCGCGTTCTCCGGTGCTGATGGCGGCGCGTCAGTGCGGTGATTGAACGGCAGTCTGGGCTCATCCGTCCGCTGCTTCCATTCGTCGTACAGGGCTTGACACTTCTTCAGCACCTCGGGCTCGATGATCGCGCCGTCGACAACGCCTTTCAGCGCTGCGGCGGCGGACTGATAGTCGGCCAGCTCAATCGCTTCGGCCGAGAGAAGCAGCTGTTCGGCGATTAACTTTTCGCTGCCACTTTGGTTCGTCTCCGTCCAACGCTGCGTCAGGTCGTCCAGATCAAGCACGTCGATCGCACGCTGATTGTGGGGAGATGCCTTGAGATAGACCTGCAACTCATCCACCTGCCGCTGCGCTTCGCGAAAGTTGGCACTCTGCCGCAGGTCGTACTGGTCGCCGCTGACGTCGCCGTATCGCTCGGACACGTCACGGTACACCTTCGTGGACAGATACGTTCTCGTGCGTTCGTAGTCCCAGCCGACGTCGTAGCCGGCCTGTTTCGCCTCAAGCTCGTACTCATCAAGCTGGTCCATCAACTTCTGCGGCGAGCGATCTTCCGCCTTTAGCAACGACAGTACTTTCCCCTTCAACTCCGCTTCGGCGATTTTGTTAAGGGCTCGCGCCTCTTCGGGCGACTGGGCTGTGGTGCTTGGAGTCGCGCCCGGATTGTCCGGACCGGATGACTCAAAGAAACCGCCGCTGAAAATCACGGTGACCGCAATGAACACGCTCATGCCAATGCCGACGCCCAGCGCCGCCCGTTGCCTGACCGCCTTCGCTTTCTTGTTGAACGCCTCAAGCTCTCGAAGATTCTGCTCAGCGCCACTCTGGTAGCTGGGGTCAATATGATCGATCTCTTCGTGCAGGTGCCTGCGATGAACCTGCAACTGCAGGTGCTTCGGGCCTGACGAATCGGCCATCAGAAACGGCAGATCCACCGTGGTGCTCTTCACGTGTTCAAGCTCAATCACGGCCTTGCGCGCGCCCTCCTGCAGGCGACTCCACGCCTGCGGGTCTTTGCGAACGTCCATGCCGTACTTGTCTTCAAACTCACGCTCGAGTTTGTGGCTGATGCGCTCAACGAATATCTCGGGCGGCGATGCACCCCGGGTCGGTATTGCGGCAGCTTTCTCAGCGACCTCTTTCAGCGAGTGAAGCCCTGTGTCGCCTTCTCTTTCATCTTCGTAGTCGTCCCACAGATGTTCTTCGTTGACGTCTTCGTCAGTCGATTCGCCCAGGTCTTTCGAGACCGGCCCCGGGTGAGGCTCGTCGTCAGGCGTGTGGACGTGCGCGTTGTAGATCGCGGGCTTGGCCGCCGGCGCGTCTTCCTGGGCAAGGGACAGGACGTGCAACTCGGTGTTGCCGACTTTCAGTACATCCCCCACCGCGAGTTCGCCGCTGTATTTCTTCTCGCCGTTGTGGAAGGTGCCGGTGTTACTGAACTGATCCGTGAACGACCACTTCTGCATGAAGCGTTCAAGACGAACGTGAGGCCCGGAGATGTCCGGGTCGTCGTCGATCGTGACGTCATCACTTTTTCGATTGCCCACCATCACGCTGGACACGCCATCACGCGGCGTGAACTCAAAGCTACGGGCAGGTGTCTTGATCTGAAGTCGCATGCCAGAAGTCTAGCGATCTTCCGAAGACGGCAAGTAAATTCGTGCTCGGTCGATTAGGAGTCAGGATTCAAACCGCCCAATTGCACTGAGTTGTGTAATCTGAAATCGTGGATGAACATTCCGTAACGAGAGTTGATCGACTCGGGGGAGCTGCCTTGATTTCCATAAACACAGACTTGCTGGGACGCCTCAAAAAGGCCGATGCTTCCGCGTGGTACGAAATGTGGGACGTCTTCGGGCCCAGCATTGAGCGCTTGATCGGCAGTATCGCGTCACGCTACTTCGGGCAGGAGACCATTAAGGACGTCAGCCAGGAAACGCTGGCCCGCGTCTATCAGGAAATCGCCAAGTTCGACCCGAACCGGGGCGTCAAGTTCAGTACGTGGCTTTACGCCATCGCCAAGCACGTCGTCTACTCCGAGCTCACCAGCCGCAACGCCCAGAAACGCGGCGGCGGCAGCAAGCCCATGAGCCTCGACCAGACCCTGTACGAAGTCAGCACCAGCGCCCCGCCCGACGCCGAGTTTGAGATGG
>JAGQRE010000172.1 GCA_020425695.1 Planctomycetota bacterium
TGCAGCCCGGGTCAACAACCGGGCCGAGAATAGTCATCAGCCAACACGCGAACGCGAACGGCGCATGAAAGGCTTTCGCTCGCCAGGACGAACGCAAACATTCCTGTCCAGCTTCGGACCGATCCGACAGCATTTCGCCATCAAGCGCCACCAACTCGGCGCTGTGCGCTATCGTAATCAACTCGCCAGACGCTTCGCTATCTGGCATCTCGTCACTGGCGTTACCCAAAATCCGTCTACCGCAGTCTGAGCACCATTTCACCAGCTCTCACTTCGCCAATACGGCGTTAAGTTGACAAGGCCTTGGTAATGGGGTGGCCTCATGGCCAGGCGGCAGGCCGTACCATGCCAAGGGCAAGATCGAGCCGACTGTTCTCAGCCGGCGTTGTCGCTTTTGGGCCGCCCACCTCAGGCGCATGCCAGGCGTAGAGCTTGCGCTGGCCACTCTGGGACACGATGCGATGGGCTTTACTCAAAGTCTCGTCCAGTGCTTCCCGCACGGCAGCCACGATGGCCGTACTGGCCGATATTGCCTTGCGCTCAATCTCGCGCTGCAGCCGACCCACGATGGTGCGCTGGCGTTTGATGGCGCGTTTCATGCGCTTGAACTGGCGGGCGTGGGCATAGCGCCCGACCTTGCGGTTCAGATGCTGCCCCTCTTTGGCAAAGGTCTGCTTCAAATCGATGCCTGCGTCCTTGGCTGCCTCGACCAGCTTGACCCGGGCGGTCTCCAGCAGGCGGCTGTCGGTGGGGTGGGCAATCGCCTTGTGCTGCACCGTGCTGTCCACGATCACGCGGGTTAGCTCCTGCTGCTTGATCAGATTGAGTTCGACGGCCACGTTGATGGTCTGCGCCAGCAGTTCTTCCACGCCTTCGTCGCCCAGCAATTGCCGGAACTTGACCAAGGTGGTGGCGTCGCAAGGCTGGCGGTCTTCGTAATACGCACAGCCAGAGAAGAACTGCCAGCGTGGCGTATCAGCCCAGCGCTCAACGACACCCTAGTCGGACTCGTTGAAGGCGTGCTTGAGGTACAGCAGCGCGATCATGGTGCGCAGCGGCACACGGGGGCGCCCGGCGTTGCTGCTCACTGGTGCTCGCTGCACCTGTTCGCCAAAAAGATCCAGGTCGGGCATGGCCACACCGGCGCGGCCTTTGCAATAGAACACCTGCGCCACCCGCGCTTCGATCTCTTGCCAGGGCAGGCAAACAGCACGGCAGACCTTCCAGAAATCAACCCCTATTGGAATGCAAACTGGGAGTTCAGGCCATCAGCATTCACCCCAGAACATCAGCGTTCATGCGGCTTCCGGAGATTATTCAGGGGCGACTACTGTGCTGTTCCGTTATTTTCTGGTATCAATCGTGCATGCCTATACGGTATCTTCGGAACGGAGATACCGCCATGAGAAGAGGAAGACCGAAAGTCGAATTGCTGCTTACAGACGATGAGCGCGAGCCCGGTTTGTCGAGCGACGCATTGCAGGCCTGTACGACGATGTTCGCCCTGGCAAACCGCGCACGATCGATGACGAACGCGTGGCGCATTTGATCAAGACCACATTGCACACCAAGCCGGCCAACGGCTCGACGCACTGGAGCGTGCGCACGGTGGCGGCCGAGACTGGCATCTCCAAGACGAGCGTGCAGCGCTACTTCCAGCTCTTTGGCTTGCAGCCTCATCGCACCGAGAGCCTCAAGCTCCCCAACGACCCGTTCTTCATCGAGAAGTTGCGCGATGTGGTCGGCCTGTACCTGAACCCGCCGGACAACGCGCTGGTCATCTGCGTGGATGAAAAGAGTCAGTGCCAGGCGCTGGAGCGAACGCAGCCGATGGTGCCCATGGGATTCGGCTACGTCGAAGGCGTCACCCATGACTACAAGCGTCATGGCACGACCACATTGTTTGCGGCGCTGAACGTACTCAATGGCGCCGTGCTGGCAGCCTGCAAGCCGCGCCACCGGCATCAGGAGTTCCTGGCCTTTCTGCGCGAGATCGACAAGACCGTCCCCGCCGAGTTGGACATTCACTGCATCTGCGACAACTACGCAACGCACAGCCATCCCAAGATCAAGGCCTGGCTGGCCAGTCGGCCCCGCTGGAACATGCATTTCATCCCGACCTACAGTTCCTGGCTCAATCAGGTCGAGCGCTTGTTCTCCCTAATCACCGACAAGGCCATTCGGCGCGGCTCGTTCACCAGCGTCAAACAGCTCGTGCAGCGCATTGATCACTTCGTCGCCGCCTACAACACGAACTGCCAGCCGTTCAAGTGGACTGCCACCGCCGATTCGAACCTTGAAAAGTTGCATAGACTTTGCTCACGTATCAGCAGGACAGCACACTAGTGTGGTGTCTCAAAAGTAAGCATCAAATAATGGTACCCGCTGCCCGCGCCACAGATGCCAAGATGGTGTCCGCACTTTTATGCCACACGAACGGCTTGGGATCCTCGTTGTGACGATCAATGTATTCCCGTATGGATTGCTCCAGCTGAGCAACGCTGGTGTGGGCGCTGCGCTTGATCCACTGCTCGCTGATCTGGCTAAAGAAACGCTCGACCAGATTGAGCCAGGACGCTGAGGTGGGCGTGAAGTGAACGTGGTAGCGAGGATGGGCTGCTAGCCAGGCCCGCACTGCCTGCGTCTTGTGCGTGCCGTAGTTGTCCATGATCAGGTGGATGTCTTGTTCGCCAGGCACCGCTGCATCGATGGCTTTGAGGAACTGCAGGAATTCCACACTGCGGTGACGGCGCTTGAGCTGTCCTATGACTTTGCCAGTGGCCACATCCAGCGCTGCAAACAGCGACGTTGTGCCATGGCGCTTGTAATCGTGCGTGCGCGTGCTGGGTTTGCCAAACGTCAGTGGTAACCCTGGTTGGGTGCGATCCAGAGCCTGGATCTGGCTCTTCTCGTCCACGCACAGCACCAAGGCGCGATCGGGTGGTGCCATATACAGCCCCACCACATCCCGTACCTTGTCCACGAAATGGGGATCCGTCGATAGCTTGAAGGTTTCTTGCAGGTGCGGCTTCAGCCCAAAGGCATGCCAGATGCGCTGCACCGTCGCGGGCGATACGCCAGCGTGCCGACTCATCTGGCGCACGCTCCAGTGCGTGGCGTTGTCAGGCTTGCTCTGGCGAACCTTGTCCACAATGAGCTGAACCTGCTCGTCGCCCACACTGCGCGGGCGGCCAGCGCGCGGGGCATCGGTCAAACCCGCCAGGCGGTACGCCTGGTAGCGCCGCCGCCACTTGGAGACGGTTTGCACCGTCGTGCCCAAGCGCTGGGCAATCACAGTGCCCGACTCCCCATTCGCGCAGCCCAGGACGATGCGCATGCGCAGCTTCTCGTCCTCGGGCGCTTTGCGTACGCGCAGTCGCGCATGCAGCTCTGCGCGCTCGGCATCGGTGATCTGCAGCTTCGTGGCGGGGCGTCCAGGGTGGGCCATCAGCGTAGTCTCTTATACGGAAGCTGATTCGACCAACACCGGTCAAAATAGTTCTATCTATTTTTGAGACACCACACTAGTTCGTGTCTTATAAAAGTAGAAGGCGAGGACGAGGACGTCGTCGACGTTCGGTGAAAAAGCAGACACATGTTGTCGATGATCACGAGTCGCCCTAATTACGCAACCCGGTCCGCAGCCCAGACGACGTACCCGAGCACAAACAGCGCGAGCCACAGCGTCTCAATCAGAATCAGCACGAGGGGGCCCCACCCGCATTGCGCTAGTTCACGGAACGATGTCTTCACTCCAAGTGCAGCAATTGCTACGACTAGGCAAGCGCGTGAGATGTCGCCGAGGGCGCGCTGAGCGTCAGGGGAAACCAACCCCAGCGAGTTGAGGGCCACAACGGCCACAAAGAGCCAAAGGAACCAGGGTACCAATGACGGGCGGCGCAGCGGCATTCTCGGATCGGAAGACGCCTCATTGCGACGCACTCGTAGCGTAAGGACGACGGCTGCCACAACGAGTGTCAGCATTGCCACTCGCAGCATCTTGACAACGATAGCGATATCTCCTGTTGCCTGGCCCATTAGGTAGCCCGCTCCTGCTACCTGGGCAACATCGTGGATGGTGCCTCCAATGAACAGACCCGCGAGTTCAGGCGGCAAACCGAATGGCTGAGCAACGAGGGGATAGACCACCATGGCAATGGTGGAGAAGAGCGTAACGGCTACCACCACCAGAAGGGTGAAGCGCTCGCTGTCGGCGCGCCGCGGGAGAACCGAGGAAAGGGCGAGTGCCGCTGAGGCGCCGCAGATAGCCACAGAGCCTCCCGTAAGTATGCCTTGGGCCTTGGTAAGGCCGAACCGCCGCGCCAGGAAGTGCCCGAGTCCGATAGTTGATGCCATCGCCCCCACCACGATCAACGCTGTGAAAGGGCCGAGGGCAACAATCTGGGCTGCCGTGATTCGGGCGCCCAGCAAACCTACACCGACGCGCAGAACGGTTTTCGCACAGAACTCAATTCCAGGACGCGTGCGCGGCTCCTGACTCAAATAGCTCAGCGCGATGCCGAAGAACAGGGAGTACAGCAGCTGTGGCCCTCCGTAGAGCATAGACACCGCCGTAGCAGCCAACGCTACCAGTATTGCAATTCCGCAGCCTGGTCCATACCGCAGGATTGTGAGTGCGAATCGCTGCCGTTGAGCGCCAAGCGGGCCAGTGTAAAGGAAGTGCAAAAAGCGGTCCATAAGCAGAGGTTAAGGCCCCACTTGTGATCGGCAAAGCGGATAATTTCGGTACATATGACCGCAAAAACCGATCAAAGATTGCGCCTCAATATCGCCCAACTTGAAGTGTTTGTGGCAATAGCGCGCCTAGGTTCGACCCGAACGGCGGCCGAGCGCATCGGGCGCTCTCAATCTGCTGTTAGCGATGCACTGGCTGAACTGGAGGGGACGCTCAATGCGCAGCTGTTTGACCGGGTGGGGAGGCGGCTCGTGCTCAACGAACAGGGGCGTGAGCTGCTACCCCGCGCAGCAGCGTTTCTGTCGGAAGCCGGCGAGATCGAGACATTGTTCAATGCGCATCAGGTGGCCACCTTGCACATGGCGGCGAGCTACACCATCGGGGAGTATCTGCTGCCGGACCTCATTGGTCAGTGGAAAGCTGGCCATCCGCATGCGCGCGTACATCTTGAGATTGCCAACACGAGCCGTGTGCTCGATGCAGTGGCAGCATTCGACGTTGATCTCGGCTTCATTGAGGGCAGTGGGACGCATCCGGATTTGATGGTCCAACGCTGGAGGGATGACCGACTCGTGATCGTAGCGGCACCCGATCATCCCTTTGTAGGGAAACGAGTATCGCTGCGTCGCCTGGCTGACGCTACATGGATCGTGCGCGAGAGGGGCTCTGGCACCCGCGAGGCCACCGACAGGTGGTTGATTGATAGCTTGGGACGGATGCTGGTCGAGTTGGAGCTCGGGAGCAACGAAGCTGTCAAGCGAGCGGTCGCCTCGGGTCTCGGACTAGGCTGCCTTTCGTCGTTTGCTGTTGCCGGTGCGCTCGCACGTGGCGAGCTGGTTGAGCTAGTGACGCCGTTGCCACTGATGAACCGTGTATTCTCAATCGTCGTTCACCGTCAGCGGTCGTTGGGTCGTACGGCGCGCGCATTCATTCAACATGTGCGGTTGAAGGCTTCCATGCCCGTTACAGGCATCCGTCGTCAGTTGCGCAGGACTGAGCCTTAGGGCAATGCTGAAAAAGTCCCCGCTGTAGCTGCAGGCTGGGTAAATTACGGGGCCATGAAGCAGCAGACCCTTGCCATGGCAGCCGACGCACAGTCGGGTTTTGAACAACATCGCAAGCCCACGCGGCGCGACGAGTTCCTCAAGACCATGGATGCGCTGGTGCCCTGGGCTGCGCTGTGCGAAGAAATCGCACCGCACTACCCCAAGGCGGGCAATGGGCGTCCACCCATCGGTCTGGAGCGCATGCTGCGCATCCATTTCATCCAGCACTGGTTCAACCTCGCTGACCTGGCATGCGAAGAAGCCCTGTACGACAGTGCCAGCCTGCGCCGCTTCGTTGGCATTGACCTGGGTTGCGAGCCCGTGCCCGACGCCACCACCATGCTCAGGTTACGCCGCCTGCTCAACGACAACAAGTTGGGCGAAACGCTGTTCGCCCGTGTAGGCAAGGAGCTGCAGGCGCGTGGCATCAAGGTCAACACCGGCACCATCGTGGACGCCACCATCATCGGCGCGCCCAGCTCTACCAAGAACGCCGACAAGGCCAGAGACTCCGAAATGCACCAGACCCGCAAGGGGCAGCAGTGGTACTTCGGCATGAAGCTGCACATCGGTGTGGACAGCCAAACGGGGCTGACCCACAGCGCGGTGGTCACGCCAGCCAATGTGCACGACAAACACCCACTGCCCGATTTGCTGCACGGCAACGAACAGCGGGTCTATGGCGACTCGGCCTATGCCAGCCAGAAGGCGCTGATATCAAGCAAGGCGCCCAGGGCCAAAGACTTCACCAACCAGCGCACGCGCCGCGCAGGCGAGGTGGACGAGG
>JAGQRE010000173.1 GCA_020425695.1 Planctomycetota bacterium
GAATGCCTCCGCCGGGCAGCCCCCGCCGTAACGCCACCCCCGTATGGCATACCGCACAGACACACGCCCCCGCCACCAAACCCATGACTCCCAACCAACCCCCAATCAAACCCGCAATCAATTCTGTTACTTCGTTCGTTCCTCAGCCGCCGTATGGCGCGGAGCGCCAATACAAAATTAGCCCCCGGCAGCTTCGCTGCCGGGGGTAACATGGACCCAATAATCCGAGGCGCGGAGCGCCGACACAACTGCGAGACCCATAATGGCCCACACCTACACCCGCATCCTCATTCACATGGTCTTCGCCACAATCGAGCGTAGCCCGCTGATTCACGCCGAACTCAAACCATCCCTGCACGCCTATATGGCAGGCACGGTACGCAACCTCGGGCCTCATCTGTACGCGTTGAACGGCGTCGACGACCATTGCCATCTGATCCTTGATTTGCCGCCCAAGCTTGCATTGGCTGACTTTGCGAACCAGTTGAAGGCATCCACGACGAAATGGGTGAAGAAGGAACACGGCGCCGACTTCGGCTGGCAGCGCGGATACGGGGCATTCAGCATGAATCAGGAAAGTCTGTCGCGCGCGGTTCGTTACGTCGAAACGCAGGAAGAGCATCACAAGCAGACGACATTCCGCGACGAGTTAGAGAGTTTTGTTCGCTTGCACGGGATGGAGGCTGACCCGGAGTTCATCGACGGTGAATGGAAGAGGGCGTGATTGTGTCGGCGCTCCGCGCCTTCGATTGATGGACGTGACCGAAGCCCCCGGCAGCAAAGCTGCCGGGGGCTAATCCTGCAACGGCGCTCCGCGCCCGGATGCAGCGACGTTGGTATAACCGATAGAGAGCGGCCAACGCCCAAAACCAAACCGGCCAAGTCGAAGGCGTCAGGTCTGCGGACACCGGCCAAGGCTCAGCCACCGGGAGTACGTACCATTGCCGGCACCCAGCCGCTCCCTCGCGGTCGCGGTTCTGTCAGGCGCCGTACCGGAGCCCAGTCACACCGTCCGTTCACCAGTTGTCGATCGATGCGGTGCGCTTTCGAAAGATAACCCGTGGCTGCAACTCAGACAGATCGTCCGTTCCTCAACCGCCGTATGGCGCGGAGCGCCAACACAGAATTAGCCCCCGGCAGCTCTGCTGCCGGGGGTAACATGGACCCATCAATCTGAGGCGCGGAGCGCCGACACAACCGCTACAATTTCGTCGTGGTGTGATGAGCGAGTTGCCCGTAAACATCTATACTCCCTGTTTCATTTATCTTTCACACCGGAGAGCCCGGCATGCGGAACGTTGTTGCTGCACTTAGCCTGTTGTTGATCATTGGTACGAGCGCCCTTGCCCAGGAGGCCCCTGAAGAAGCACTCAGCGGCCGCCTGCAGCCGACGCAGGTCACCGAACTGAAGATAGACCTCGACGCCTACAACGGTGAACTCAGGCTCAAGTCGCTGCTCGCGCCCGGCACCAAGGTGAAAAAAGGCGAAGTCGTCGCCGAAATCGAGGCGCCGGAATACGAAGACGCCCTCGACCGTGCTGCCGAGAACGTCAAGCTCAGCGAGTACAGCGTGCAGTCACTCGAAGAATCGCTGGCCTACGCGACGGAGTCATACAAGCAGCAGTTGCTGCGTACCCAGCGCAACGCCGACCGCGCCGCGCAGGACTATGACTACTTCATGAGCCACCAGCGCGCCGAGAACATTCGTAACTCAGAGATGGGCCTGGAGAACTACGAGAACAACATCGCTGACCAGGAAGAGGAACTCGCCCAGTTGACCGAACTTTACAAAGGCAACGACCTCGCCAAGGAAAGCCAGGACATAGTGCTGAACCGCAGCAAGCGCCGCCTGAAGACCACGAAAGAGCGCTTCGAAATGGCCAAGAAAGACCACGCCCGCTTGCTTGAAGTCGGGCTTAAGCGCCGCGAAGAAGACCTGATGCTGGCCAAGCAGGCCGCCGCCCTTGAACTCGCGCGTGTGCAGGGCGACAGCCAGAAGAACAACACCGACCTTGAAGGCAAACTGATTCGCACCCGCCGCGGGCTGGCGGACGCCCGCAAAGCGCTTAAGGACCTTCAGGGCGACGCGGGCAAGCTGCAACTGGTTGCCCCGCATGACGGGCTGGTTGCCAACGGCGGCTGGAACGGCAACGACGGCGCGCAGACGCCACTGACGGTCGGTGACAAGGTCAACCGCGGGCAGGTACTGGCGACGGTTGTTGACCAGACCAAACTGACCCTCAGTGTCAGCGTGAAGCTGGAAGGGCGCGAGAAGTTTGCCCCCGGCACAGCAGTCGTCGTCGGGGAAGCCAAGCTGCCCGGCACTGTGAAAACCATCGGCTTTGTCGTCGGCAAGGGCAACATGGTCACGGCCAACATTGAAGTCGAGAATGCCGAAGGCAAGCTGCTTCCCGGCCAGAAGGTCGACGTAGCACTTCAGTAAACGAAACGCGTTCGGAGTCATGCCATGCGCAAACTCGCCATCGTTGTTGCTACGCTTTCACTCGCGCTGGTCGCGGGCTGCGGCCCGTCGGGTAAACCAGCCGACGCCAACAAGCCGCTGGCGAACGCCGATAAATCCGCGCCCGAGAACAAGCCTGAACAGCCCGGCCCAACTGAGGTCGAGAAGCCCGGGCAGTGGAAGTATCAGCAGAACCTCGACGATGCCGTGCGCTGGATTCTCGACAACCAGAAGAAGAAGGGCGACTGGGGCTACATGTCCGAGCGCCCGAACGACATTTATCTAGGCAGCATCAACAGCCTGCACGTCTTCGGCAACGCCAGCACAGCCCTTTGCGTGATGGGGCTGATGGCCCAGCCCGAAACCGAAGAAATCGCAACCGCCATCGGCAAAGGGCTTGAGTACCTGATCACCGCCCCCGACACCCCGCGCGCCACCATGGACACTTTCTACAACGTCTGGTCGCATGCCTACATGGTGCAGTGCCTGTGTACGGCCATTCAGGACGGGCGCTACGAGAAGCTGAAAGTTCGCCTGCAAAAACGTGCTGAGCTTGAACTCGGGCGCTTGCTGGATCACCAGAGCCTCGACGGCGGCTGGGGCTACTACGACTTCAGCCAGCGCACCAAGCGTCCCAGCGGTGAAATCAGCACCTCGTTCACAACCGCGGCCGCACTCGTCGCTATGCACTATGCGCGCGCCGTTGACCTGCCCCTACGCGACCACAACGTGCAGATCGGGCTGGATTACCTTGAGCGCAACCGCGTGCCCAACGGCGCGTACTTTTACTCAACAGGGCACAAGTACTCGCCGATGTGGGACCCCAACCTGCCACGCGGAAGCCTCGGTCGCAGCCAGGGCGGCGACAATGCTCTGTTCACGTGGGACCGCACGATTACGCAGGACACGCTGAAAGCGCAGCTCGATAACTTCTTTAAAGACCACGTCTTCATCGAAATCGGGCGCGGGCGCCAGTTCCCGCACGAGGCCTGGTACGCGACAGCGCCGTACTATTATTACTTCGGGCACTACTACGCGTCGCGCAACGTGCTGGCGTTGAAGGAAGACATCCGCGCCGAGTACAGCAACAAGCTGGCCGAGTTTGTCGTCGCCGGGCAATACGACGACGGCAGCTTCTGGGACTATCCACTCTACGGGTACACCAAGCCCTACGGCACAGGCTACGGCGCAATGATCCTCAGCAACCTGAAACGTGCAGCGGTAACCAACCCGTAGGGGCAAGCAAGAGTGGCACGGGCGCCCTCGCCCGTGGCAGTTTCAGTGATGAACGAGATTCAAAAACGCCAAGGAGCCTACCTTCCTCACTGGACAAAGGAGGGCGGTACCTACTTTGTTACGTTCAGAACAGCGGACTCGCTCCCGGTTGAAGCAGTCAACGAGTTAAAGAGTGAAGCTCGTTTGCTGAAGAACAAATCCGATTGGGTTGCTCTGACACCCGACGAAGTCGCTCGGGCCGGTAGGTTGAACTCAGAGCAATACGAGCGCTTGCTGGATAACGCCTTCGGAGCTTGCGTTCTTCGCCACGCTGAATGCGCCAAACTAGTCGCTGACGCTCTGCTGTATTATGCGGAGAGTCAGTACCGACTGTGGGCGTGGTGTGTGATGCCGAACCATGTTCATGCCGTTGTACGCCCGCACGCAGACGTATCACTGTCGGCTATCGTCCACGGCTGGAAGTCCGTCTCATCGCGCCGGATTGGCAAAGTGCTTGGTTCCGGCGGTGTGCTCTGGCAGGCGGAGTATTACGACCACCTGATTCGGGACGAAACCGAGTTTCAGCACTTTGTGAGATACACTTTGAAGAATCCGGCCACCGCTGGTCTGATTGACTGGGAGTGGGTTGGTGCCTTTGATCCCTGAAGGATAAGGCCCACGGGCGAGGGCGCCCGTGCCACAACCAACTACCACTTCACTACGCCGAACATGTTCAGCATGGCGAACAGTTGCTCGGCTTTGGCTGCTTCCAGCCCGACCATCGGTGGCTGGCTGGCGTAGTTGCCTATCCCCTTCTTTTTCAGGATGGCCTTTACCGCTGCACCCAGCCCGAACTTTTCCAGCATCCCGCGCACGCTGTTCAGCTTCGCCTGCTGGTCCGGCTTCGTCTTGATGCGCGCCACAAGGTCCGGCACGACGCTGGCGCAGGCGCTGATGCTGCCCCGCCCGCCATCGGCGTAGCACTTTGCGATCAGCCTGTCGTTGCCGACCAGATATGAACCGTTGGCGAAGCGCGGCAGCAGGCGCGCCATCTCGGTCTCAATGCCGGTGCTGTCCTTGATGCCGACCAGGTTCTCGTGTTCGCCAATCGCATCCAGCAGCTCATCGCTGAGCCCGACGCCCGTCATCTGCGGGATGTGATACAGCAGCACCGGCAGCTTGCTTGCATCCAGCACGCGTCTGAAAAACTCGGCCAGCCCGGCCACGGGCGCATTCTTGAAGTACCAGGGCGGCGGGCACATCAGCGCGTCGTAGCCCAGCTCAGCCCCGAAGGCGGTCATTTCAAGCGCCTCAGCCAGCGCGCAACTGCCGACGTTCAGGATCAGCTTCAAGCCGGATTCGGCCCTGGCGGCGGCGTCCGCGACGACCTTGCGCTCAATCAGCGGCAGCGAGGCGAACTCGCCATTGGTCCCAAGTATCAACGCGCCGTCCAACCCCTCGCCCTGAAGCCAGGTTAGATGTCGCCCGAGCGCATCGGTATCAACGTCACCCGAATCCCATAACGGCGTAGGAACGGGTGCAAAGGAACCTTCAGGTAAGTACATTGTGCCCTCGGTACCAATTCACGGTTTTGCAGCCCCGACCGTCAACTGGGAACCGTCTACTGTTGACCGGAGCGAACCGAACCATGAGCACTCAGCGCATACAAAAAAACCTGACGGTGATGTTTACCGACATCTCGGGTTTCACCAAACACACCGAGACGATCAGCCGTGACGCGCTCATGTCGCGCCTCGATACCCACAACGAATTGCTCATGCCGATCATCGCCCACTTCGAGGGCAAGATCGTCAAGTCCATCGGCGACGCGTTTCTGATCACGTTCGAATCACCGACCAACGCCGTGCAGTGCGGGCTGTTCATGCAGCACACACTGCGCAAGTATAACGTAGAAAAACCCGAGCCCGAACAGATCCACATCAAGGTCAGCATCAACAGCGGCGAAGTCACCGTCACCGACAATGACGTCTTCGGCGACCCGGTTAACGTCGCCGCCAAAATCGAGAAGGCCACCAACCCGGACGAAATCTATTTCACCGAGTCCGTCTTCCTCGCGATGGTCAAAGCCGAAGTGCCGACCAGCTTCGTCAAAGCGTTCCGCCCCAAGGGCACCGAAAGCACCGAAATCAAGCTGTACAAAGTCGCCATGGATGAGGCCGACGCCCGCTACCAAAAGGTCATTAGCGGCACGCACATCGACAAAGAGAAGATGAAGACCCGCGTGCTTGAGCTTTCCAACATGGCCGAGAAGGAATTCGTCCGCTACCAGGACACGCTCGATGCGCTGGTTGAGGGGCAGTCCAGCAGCTCCCGCACGATGGTGTTTGCGGTTCTCGTTGCTGCTGTGATTCTTGCCGTCGCGCTGATTGTTGGGCTCTCGATCTACAGCGGCGGCAGCAAGGACGCACCTAACGAGCAACTCGCCAAGGACGTGCGCGCCTACCTGACATCTGACAAGCCGGCTGAAGCGCGCGGGCGCGTCGAAAGCTACATCAACGAATTCGGCGCCGACGACGCCACCGGGCAACTGCTGACCGAGATTCAGGAGTACGAAGTCCGCGTGATCGTCGCCAAGGCGGACCGTTTGATAGAGCAGGGGCTGCCCGAGGACGCCCGCAGCGCAATCAAGGAATACTTCGGCGCGCGCGAGCTGACAGACACCGCGAAGCAGGGGCTGGCCCGGGCCGACGCGTACATCAGCGCCCGCCAACTGGTCG
>JAGQRE010000174.1 GCA_020425695.1 Planctomycetota bacterium
CTTCGTGAAACACTTCTTTGACAACTGAATCCGCAAGAACGTCCCGCAGTGAGTGCGGGACGGCACTGGGTGCTGTTCCCCTCGGCCGACTGTAAATCGGCTGCCATGAATATGAGGGATGGCTGGCGAGAGGTTCAATTCCTCCAGCACCCACCAGACTTCGCCAAGGCTTCGTCTGGCAAGCCAGATAACGGCGACGCGTCAGCGGCGCCAGCAAGCCGGGGTAGCCCAACTGGGTAGAGGCGCCTGGTCGAGAGCCAGGTTACGTGTGGGTTCGAATCCCATTCCCGGCACCAAAACAAAGCTCCGTAGCCCAACTGGAATGAGGCGCCTGATTCAGAATCAGGAACGTGCGGGTTCGAATCCCGTCGGAGCTACCAAACTACGCCAAGGCTTCGTTTGGCGGGCCAAGCTACGCCATGGTTCGGTTGGCGAGCAAAACTCAGGAGAGCAAACCGGGCAGGCGTACCGGTGCCGGTTGCTAACCGGTCAGCCGCCGACGCGGTGTGGTTCGAGTCCACTGTTCTCCGCCACATTCATGTACAGGCCGGCTTCGGAAGCCGACGAGGCTGCAAACCTCGTGAAGCCGGTTCGAGTCCGGCCCTGTACTCCAACTATCCGGAGGGTGGCGCTCAATGGTGGGCAACCGGTCTTGAAAACCGGGCCATCGGCAACGATGGGGGTTCGATTCCTCCACCTTCCGCCAGTTTAGTCCCAGGGTAACTTCGGGATATTGGTGTCCGGCAGCTTTGGCACTTCCGGGGCTTTGAACTTGCCTTCGGCGATGTCTTTCGCGACCTTCAGCCCTTCTTTCTGGAAGGCCGGGAACTCTTGCTTGAAGCGCTCGCCCAACTTGGCGAACTCGGTCTTGAAGTTCCCGATGCCGACCGTGTTCCCGACCATCTTGACTAGGTCTTCCTCGGTGGGCGCGGTCAGAGCCGGGGCGTACTCGCCCTTGTTATTGAACAGGCGCAGGCGCATGCCCATGCCGTTCTGCCCGAAGCTGGCCTGCAATTTGTTCCAGGCAAACAGGAAGTAGTCGGCCGGTATCCCGAAGATCGTGTTTACGCCCGGCTTCTTCTCGGCGTAGCCGTCCTTCAGGACCACAGCGATTGTCAGGCTGTTCAGGTCGTTGCTGCCGCTCTGCGGCCCGCTGAGTGTTCGTACCTTGCCGTTGGGCTCAATGCTGCTTGGCGAAACGGTCGCATTGTCGGCCAGCTTGAACGGGAGGTTGAAGTTGCTGTTCAACTGGCTGCCGTTGTACTTCAGGGCGTTCACGACACCGTCGAGAAGCCCGCGCGTACCCGGCTGTTTCATCTGCGGTGCGAAGTTGCCGGTTTCGTCCAACAGCTTCCAGTCCAGCGCCAGACCCTGCTGACCCTGCGCCTGGATGAACGTGTTGAAGCTGGTACAGAACTCCTTGGCTGGTATGCCAAGAATTGTGCTTTGTCCCGGCTTGGGCGAAACGGTGAAGTTGGCGGCGCGCAGTCGCAGTCGCAAGTCGCCAAGGTCGTCGCTGTCCGCGCCGGGGCTGCTGAGGGTTCTGACTTTACCCTGCGCATCGACGCTCTCGCACTGGATGTCCGTGTTGGGTGAAACCACCAGCGGCAGGTCGAACTGCGAGTTAATCTGCTGCCCGCTGTAGCTCAGCACGCCTGCCATGGCGTCCACAACACCGCGTACGCCCGGGCTTTCCAAGGCCGGGCTGAAGTTGCCCTCGGCATTCATCAAACGGGTGCGAACAGACAACCCGTCAGGCCCGAGCGTTCCCATGAACGCGTTGAAGGCACGGCAGAAGTCCGGTGCCGGCAGCCCGATGATCGTGCTTTGCCCGGGCTTTGGCGTGATGTTGATGTCACGCAAGTTGAATGCGACGCGCAGGTCATTCAGGTCATGGCGTGCCTCACCGCTGACGCTTAGCTGCGGATCACGCTGCGTGCCGTCGGCGTTGACGCTGGCAAGCCCGAAGCTGCTGTTGCCGCTGACGTCGAAGGGCAGGTCGATAAGAGATTTGATTTCAGGTGCGTTCAGGGTCAGCGCGTTGACGATGGCGTCCACAAAGGCGCGCAAACCGGGCTTCTCGAGATCCAGCCCGATACGATCTTTGCTGCCTTCGAAGCCGACGATCAAGTCAAGCCCACCCATGCCGCTGATGACCTTGTTCAGCCCACGCACCATGAATGTGCCGGGCAGCCCGCCCAAGTCACCCTGCGGGTCAGCGAACTCGAGCCCTTTGATCTGCAGACGCATATGAACCTTGATGCCGTCATGCCAGCTAAGGGCGCTTTCGGGCGTCGCGTAGTTCCCGTTGGCATCGCAAGTCCCGAAACTGATCGTTGCGTTGTTGTCTTTCAGCGGAATCGGCGAGTCGCCCGCAAGCTTCAGTACCTGCTGCAACGGGAAGTCTTCAACCTGCACGCTGACGCCGCTCGGCATGAAGGCGGCAGCAGCGGTGTCGCCACGGTAGCCGCCGAACCAGATCGCGAAGCTGGCCTTCGCAGGCATTGCGAAGCCGGGCGGCTGGATCGCGCCGGTGAGGTTCAGGCGCGTGCGCCCTGAAAACTCCGAGTGTTCCGAGGCGAACCGTGTAACAGTCAGGCTTGCACCCGTGAGAGTCTTCCCGAACACGGACGTGTCGACGAGGCTTGATATGTCGAGCGACTTGATACCGGCCGCGCCGTCCACCTGCTCAAGCTTGATCAACTCATCAGGGTCGAAGCGAACGGTTAGCCCGAGTTCCACGCGCCTGTCAGCGTCGCCGTTCAGGTTCCCGGCGGCCTTGAACTTCATGGGTAGTTTGTAGGCGATCGGGTCGCTGGTAACGCTCTCGGCCGACAGCTCAAGGTTCGTCACTTTGTGGGCAAACTTGACTTCATCTTCGTTTCCCCACGACACGGCAAGCTCGTCCAGTGAGGCGTGTTTGACAACGACTTGAGGCTTAGCTTCTTCGCGACTGAGTGCTTCTTCGACGTACCAGGCGCGGGAAGACGGGCCAAACTCTTCCGGCGGCGCGTCTTCAACCCGGCCCTCGGGCTCCGTGGGGGGCTCGTCCTGTTTGTCCTGGTACTCCTTCAGTTTTTCGAGCCAGTCCCGCAGGTCCTGAAGCTCTTCGCTTTCGAGGACGTCCTTCAGCTTCTTCAGGTAGTCGTTCAGTTCCGGCTGGTTGGTGTCGGTCGGGACATCGTCGGGCTGCTGCTCGGATTCAGGCTTCCATGGCTCCTGCAGTCGGATCTCGGTGGCCGATATGTCGTTGACGACCAGTCGGCGCTCAAGCAGGGGCCAAAACTCAATGTCGAGTTCAGCCCGCCCCAGATAAGCCACTTCGTGTTCACCCTCCGGCAGGTCTTGCCATGCGCGCAGGTTCTCGATGCGAAGCTTGGGGCCGAAAATGCTGAAGCTGACGTTGCCTACTTCGGCCTGCCCGTGCTCGCCGGCATAGGATTGGGCTTGTGCTTTGAGCTGGTCGGCCAGAATGCCGTCAATCATGAAGAAGTAGGCCAGCGACGACACACCGAACAGCAGTGGCAGCACGACAGCGGCCTTTAGGCGCAGCGGCTTGACGCGCTTTTTGGGTGGGGCTTCAACGTCAACAGCGGGCTCGGACGCATCGGCGTCCGGCGCGGTATCAGCGTCTTCGGGTGTCGGATCGGGCTCAGGCCCGTCCTCAATGATGTCCTCAAGCTCCGAGGAAGACATACTTCAGTCCTTTGAACAGCCACATCTTGCTCAGCCATTTCAGCGCTTTGGAATTCTTGAGCTTCTTCTCAAGGGCCGGGCGGAAGCGCTTCCAGAACAGCGACATGCCGATAAACAGCGGCATGGCCAGTATCAGCCAGATGGCGATGGCGCCGGCCACGTCGTAGTAGTCAAGGCGAAGCCAACCAAGTATGGGTGTCTGGGCCGCCGCAATCAGGGGGCCGTGGGGGGCGAACTCAAGGGCGCTGGCGCCGACCGGGCGTATCAGAACGGTCTGCAGGGCCCATGCCAGCAGGCGAAACAGCCCGAATGAGAACATGGCGCTGCCGAAATGCATGTTGACCAGGATAATGAGCGTAAACACACAGACGGTGCCCAGCCCGAGCGGAAGCAGCCCGGCCAGCGCGCCCATGGTGAAGCCCAGCCCGATCTGCCAGGGCGCAAGGTCAGCGTTCAGGGTCTTGTAGAGCCAGCGGGTGAACTTGATGATTGTTAACCACATGGCAGGCCTCTGGCGGGTGTAACTCGGGCAGGAAATGCTATCGGTAACGGGCGTAAGAGCAACCGTTGCCGCAGTATAGAATTCCCCTGTTATCCCATTGCGGACTAAAAAGCGGTTGCTATCTTCTCCGCTCCAATTTTGGCGCGGGGCGCCGGCGTAGCTCAACGGCAGAGCACTGGTTTTGTAAACCAGCGGTTGCGAGTTCGAATCTCGCCGCCGGCTCCAGAGCCTGCCTGCAAGGCGCCCGCAAGGCTGAGATTGGTTTTGGAAGTGCGAGACGGTGGGTCTGAAACGCGTTCTCGTTTGAAAACAGAAAACGGCAGGCGCGGGGCAGCAGACTGGCGCGCTTGGAAGTCACACTAAGAAGTCGCGAGTTAAGCTGGGCGGATACCCAAGCGGTCAAAGGGGCCTGACTGTAAATCAGGTGGCAACTGCCTTCGCAGGTTCGAATCCTGCTCCGCCCACCAGACTTTCGGCCGCAGGGCCTGAAGCCGGGAAAACAAGCGGGCGTAGCTCAATGGCTAGAGCATCTGCCTTCCAAGCAGACGGTTGTGGGTTCGAGTCCCATCGCCCGCTCCAGCACCACCGGCGGGACGTTCTGAAACAGGACGCCTGACGGAGAAGAAAAACTTTGCTGCCCTAGCTCAGTGGTAGAGCACGTCCTTGGTAAGGACGAGGTCGTGGGTTCAAATCCCATGGGCAGCTCCAGCTGATCGGTGCACCGCACCGGCCGAGATTAGAAGTACCGGCAGCCCGTTTGGGCGCCGTTAGACGAACAGTTACAAGGCACGATCCAGCGTTGGAACGTGAGTTTTTTGGGACAGCCATCCGTCGCCATCAGAAATCAGGCGGAGGCACTTGGGTAAAGGTAGAACGTCATGGCGCGGGAAGTCTTCGAACGCACCAAGCCGCACGTCAACGTCGGCACAATCGGACACATCGACCATGGTAAGTCGACACTCACGGCGGCACTTGTTGCATTCTGCGCAGCCAAAGGTCTTTCCAAGGCCAAGAGCTACGCTGAAATCACCAAGGGCGGCACAGTTCGCGACGCCAACAAGACGGTGACAATCGCCGCGGCCCACGTGGAATACGAGTCCGTCGGACGTCACTACGCCCACGTTGACTGCCCGGGCCACGCGGACTTCATCAAGAACATGATCACCGGCGCGGCCCAGATGGACGGTGCGATCCTCGTGGTCGCCGCCGACACAGGCCCGATGCCGCAGACCCGTGAGCACGTTCTGCTCGCGAAGCAGGTGAACGTGCCTGCCCTGGTCGTGTTCCTTAACAAGGTTGACCTCGTCGATGACGAAGAACTCCTTGAGCTGGTTGAGCTTGAAGTTCGTGAACTGCTCAACAAGTACGAGTTCCCGGGCGACGACATCAAGATCATCCGTGGCAACGCCAAGGCTGCCCTTGAGAACCCGGGCGACGAAGCCGCCACCAAGTGCATCCAGGAACTGCTCGACGCGATCGACGCCGATATTCCTGAGCCGGCTCGTGAAGTTGACAAGCCGCTTCTGATTGCGGTCGAAGACGTCTTCTCGATCTCCGGTCGTGGTACCGTGGCAACCGGTCGTATCGAGCGTGGCAAGGCCACCGTCGGCGACAACGTCGAAATCGTCGGTCTGAAAGAAGCTCCGATGAAGACGACCATCACCGGTGTTGAGATGTTCCAGAAGCAGCTCAACGAAGGTATGGCAGGCGACAACGTTGGTGTGCTGCTGCGCGGCATTGAAAAGACGCAGATTGAGCGCGGTATGGTTATCTGCGCTCCGGGCAGCATCAAGCCGCACACCGAGTTTGAGTGCCAGTGCTACATCCTTAGCAAGGATGAAGGTGGTCGCCACACGCCGTTCTTCAGTGGCTATCGCCCGCAGTTCTACTTCCGCACGACGGACGTGACCGGCGCCTGTGAACTCATGGGCGGTGCGGAAATGGTCATGCCTGGCGACACGGTTCAGCTGAGCGTCAAGCTTCAGAAGCCGATCGCCATGGAAGAAGGCGCCAAGTTCGCCATCCGTGAGGGTGGTCGCACGGTGGGTGCCGGTAACGTGACGAAGGTGATCAAGTAACGAAGTTTCGGACGGGATTCGGCGGCGGACTACGCGTCCGCCGCCGGTTCCATCCCGACCTGACAGTGCAGTTCTAGTTTTGTTGCTGAGTTG
>JAGQRE010000175.1 GCA_020425695.1 Planctomycetota bacterium
GGCCCCGGCGGATAGCCAAGCAGCGTGAACAGAGCGGCCAGTGTTTCCGGCGGCTCCTCACGCGGTATTGTGCGGATCGTGCCCAGACGCCCGTGGGTTGCGAGCTTATCCAGCGCCGGCGCGTTTGCGGCTTCAAGTGGCGTCTTGCCGCCGAGCTCCGGCAACGGCGTGTCGGCGAGCCCATCAACTAGGACCAGCAAATAGCGCATTGTGCCCCGTATTGAAGCGAATAAAGCCGCGTGGGCGGCTGTTACGGGAACGAACGATAGAATGACCGGGTAGCGATGCAAACGGGACGCCATGGAAAATCATGCCCAATTCGCCCCTCTCTTGCGTAGCATGTTAAGCTCGGCATTAGCCTCACCGGGTCGGTGCGCCCCGGTTGAATGCTAAGGAAGGAAACTCCATGCGGCATGCAGTCTGTTTACTGATGTTCGCGGCACTAGCGCCTGCGCTTTGGGCGCAGCCAGGAATGTCGGTCGAGGTTGAACCTGTAGTCGAGGGTAAAGCCATGCCCGGTTCCGAGTACACGATGAAGCTGCGCCTCACGGTGCCCGAGGGCTATCACGCCTATCACAAAGACAACCCCGGCTACAGCCTGCCGGTCAAGATCACGTGGAGCGAGCTGTCAGGGCTTGAGTTGCTAAAGGCCGAATGGCCAGAGCCGCACAAGCATGTGGATGAATTCAGTGAAGAGTGGGAGTTGGACGGTACGTTCGATATTGCCTACACCTTCAAAGTTCCCGACAACGCCAAAGGCAGCTTGAGTCTTCGTGGCAGCCACGAAATCCAGTTCTGTGACGCTGCCGGCTGCTTTCAGAGCGAAGGCGACTTTTCAACAAGCATTGAAGTTGAAGCCGGTGCCGAAGTTGAAGGCACTCCGACCGCCGAGCCGAAAGGGCCGCAGGCCAAGGCGACGGCAACATTCGCATCCACTGCGAAGCCCGGTGGGCAGGCGACGCTTGAGTGGACGTTCGAGCTGACAAAGAGCTATCACGTCTACCACCCCGAAAACCCTGGCTACGGCACCGCGCCGGAGTTTACCTGGACCGAACTTTCCGGACTCAAGCTGATCGACCAGAAGTGGCCGAAGGCGCACGAGCACGAGATCGATACCGACTGGATTGAATGGGAGTACCCCGACAAGGTAACCATCCAGTTCATCTTCGAGGTGCCTGCTGACGCGAGCGGCGAACTGAAGCTCGCCGCCGATTGGTCCGCGCAAGTCTGCGACGAGAACGCATGCTTCATGCGCGACGGCAAAGTCGAGGCCATGCTGACCGTGGTAAGTGCGCCACCCACGACAGCGAACGATGCAACCAACGAACATGGCTTCTACCTCGACTTCGACTACGCGCTGCAGAAGGCCAAGGAGGAGGGTAAGCCACTTCTCGTCGACTTTAACGGCAAGAACTGCATTCCGTGCAGGAAGATGGAACGTTCGGTTTTCGTCCTGCCGGAAGTGCACGAACTGATGGAGACTTACGTAATCGTCAGTGTCCAGAATGACATCGGCGACGAGCGCTACAACGAGTTGTGGGCGAAGTATAAGCCGGCCGATGTCTCCGGCGTGCCGTACTACATGGTACTGGATCACGACGGCAAAGCTGTTCGCGGCATCGCAAGCACCCTGCCCGCGAGCGAGCGGTCGCATGAGTTCGTTTCGTTCCTGAAAGGTGAAGAAGTAGTCGAGAAGCCCGTGAACTCGGCTCTGACCAACCCGAAAGATAGCGATAAGGTTTCGAAGGACTGGCCCAAAGGGCTGCTTCCCGGCACATATCCACGCATTGAGAAGGGATTTGATTTCGAGGCCAAGTTCAGCACTGAGAAGATCAAGCCCGGAACAGAGGTGACCCTTGAGCTTCGTTTCAAGACCAAGGAGAACGACTCCGGGTATCCCTACCACTTGCACCATCCTTCGACGCCGAGTGAGTTCGCGATTCCGCTTGAGATTATCTCTGTCGGAAAAGAAGGGCTTGTAGCCGACGGTGACTGGCAATTCCCCGGTTACGAAGAACACGACGAGGATATGTTCGACGGCACCTTCGACCGAAATCACTACATGATTGGCGATGTCGTGATTGCCAGAGTCTTCAAGGTGCCGAGTGACCTCGCACCGGGGAAGTATCGCGTCTGGGGGCACGTAAAAGGCCAGTTCTGTGACAACGCTGGCTGCATTGATTTCATCGCCGAGGACGCTAGCGCCTCGAATAGGATGTTCGGTTGGGTCGCAACAATCGAGGTGTCTCCTGAGGGTAGCGACAGTGCTGTCGTAACGGTCGACCAAACCAACAGGACAGTCGACGGTGAGAATTCGCCGGAGCAGTCAGGTTTGTTCTGGTTTCTTCTGGCGGCCTTTGGTGCCGGCATCATCACGTTGCTGACGCCTTGCGTTCTGCCGGTGTTACCGTTGACGATTGGTTTCTTCGTGAGCCAGTCCAGCAAAGGCAAGTCGCCGCTGCTCACGGCTTTCATTTACTGCACATGTATCGTCGCGACCTTCACACTCTTCGGGTTGATTACATCACTTGCGTTGGGTGCCACGGGGGCCCAGAACATCGCGACGAACGGCTACGTCAACGCGTTCCTTGCGATAATGTTCCTGGTGTTCGCGCTCAGTTTCCTGGGAATGTTTGAACTGCGCGTTCCGAACTTCATGACGCAATGGTTCACCAAGAAGCAGATGGGGGCACAGCAGGAAGGTCACGGATACGCCAAGGCGTTCTTCAGCGGCTCGGCGTTCTCGTTGATCAGTTTCTCCTGCACGGGCCCCATTGCAGGTACGTTCCTCGCACAGGCGGCGACAGGAAGCGTTTGGGTACCGACACTCGCGATGATGGCCTTTGCAAGTGGTATGGCGCTGCCGATTTTCATCATGGGGCAGTTCCCGGGTCTAATGAAGAAGATGCCGAAGTCTGGCGGCTGGATGAACGCCATGAAAGTGGTGTTCGGCTTCATTGAGATCGGCCTGGCCATCATGTACCTGAGTGCCGCGGAACAGGCATTCACGAGTGTCGAAGCTGCCGAGATCGTTAGCCGCTACGTCGTTCTGGCCGTATGGGCATCTGCCAGCGTGGCCATCGCACTGTATCTGTTCGGTGTGTTCAGGATGCCTCACGACCATGAAGAGACAAAGCAGATTGGCGTACTGCGCAGTGTAATTGCCGTGTCGTTCTTCGCCTTCGCTCTGTACATGCTGCCGGGGCTGTTTGGTGCCAAATACGGCAACGTGCTGGAGGGCATCCTGCCGCCGCCGCCTCGAAATGGCGGGATTCAGCTTTCGATGAGTGGCGGTACCAAAGCCAACGACCACCATGACCTGCCATGGCACAAGGATTTTGACGAAGGCATGGCCGAGGCCAAAGCCCTGAACAAGCCCGTGTTTCTCGACTTTACGGGCTACAACTGAAAGAACTGCCGGACCGTGGAACGGTCCATCATGCCAGACCCGGAGATCTTCGAATCTCTGAAGAATGATTTTGTATTGATTGCGCAGTACACGGACAGCCAGGACGACCCGAAGCCCGCACAGGTCTTCAACCGCTACAGGCCTGAAGGTGGATCTGTACCGGTGTACTTGATCCTTGATTCAAACGGCAAAGAACTTGCTAGCCTCGGGTGGCCCTCAAACAGACCTAACATGACAAAAGAAGAGTTCCGTGAGTTCATGAAAGATGGGTTGGCCAAGGCAAATGCGGGGAATTGACCTGCTGTCTGCGCCTGCGACAATGCTACGCGTAGCAAGTGAGCAGACGGGCGCAGATGGGCAACGATAAGATAACCGGCAAACCCAAAGAGACGGCGCTTCAGGAACGACTGGAGCGCCGTACCCGTACCATCGATGTCGGCGGTCCCCAGCCCAAGCGTATCTTTGATCAGGTATCGATTGTCTCGGTTGTACTCGACACCAACATGCGTGTCGTACGCTACAACCGCGCAGCTGAGCGTTTGTTTCGGCAGCCGTACTCTTCGGTACTGGGCTGCCCATACGATGAAGTCCTGCCGCTGATTTCCGAGGTCAACCGCGACCACATTTTCCAGCGGACGATCGCCTTGGGCGTGCCGAGTGAAGAGAAAGAAGTCCGCATAGAAGACTCTGCTACCGGCGAAGTTTTCTACTTCGACTTTGTTGTGGACCCCGTTCTTGATGACAACGCCCGCATGGCCGGCGTGAGCATTATCGGGCTGGATGTCACCGAGCGCGCCCTGTTGAAGCAGCGTCTGGCCCACCAGAATGAAGACCTGTTGGCGCTGCAGCAGGTAAGCAATGCCCTGCGCAAGACGATGGACCTTGAGAAAGTCCTGTTCATCATTGCCAGCGCGCTGACAAGCGCCGAAGGCGGAAGTTACGACCATGCGATCATCTTCACCGTTGATCAGGACCGAGAGAACCTGATAGGCCAGATTTGCGTGGACAGTATCGGCCTTAGAGACGCATGGGGAATCTGGCGCGGGCTGACATCGCACGACGCGCCGTTGCAGAAATCACTCGAGAGCACGCAACCAGTACTGGCGAGGCGCTGGGGTGACCTGTCCGAGCTTGTACGTAGCGTGAAAGTCCCGCTGGGCGACGAGACCAGCATCCTCGTTCACGCGGTACGAACCGGCGAGACAGTCACCCACGAGACCATGAAGGAAGACCCACACCTGCATGTTCATCCGGCGATTGCGAAGCACTTCCCACTCAAGAAGTTCGCGGCCGCGCCTCTGTTGGCCGACCGTGAGGCCATAGGCGTGATAGTAGTTGACGCGTCAAGCCGGAAACAGGAAGTCAGTCCGGAACGCCTGACCATGCTTGAGATGTTTGCCAACCAGGCGGCGCTGGCAATCAACAACGGGCTGATCTACCAGAACGTGCTGGATAGGGCGCAGCGTGACAGCCTGACACGGCTCTACAACCATGGACACTTCCAGGAAGTGATGCGCTCAGAGATTGAGCGCGCCGAGCGCTATAACAACCCGCTGTCGCTGATCATGCTGGATATCGACCACTTCAAGCGCTTCAACGACACGTACGGACACCAGACCGGTGACCGTGTGCTCAAGCAGACAGCCCTACTGCTGTCGGCATTGGTTCGAGTCACCGACTTACCGGCGCGATACGGCGGTGAGGAATTCGCCTTGCTACTGCCACAGACCGACTACGACCATGCCCTCGAACTGGCTGAACGCCTGCGCATTGGCGTTGAACGCAAGGTTGTCGTTGCAGGCCCGGCCGGTCAGAAGATTGGCGTGACGGCCAGCTTTGGCGTAGCCAGCTATCCACGGCATGCCTCCGAAGCGCACGATCTGGTCATGTGCGCCGATGCTGCGCTGTACGTTGCGAAGGATCGCGGGCGAAACTGCGTGGTTGGTACAGACGATGTTGACGACATCGAAGAAACCACTGAGTTGAAGAAGGCCACCAAGCGCCCAACGATGAAGCGTCCGACGATGAAACAGCCGCCGAAGCAATCGGCTGGGAAGGCGACTTCCAACCAGTCCAGGCCCGGGAAGTCAGAGAAGAAAGACGGTATCCGGGTGAAGACCCCCGGGTCAAAGAAGCCGCGAAAGAGCGGCAAAGTAAAATGATGCGCGTGTTTTCCATCCTTGTCCTGCTGGCTCTGACATCCAGCTTCGTTGTCGCCGATGAAGCTGAGTCAGCAGAGGCAATCCAGAAGTTCAATGAACGTGCTGAGAAGACCAATGAGGGCGTCGCGGATGCCCACGTGAGTCTGGCACGCTGGTGCTTGAAAGTTGGGCTGAATGCCGGTGCCCATGATCAACTCGCCCGTGCGTTGAAACTTGTGCCGGAACACAAGAAGGCCATGAAGGAACTCGGCTACCGGCAGAAGAAAGTCGATGGTGTTGAGCAGTGGGTTCGCGACGAAAAGCGGGCGCCACCTGAAACGGATGCCGAGGGTATCGAGCCGAAGACTCGAGAAGAGTTTACCGAGGCACGCGACAAGCTGCACCGTGAGGCGGCCGAAGAATACGTCAAGCTGGGTGAGTACGCGCAGAAGCTGGAGTTACCGGCCCGCGCACGGGCGGCGTTCGAATTGGCCGTGAAGTACGACCCGCTGAACGAAGAAGCCTTGGCGGGCGCAGGGTGGGTGAAAGACGAACTCGACGAATGGATCAGCCCGAGAGAAGCGGCCGAGCGTGAGCAGA
>JAGQRE010000176.1 GCA_020425695.1 Planctomycetota bacterium
GAGGTCAGATTTCAGTAACCAGAGATTAGTGCGCCGGCCGCGTCGAATAAAGCGCGTAGGTCACACCTCGTTTGCGCGCTCTTCTATCGTCTTGGCAAGCACGCGTCGAAAATAGCGAGGCTCAACTAGCGTACGCTCAATGTTGGCCGGGTCGTCGATGCCTGCAAGCTGGCGGTACGCCTGCAAGGCAACGCTGGCGGGCTTAAGCGCGAACTCGCGTTGATCGATGAACAGATGTTCGTGACTGAACACGCCCTCGTAGGGCGGAACGCCGGTGCCGAACACAATGGCCTGATGGGCGCTCTCTTCATGCAGCTTGGCGGGCTCAACCAGCTTGTCGCCGGATGCGCGCTCGCAGTTGCCGTTGTCGTACTCGAAACGTGCGGTCATGACTTCGTTGCGCCTGGCATCCAGCACCGGCCAAAGCTCGCGCTTCAGGGCGACGTCGAAGTCGTCCGCCATCACGTACTGCAATACCATCGCGTCAAAACACGGCACGCCGACCACCGGTTTATCCAGCGCGTAGCCTATCGCCGAGGCCGTCGCCATGCCGATGCGCAGCCCGGTGTAACTTCCCGGCCCGCAGTTGACGGCAATGACGTCGACGTCAGGCCGGTTGATCGCCGCGTCAACACACGCCTTGTCGATACACGGCATCAACTCCGAGCCGTGCTTTCGGGCGCCGGAGACCTCGATCTCTGACAGTACTTCCCCACCGCGCAGCACCGCGCAGCCGCCGCCGTCGCCTGATGATTCGATTGCCAGGATGATGCCGTTCATGGAGTCTTCTGGTATGGCGACCAAGTCAGTGACGACGCCTCTTCGTCCGCTGTGTCAGGCCGCTACTTCAAGTCTTTGCGTGCAGCCGCGCTAAGCTGTTTTGTGACTGATTCCAATGTGCCGGCATCCTGCGCTTCAACCATGATTCGCAGTAGCGGTTCCGTCCCCGAGTAACGGATGTTGATACGCCCGCGATTCCCGAGTTCGGACTCAATCGCCTTCAGTGTTTTCTTGAGCGTCTTCAATGAGCCCAACGCCGGTTTGCTAGTGGTGCGCAGATTCGTGATCAACTGCGGGAATTTCACCACAGGGGAAGCCAGATCTGACAGCCTGCGTCCCGAGTCCAGCATAACCTCAATGACTCGCAGTGCCGTGTATAGCCCGTCGCCGATGAAGTGTTTCTCGTCCGCGACCAGCAAGTGCCCGCTTTGCTCACCGCCGAGCACGGCATCATGCTTCTTCATACCCTCGAATACGTATTTGTCGCCGACATCCGTCCGGACCAGTTTCACGCCGATGCTGGCCAGCGCACGCTCAAGCCCGAGGTTGGCCATCGTGGTTGAAACGACAGTGTCGTTCTTCAGCACACCACGAGATTTCATGTCCGCAGCGAGCAGAAACAGCATATGGTCGCCGTCGCAGACACTGCCCGTTTCGTCGATCAGCACGCAGCGGTCGCCATCACCGTCAAAACAGATGCCGATGTCGGCATTCAGTTCACGCACCGCATGTGCGCAACCCTTCGGGTGCAGCGAACCGCATTCTTTGTTGATCAGGAAATGCGTTTCAGGCTGGTTCGGTGATGCGGCATTCAGGAAGTAAACATCGAGCGCGTTGTCGGCCGCTTCGCCGCTGGCTTTCATGCTTGAACCAACGCGGAATTCCGGTGAGCTCTTTCCAAACGCGAGGCTGTGCGCCAGCTGGCTGAGAATCTGCAAATCGATACTGCGCGCGCCGTATGCTGCGTCGATTACGGCCGCCAGTGGACGCTTCTTCAAAGCCGCGAAGCTCTTGCGGAACGTCTTCAGGATGAACGTCTCATAGTGGCGCTCACGTCCCAGATGCAGCCAGCCGAATCGATCGTTCAGGCTCCTGGCATTGCCGACGGTTTTGCCTGACGTCACCGCCTTCTCGATTCGTTTCTCGATAGGCTCGGCCAGTTTGAAGCCGTCACTGCCAAATATCTTGATGCCATTGTCGGTAGACGGATTGTGACTCGCGGTGACGGCAATACCCGCAGCAAACGGGCCGTGCGCTGTCAGGAAGGCAACTTCGGGCGTACTCATCATGCCCGGCCAGTGGACGTCGCAGTGCTCCGCGACGAGCCCGGCCGCGAGCGTCGTTCCGACCAGATCCGCGCTTGGGCGGGGATCGACACCCAGCAGAACGATGGGACGGCCCTTGCCCTCGGTATGTTCGGCCAAGTAGCGCCCCAGCGCTCGCCCAATCGCCAAGATGTTCTCCGGTGAGAGAGGCCCCGCGCCTGCGAGCCCACGTACACCGTCTGTGCCGAAAAGCGAGGATGATGCTGTGCGCTTTGCCGGCTTTTTACCCGCCTTCGAGGGCTGAATCTTCTTCGGTTTCTTGCTCGGACTTGCAGCAGCCTTGGCGCGCTTCTTCGGGCTCTTCTTTGCCGCGGGTTTCGATGCAGACTTCCGTTGTCCAGACGACTTGGCCTTGGGCTTCTTGCTGACGGATGCCTTTTTCTTTACGACGCGCTTGGCCACGTTTTACCCCTGACATGCATTCGACGGCGAGTTTGCGGTAGTCGGTGTACCGGGTCAAGCTACGCGATCAATGCCCACCGGCATTCGACTCGCTGCGGCGCATCGGACGCGGCGCGGGCACCTTGATAATCCATTCTTCAGGCGCGGCTTCTTCGTCATCTTCCGACGTACACGTAATCAGCCCGATCTGCACGTCCGGCATCAGGGCGGACAACTTCTCCGGCACACCCAGACCGCCCTTGCTGTGGAAGTTGCCGTTGATGTGCAGCACTCGCCCTTTCGGGTTTTCTTTCAGCCAGTTGGCGACGCTTTCAGCCATCGTGTCGTCCTTGAAACACTGTGATGCGTACATGCGCTCCATGGCGTCGCTATGCCCTTCCATACCACCCATCGCCTCAAAGAACTTGTTGCGGTAGGCCCCGGTCGTTGCATTCACTTCCGGCGCGGACCAGGACTTTTCGTCAGCCGTGAACTCGCTGAGTACTTCGACACCTTCTTTGTAGACACGATTGGCCAGGCGGCGCGGAACGTTGCCTGCGATAACCGGCACTTTGTTGGCCTTGCAGAACTCAATCAGCGGGCGGTAGTCCGCATAGTTCGGCCAAGCACGTGTGTTCTTGCGAAACTCGTCTTCTGTCAGCTTGCCGCCAAGGTAATCATCGAGCGCCTGCTGGGTGTCGCGCTCGAACTGCTCAGTTGCCAGCGCCAGCGGCCCGCCCTGCTTGAACATTGCTTTCAACACTTCAAGTTCAACTTGATGAGCACCCGGATTGCCGTGGAGCTCACCCACGAAGATCACCTGGCTGCCTTTTAGACGCGCTGTCACTTTTGCGGCAGTCAGTGACCCGTCCATGGCGTCGTCTTGCATCACGCGGTAGCCGCGCAACTTTTGCCAGACATCAGTAAGATGCTCGGTCATGCTTTGGAAGCGGTCTGTTGTGTGAATGATCCGGGCCGACGTGCCCCAGTTGCCCAAGCGGTCCACAAGGTCACCCTCCTGGCGCTCGAACTCAGTCTTCGAGCTTGAGCCCAGGAAAACATCAACGCCAAAACGGCGGTCGGAATCAACGCGGATATCCCCCACCGGCGGGTCAATCAGGACGATGCCATCGACGCCCAATTCGCTATCCGAACCTACTCGCAGCGCCACAAGAGACGTTTCAAACATACCCACCACAATGACGCGCGTGTTGCGACGATCGATGTCCAGCTTTTCAATCAGGCGGCGCACACCCTGCTTTGACGAAAGCGATGCCAGTACTTCGACTTCAATTGGGTCGTCGGTGACGTCGGAGTTCGCCTGAGCCCGCACAACGCCCACAGCCGTTGTATCGCTGCATGCCGCACGCAGGGCTGCCAGGAACGCTTTCTGCTCAATGCCGTCTGGCGTCAACCCGATCCAGAGCTCACGCGTGTACTCGACGGTTTCGTACTTCACTTCAGCACCGCCGACCCCAGCAACGTCAATGCTGCCGCCTTCGCCGCTAATAATCCCCGCAAAGCCACACAGCCCGATCAGCGTCAAACAGATTGCCCGCACCATTTGTATCCCTTCGGTTGAAAGATCGCCGGCATGCTAACCGTATCAGGGCCTGGAACGCAAACCGTCCCGCTTTCGCGAGACGGTGCGTTTCAGGAGAATGTACCCGGACAGCCTAGTCCTGTTCGCCAAAGGGAACGAACTCACGGACGAACTCATCCTTCACTTCAAAGACCGCACCGCTGCTGGTTACCTGAACGAGACGACCTTTACGCCCACCCGGCAGCGGGAAATCAAAGTCGCCGCCCAGTTTGAAGATGCGTTTGCCCATCTCACCGTTCAGTACGACAGAGTCTGTGTGAATCACTGTGCCACTCGGCAGGTTCTCGCTGGAAGGCTTTACGTCATGAAGACGCTCACCAAGCGCACCGCCTGCGCCCGCGGCCCACACTACCTGACGGTCGAGTTCTCTGGCGTCAAGTTGCATTGGCTCGACTAGCGTGTTGCCGGCCGTGTTTCCTGAGTTGAGGGACACGAAGTTTGCCACGCTGTCGTCCAGACCGACCGGCTCACCCGTACCGTTCAGACTGGCGGACCCTTCCAGCACGGCAAGTTCAAGCTGCCACTCGTCGTTCGGAATGACACGTCCGCCGCGTGACTGGTACTTGAGGTAGTTCTGGCTCGCATCAAGCGTCACACCGAACGGCGCGGCCGACTCAATGAAACTCTCGCGGAATGCCGCCGCATCAAGGTTGCTGCCGTAGAACGTAATACGCTGCTTCGCAACGCTTTCAGGCAGGGCGCCTGCGTCAAGTTTGATGCCGTAAGCTTTCTCGCCCAGCATGGCAACTTCACCGATGGGCATCCGTTGCACCTCGACAACCGAGCCGTCAGTCGCGATGTTTGCATAGGCACGGTCATAGTTGACAGCCAGCATAGCGCCTTCATCCATTTCGACCGAGCGCCCCGCAACGCTTACAGACAGCGGAGTGCGTGAGGCCGTGACCACAACGCGTCCGCGCTCAACTTCGAAGGTCGGTGCGGCATATCGCCCGTTCGATTTGACGCGAACAGCCGATGCTCCGTCCATCAGAACTTCGCCGGTGTTGAAGCTGATACGACGGATCATGCCGGCGCGAGATTCAACCAGGTCGCCATCAAGCACCACGGCGCTGCCGTCTTCGTCACTGACGTGGGCTACGCTTTCTGGCAGCCCGCCCGGGGTAAACCAGACTGCAAGCCCGAACACGCAGGCAATCATCACGACGGCTGCCACGCGCGGAAGAACGCTTCGTACCCAATCAAGCTTGATCAACTCGCCCAGCGGCTCGTCTTCCGGGGCATCTGTTGTCTCTGAAGCAGTTTCAGCCAGTGACGCACGAGCAAGCAAAGTTGAGACGACAGCATCACTCACGTCGTCCGATGGCACGCTCTTAAGAATCGCGAGTGTGCGTTCAAGCTTGCTGCGATCACTTTGCAGCCCCGCATCTACCGCAAGCTCCTCTTCGAGAGGAACGGCATCCTCGGCAGGCAGTTCGCCGAGCATCAGGGCTATCAGTTGTTCCCGTTTCGGGTCCATAATCGGTCTCCAGCATGTGGAACGACCTGTCGCCGGTTTCGTTGGACGAATCCTCTACTTCAAACCCCGCCGTTCCAGGAAACGCGTCAATGAATTAATGGCCTCATGTACCCAATACTTCACCGTACCCTCGGGGCTGCCCAAAACATCGGCGATGTCCGCGTAGGGCAGATCTTCGTACATCCGCAACACCAGTGCCTGACGCTGGTTTTCGGGCAGTTCCGCGACGCCTTCACGCACGACGTCAATCAGCTCTCGCGACTGCAGTATCTCATGGCTCTGTGGATCGAGCCCCTGAAGCAAACCCGCAATGCTACGGTCGTCGCCGGCCGGCGACGCGTCGATGCTGACGTGCTGGCGAAGGCTTTCGCGCTTGAAGTAATCCAGCGTCAGGTTGCGGGCGATCTGCAGACACCAGGTCGTGAACTTCGCACGCGGCGTATAGGTGTGCGCGTTCTTGATCACGCGCAGAAACGTCTCTTGGAAGATGTCCTCGGCGGCTTCCGCTTTGCCGACCATCTTGTAGACGAAGTTGTAGACCTGCCGCCTGTGGCGTTGCACGAGGGC
>JAGQRE010000177.1 GCA_020425695.1 Planctomycetota bacterium
GCGACAGGCAAAGACCAGATGTCCGGCTTCGATAAAATGGGCTGCAAGGCCGAATTCGAAACCGAAGAAGCCATCATGCGCGCGGCCGTCGTCATTGACTGCACACCCAGCGGCGCCGGGCTCGCGAACAAGGAGCAGTACTACGCCAAAGCTGCGGAACACGGCGGCAAAGGCTACATCGCGCAAGGCAGCGAATTCGGCTTCGGCAAGATGTACGCCCGGGGCATCAACGACGAGACGCTCGTCCCTGGTGAAGACAAGTTCATTCACGTCGTAAGCTGTAACACGCACAACCTGACTGCGCTGATCAAGATGTTCGGCATGAACGGCAAGGACGACCCCGAGAACTTGGTCTCAGCCGACTTTGTCTGCATGCGCCGTGCGAACGACGTAAGCCAGGACGACGGCTACATCGCCAGCCCCGAAGCCGGCAAGCACAAGGACGAGCACTTCGGCACCCACCACGCCCGCGACGCCTACCACCTGTACAAGACCAAGGGCTGGGAGCTGCGAAACCTGTTCAGCAGCGCCATCAAGGTCCCGACCCAGTACATGCACATGCTGCGCTATCACCTGAAGGTGAAGCAGCCAACCAGCGTTGAGAAGCTGATCAACATCATCAAGTCCGATGACCGCCAGGCGACCACGTATAAGAAGAGCGCCAACCAGGTGTTCAGCTTCGGGCGCGACCACGGCTTCTTCGGGCGCATCCTGAACCAGACAGTGATTCCGCACGAGGCATTGACTGTCATCGACGGCACCGACGTCTACGGCTTCTGCTTTACGCCACAGGACGGCAACAGCCTGCTCAGCAGCCTCAGCGCCGCCACCTGGCTGCTAGACCCAACAGGCTACGAGGAACGCATTCAGTGCCTCAAGCCCTACTTCTTCGCCGAGGTCTAAACCGCCGCGAATCTTCAAATACACGAAGGGCCGGCTCGGGAGGGCCGGCCCTTCCTAGTCTGGCAGCGCTGGGCACCACTGCCTGACTATTTCTGCGTTATTCCTACTCGCCACCTTTGCTTACGGCGTTCTGGTCACCTTCATCCTGGGCGCCGAAGTTCTGCGTCCAGATAGTCTGCCAGCGGGCCGAGCCAAGCACGCGCCAGCCCGGCGTCAGAATATTGCGATGGTGACCGCTGCTGTGGCACCAGGAGTTGTGACTGCTAAGTGCGGTCGGCGTGCCGCTGTTCATGTGGATGTTCTCGCCGCCACCACCGCTGTAACCCTCGTAGCGCATGCGGTCGCCGGGGCCGGCACCGCGGGGCTCGCCCTCGATTACGTGGGCGATCTGTCCGCCGTTGTGCTCAACACAGTAACGGCTGTGGTGGTGCGCCGCCCAGAACAGCTTGTCGTTAATCTTCAGGGCAACGCGCGAGAACATGATGCGGTATTCGTTCGTGATGCGGACTTGCTCGCGGCTTTCTGCATCCGCATGGGTCGCGCCGGTTGGGTGATCTTCGTTGTACTGCATCACCTTCACGTTGGTGTTGTACAGCGACTGCTTCTTGGTGTCGTCACCAGTGTAGTTGCGAATCGACAGCGCTTCGTTCGCGATGTTTGAGATGTACTCAACGGTCTCTTCCGGCGTCTGCTTGTAGTAGTCCTGCGCCGGGTCAATCGTCGCCATGCGCTGCGCAATCGCCTGAATCTTTTCCATGATCGCGTCGAATTCCGGGTTCGTCTGTCCCGTAAACTTGGCGGGGTCGTTCCAGATTTCGCGCACGGCCGCGACACGCTCGTCAACATCGGCCTGCACTTCGGCCTGGTTGGGGCCGTACGGGTACGGATACTTCTCAGCGTCCATGATCAGTTCAAGGGCATAGGCGCGACGGCGATCAAGCTCAGCCAGCAGGCTGTCCATCTTCGCCTTGTCGTTGCTCATGAGGCCGGTAGCCTTCTTGGCGTTCTCCATTTCCTTGTCGAGGACACCCTGAAGAATCTCAACGGCCGGCTTCACGGCACGGTCGCCCATTTCGAGTAGCTCAACGAAGGCCTTTTCGGCGTCTTCGCGCTTGCGTTTGTCTTTGTTGCCGACGCCCTTCTCGAAGCGCTCAAGCACGGCACGCAGTTCGGCGTAGAAGATCGCGTTCTCTTTTTCATCCGGCGTGATCAGCGCGCCTTCGTACTCAACGAAGCCTTCGCTGGGAATCGCGATTTTGCGCTTGGTCGCAATGAGAGTGTCGATCGCTTCCTTCCAGTCGTTGCGAAGCTGAAACAACTGGAAGGCACGCTGGGCAGCTTCGTCCATGAATGCGCTGTCGAAGCAGTAGATCACGATTGCCAGCTTATCGGTGTCCGTGAGTTCGGGTGTGCGATCGTAAAGCTGCAGCATGTCTTCAGGCTTCACGTCTTCCCACTTGGCAGACGTGCGGTAGACCAATTCTTCGCCCGTCTTCTTGTCTTCTGACGAAACTTCGAGCGTGAGCTTCTTGTCATCGGCACCCTTGATCTTGGCCTTCTTGCCCTTCCAGAAGAACAGCGGGCTGGTCAGGCGACCTTCTTTGGCGGCCGAGACAAGGCTTGCCTGCAGCGAAGCAAGAATCTCCTGCTCTGAGCGGCGACCATTGGGCAGCAGCGGGTTCTTGCCCGGCAGACGCCCCTCGTCCTTCTTCACTTTGTCGAGGATGCTTGGTGTATCGGTCTTGTCCGGGTTCTCAACGACCGGGGCTTCGTCAACCGTGCCGCCCTTCATGGCCTCGATCTTCTTGCGCTCAATGGCGTAAGCCTCGCGTTCCGCCCCTGTTTCAAACCAGGCACGGGCAACGACGTCATCACACAGGGCAATCGCTTCGTCGTAGCGGTGCTGGTTTGCGTACTCCCACATCTTGTTGTAGCTGCGAGCGAGGAAAGACGTGTTGCCGGCCGTGAGTTGCGAAACGGCTTGCTCAATCTTCAGCTTGTGTGCCTTGCCGAGGCTGGCGAGAAGCGGGTCACTTTCAAGGTAGGCCTTCAGTTCATCAACCTGCGCCATAGCATCGGCGTAATTGTCTGACTCGCCTTCGGTCTGTGCGCCCGCAAGCTGATCCTGAACGTAGACCGTGATTTCGCCATCAAGGCTGCGGGTCAGCTTTGCCTTCATGTCGGTAATGTCGCTGAGCGCTTTACTACCCCGCTTGCCTTTGAGCTTGGCCTGCAGCCCCTCAAGGTCCTGGATCTTTTCGATCGTGCTGCTGTCGCTGCTTACGATCCCCTCGGCGACTTTCAGCGCGGCCTTCTCTTCATCAGAAAGCTCGGCCTGTCGGGGGCCGGTCTGCCCTTGGTCGGCAACCTGTTCGCCGCCACCGCCTGTGCCGATCTGTGAGACGACAAAGTAACCGCCGGCACCCAGCACAAGGACGATAATGACGAGGGCCACCAAGGCCGGGACAGGGCTCTTGGCTGGCGGGATAGGCGCGAGGTCGTGTTCGGCATACTCGCCGGGCTGTATGGCAGCCCTCGGCGCATCCGCCCGTCTCACTGGACGGGCGGGCGCCGGCTTCGCCCCGGGAGCGGGGTTAAGACCTGTAACCTGAATTTTCGCTTCGCCGACCTGAATCACGTCGCCGTCTTTGATGAAGGCAAAGTTCACCTTCTCGCCGTTCAGGGACGTCCCGTTGGCTGACATCTGATCCACGAGCTTCCAGCCATCAACGGTGCGTTCGAGTGTGAGGTGCTCACGCGAGGCAGCCTTCTCATTCATTAGTGAGATGTCGCTGTTGTCAGCGCGTCCAACGGTGATGATCCCGAGGTTCGGATCAGGAGTAAACTCGGAGACTGAACCATTCAGGGAGATGAGCAACTTCATCGGCGGTAACTCCGTTCGCATGGGTGTAAACTGTGTTTCCTACACGGTTTCCAACCAAGCCAGATGACCTGTTTTCACCTGTCTATGCGCATGAACCGTGCCAAAGCGCTGTCCGGGGCCAGTTCGGCGCTACGAGTGGATCGAGAGTCAGAATGAAAACCTGCCTCCGGGATCACACGTATAGTAATTATACATTTCGGCAATCTGGATACCTGGGCAACCAAGCTAGCAGTAGCTACCAAATGCTGGAAACATACATTTCAACGGGGTTACCAATCCCGCGCCCGAGCAGGCCACTGTATATTTTCTATACACAGCCTGCACAGGCTAGATCGGGCACCAGAATGCAACAAGCGCGCCGATTGGCGCGCTTGTTGGTTAGCTTTGCTTTAGCTCTGACTAGCCGCCCGACAGGTCACGGTCGGATTCTCGGTACCAGAATGAGCGTACACGGCGGATCAGGTCCCGGTAGTTTTCGAACTCGTCACCCAGGCGCTCGTAACGCACGCGGTAGGTCCAATCCTCGGCCACATAGCGCGGGTTGAAGAACGCTTTGCTGACTTCGGTCGAGCCATCGGCCGGGCTGGGCATGTTGCTGACCGTGGTGTCCACTTCCAGACCCGCGTTGCTGACCTGACCGCGCAGACCCTTTACGAAGACATTCGCGTAGTCCCAATCACGTGTGACGCCCTTGAAGACAGCAACGCCCCACATCTCACTGATGTACCGTGTCAGGAAGCGCGGCGCATCGGCGCCGTCCCAGCGATTCGCCGGTCCGATTTCATCAGCCAGGCGCGTCAGCACTTGCCATTCACCATTGTCGTCGAGATAAACCATCGGCGGCGGAACGGTCCAGCGGCTCCATGTCTTGGACGTCTTGTCCATGTCGATACCGTTGTCACTACGGTCCGTTTCGTCAAACTCATCATCGCGCGGACCGCTGCCGCGGATGTCGTTGCTGTCGCTTGCTACGTGGTCGTTCTTGAAGCGGTTGACGTAACGCAGTACTTCACGTGGTTCAACTGTGCCGCCCGCGTCGATAACACGCTGCTTCGCTTCTTCTTCTGTCTCGGCCGTCTCGCCGTCCTTGAGTTGGCGACCTTCTGTGTAAACACCCACGACCACCTTGTCGGTACTGGGCTCAGATTCGACAACCTTGACGGTAGTGATGTTGCTGACCTTCACCGCGCCGTCGCTGCGCTCGGTGCTGAAATCACTACCGCTCTGCCAGACGGTCTGCGCCTTGGCCTCCGGGTCCTGCGGATTGAAGGCCTCGTTGATCATGTTGTACTGCTCTTCGGTGATCTCGGTGACCTGGCCGTTCTCATTCATGGCGCGATAACCATCGACGATCTTCGGCTCGTACACGGTCTCTTCGCGGAACACGAGACGCTGAAGCGGAAGCACGATTTCGACTTCTTCTCCCACCCACTGGTCACCGTTCAGCTTGCGAACCTTCTGCTTGGTGCGGGCGAAGTCGATCGTCTCTTTGACCAGCTCAAAGCGGTCGCCGCCGTACTCACCCTTGAAGCCGTCATCGTCCTGCGGGATCGTCTCGAACTCGTAAAGGTAGACGTACTCGTACTCGTACTCTTTCAGGTAGAGGATCTGGTCCTGTTCATCACGGACGAGGTTTCCTTCGGCGTCTGTCAGCGGGATGCGCGAGCCTGAAAGCTCATCGAAGTAATCTTCCCATGCACCGTACTGGTCGAATGACGGTACCGGCATGGCGCCGTCACCGGCGTTGCCCAGTGGCGCGTAGACATACTCTTCACCTGAGTTCAAACGAACACCGGGCGGCAACGGGGCTTCACGGTTCGTCGTGAACTCACCGTCCGGGTCACGCATGAAGTCTTCCGGGTCAACCTTCTTCGGGTCGTAGCGACGTCCCGTGGTGTACTGCTGAAGGTCAAGAATCACTTCACCCTGCGGGCCACGGCGACCTGTATCGATGCCGCGCTGGATTTCTTCCGGGTTGCCATCGTCTTCGTCACCGATGAAGTTGCCCATCTTGATCTTGGGCAGACCGATGACCGGGTCATCGGCCGTCAAGGTGCGATCCGTGATGCCGTCGAGGTTGCTGTAGCGGGACAGGAGCCCCGGCCCAAGACGACGCTTCCATACATCCCATTCAGCCTGCGAAATCTTGTCACCGGCTTCGTAGGTCACGACGTACTTGCGGATCGCGCGTCCACGCTTGTCAACGAGCTTCACCGGGCGACCAACCACGTCGCC
>JAGQRE010000178.1 GCA_020425695.1 Planctomycetota bacterium
CTGACGATGTACTTGCCGTGGTTGCGCATCGCGGGCGGAACAAATTTCGGGCCGCTGCGTTTCTTTGCGCCTTTCAGCTCGATCATCGCGTCGTTCTTGACTTCAGATTCGATCGGAAAGCCGTCGTCTTTCCAGTTCGGGAAGAGTTCGACGATGGCCTTCGGGTCCATGACCGCGCCCGAAAGCTGGTGGTGGCCGATCTCGGGCGCTTTCTCAATGATCGAGATCTCGGCTTCGAGGGGTGTGCTCGCGGTTTCGTTGTGCTTCTCGATCAGTTGCTTCAGCTTGATCGCACAGGCCAGATTCGCAGGCCCGGCACCGACGAGCAGCACGTCCTGCTCCATCACTTCGCGTTCGATTTCAGTCATGGTAGTTTAAACCTGTGTTCAAAAACGATACTGCCAACTTACCGAAAGTGCGTGCCAGCGCCAGTCTGTTGGGCGCCCCGATCAAGCCCCAACGAACATGATCCAGAGTGCGAAGAATAGCGCGACAAACCCAAGCAGCAGTTGAAGCCCGACCTGGATGCCAAGCACCCAACCCGGCGGACGGCGCTTGGTGGTCTTCCAGTTCCCGATGCTACGGTACACGCCTATGAAGGCGATGACAGCGACGCCAAGAATAGCCCCAGAGATGATCCCGTGCATGTGTGCAGTATCGCAGAGCCAGACCAAAGCAACAGAGCCATGTCAGCTTCGGTTCGCCATCAATCGCGCTACGTAAGCAGCGTGCTTTTGCAGGTTGGACTTGCCTTCGTTCAGGCTGTCCTGCCTACGTGCGCCGTATGGACTAATGCCGAATGCCGCGGATACGCCGTCTATGTTTACGTCAGCTGCAACTTCACCGGCGAGCACTACGAGCGGCACGCCATTCGACTTGCAGTCTTCGGCCAGAGCGGCGATCAGTTTGCCGTCTTCGGTCTGGTGGTCGTAGCTACCTTCACCTGTGAGTACGAGGTCTACTCCATCGAGTAAGTCGCGAAAGCCGATCAATTCAAGGACCGTGTCAGCCCCCGGCTCAAGCTCGGCGCCGAACATCGAGTACAGCCCGAAGCCAAGACCGCCCGCAGCGCCGGTGCCGGGCTCAAGTCCGTTTCCCCGCCCGCCGGCCTCCGTCACCGCGAGATGAAGCATGGCGAGGCCTTCTTCCAGTTTGTACATCGTGCGGGTTGTGCCGCCCTTCTGTGCAACAAACTTGCGGCTGGCCCCCTCAGGGCCGAGCATCGGCGTCATCACATCACACAAGGCGCGGAATTTCGTCTGCGCAATGCGTGAGTCGATGCCCGAGAGGTCGCACTTGCGGACCTTGACCAGCGTCTCGCCGGCCGGGTGAATTTCGGCGCCGGACTCATCGAAGAATCTGGCACCCAGCGCGCGGGCCATGCCGGTTCCGCCGTCGCTGGTGGCACTACCGCCAAGCCCAATGGCAATCTCTCTTACTCCTGCGTCCAGGGCAGCGAGTATGAGTTGCCCTACGCCATAGGTGTGGGTTACGGCCGGGTTGCGATCAACATCAGGCAGGCGCGCTAGCCCGCAGCTCTGGGCCGACTCAATCAGTGCGACGGTTCCATCAGCATTCAGTGCGAAGGCGGCGTCGATCTCTCGCCCCAGCGCATCCTGCACACGTAGCTCACGACGATTCGGGAACGCGTCACGGAGTACATCCAGCGTGCCATCGCCGCCGTCGGCACCCGGCAACCGGATGACCTCTGCGTCAGGTACGACACTGAGAACGCCCGAGGCAAGTGCCTCAGCGGCCTCGGCCGCAGTGCAGCATTGCTTGAATTTGTCAGGTGCACAGATAACGCGCATAAGACTCCAGTCGAAAGCGCGGTGGGTAAGCCCTAGCCATCACGAGTCAGGTAGAAGACGCGTCGTGAGTCATCGTTGCTGACGCGCTCCGTGATGACACTGACCAGGCGATATCCCTGCTGCGCATAGTTCCGCAGCATCATCGATTCGGAGTCCACGCCCGAGAACCCGGGGTTGTTCTTGTCGGCCTCGTGACGCTCATGCGCGTTCACGATGCGCTCAACTACAACGTATTCCGATACAGCCATCTTGGCCTCCGTAGGTTCTGTGGCGAAGCGGTTGTGTGAGCGTCGCCTCTATCTGCCCCGAACTTCACCCATCAGACGATCCAGTGAATCCAGGTAATCCATCAAGGCCTGGCGTCCACCAGATGTGATTTCGTAGCTGGTCTTGCTGCGCCTTCCGCCGAAGACGCCCTTCATACTGCGTACATAGCCGGCCGCTTCGAGCTTCTGTGAGTGCGTGCTGAGATTCCCGTCGGTAGCGTCCGTAAGCGCTTTGAGTTCATTGAAGCTCAGACGTCCGTGGGTACCCAGTGCAGACAGAATCGCCAAGCGAACCCGTTCATGGATAATCGGGTCAAGCTCAAGCGCGGTGTGAATCGCAGCTGCCCTGATTTTACCAGCCATAGCGTACTCCAACCCACACGCCCAGCAGGAAGTGCCCGGCGCCGAAGGTGCTCGTATACATGATGAAGTCGAGGTTCAAACCCGGGATCACGCCGAGCACGCCACCAATCAGCGTAAACACGCCAAGCATACGCACGCTGGTGAGCGAGTGCGCGCTGGCGGCAATCAGGGCGGCGCCGTAACAAAGCATCCAGACGCCGAAGATGAAATCGAGGTGACCTTGCAGGGTCAGCCCGGCCGTCATCGCGCCGCCAACCGCAAGCGCAGGCAGCATCGCGAACAGAACCCGCCGCCCCAAACGCGCCGCGAGTGGTTGGCCGTCTTTGCGCGAGCGGTACATCATGCCCAATAGGTTCAGCGTAACGGAAAGAAGTAACGTCGAGCCCCAAAGAATGATCAGACGATACAGCAGGTCAGTCGAAATGCCGACGCGTGTTGCGGGCTCAGCTACGCCGGACTGAGCGGTAAGCCCAGCTGCGAAGAACGCAAGCACGCCCGAGGCAATCAACGCGGCACCAGACAGCGAAGTAAGGCGAGAATTTGCCTCAAGCGCTGCCCGAATGGTCTGCAGATCTGTTTGTGAGGTCTGCTGCATACCCGCAGTTTAGTCACTCTACCGAAGGATGCGAGAGCCTACAGGGGGCACCACTGACTGTTACCCACAAATAGGGTAGGCCCGGGAAGCCGCCAAACTCCCCGGGCCTTGCACGTGCAACATGGCGTCACACGTACCGCGATTCTTCAGTTGGTAGCGCGTAGTTGGTGGTAACTGCCGGCAGTCGCTATCAACTACCAACCATCAACTCGTCGCATCACTCCTCGGCCAGATACACGGCCTGGTGTCTTACGTCGTCGAACTGCAATACGTCTCTCAGCCCGTCCAGAAAGTCAGGGCCGTAGAAATCCAGATAGTGCAGCAGGCTCATGACTTCCTGTTGCGGGCGTCCGTCCGGCAGCATGTACCGGAACAGCTTGCTGAGTTGCTTCGCATTGGTGTCAACCTCACGCGAGGCTTCGCTAACGGCGCGCTGGCGAAGTTTGTCGAACCCGATATCGGTGTTCGTCAGGGCTTTCTTAATCTCGGACTCCGGGTGGAAACCGAGTTCTTCCAGTCCCATTTCGAGGCGCAGGATCGTGCCCAATACCTGTTCTTTCGCCAAGTTCACGACAGTCGGGACGTCCTCGGGCAGGTGGCGGTGGCTTGCCGCGTCGGGGCGGACTTCTCCTGCGAGCACTTCTTCGGGCTGCAGCGCAAATTTGTCGAGCCAGCTTTCGACCTTGCCTTCAATAATCGTCGCGCTGACACCCGGAAAGGGCACAGGTTCGCCGGGCGGGATTCCGCCGGTGGGCGAGCCGGTCCCCACGGCTGCGACCATCGGGATGCGCCGAAACCAGACACGGAGGTTGCTCTCGAAGTTGCCGTCGGTTGTCGGTGCGAGCCACGTAACGCCTTCGTCGTCAAACCAGCGCAGCAACAGGCGCGCTTTGAATACGTCCGGGTCCTCGTCTGCCTCGCGTGTGATCTGGTCCATCAGCAAACTGCTGAAGCCGGTGCCGGGGAGTGTACCGCGCAGCATTTGCAGATAGCGAGCGACGTCGCCACCGCGGAACCCGATGTCCTCAAGTTCACCGTTGCGTTGCATGATAGCGCTGACGCCCGCGTCATCCCATTCGCCGATATCAATGCACGGCCAGATCAGCGTGACCACTTTGCCGATGCGGCGGTTGCGCAACTGGCGCGCAAGTTCGAGGCCGGCCAACAAGCGAAGTACTTCGTCGAGTCGAGGTGCGCCGACACCCTTTAGCACCGGCACTACTACCGCGAAGCCTTCACCACGGGTCAGCGTGCGCAGCGCCTCGCTGTACCGCCGCGACTTGCTGACTTTTCTCAGGCGTGCCTGCAGTTCGCTCTCGGTCGCCGGATCAAGTTTGAATGGGTGGCGTGACAAACGACGGGCCATCACCTGGAAGTTTGTGTAGGCACTTTTTGGCAACTTGCCGCGACGCCGCGACAATCGCGCCAACGTCCGCCCACGCGATTGCGCATCGCGTGTTGTCGTGAGCGGAAGTTTTCGAACGCGATAGCTCATCGGTATCCACAACCTTCAAACAATGAAAACGGCGGTCGCCGTCTACCGGATTCTAGCAGCATACTCTACGGGGGCGACAACCGTGAAAGCCCATGAAATAGGGTGCTTGGAGCTAAGTGAAGCCCAGCTATCGGGTTAGGTGGATACAAAAAAATCGCCCAAGGCAACGTTGGCGAATTGGGGGTATTTGCGAAATCGCGTGCCGGACAAGTGTCAGTAACTCTGTAAGCACCGATTCAGTATTAGCTTGGGAGATTACACGCCGGGGTGAGAGACTTAAGTCTTACATTGGTCTCGGGGTCAGAATTTTGTTGACATCCAGTTGGTAACTTGGGCCGGCGTTTGAGAAATGCCATGATTTTTGGAAATCGATGAGCGCGGAAACCCGCCAGCATGGCCGAAAGGCGAGCGCCGCGCAGATACTGGCAAATAATTCCGTCTTCCGGCTCGCGCTCTCAGACGTTTGCGATTACATAGACACACATGTGAGGGGAAATGGCCCTTCACCACAGCTTGACAATCGGTGCAACGAGCGCGGTTGAAACCGCAACCCATAGCATCCGCGACTCAGGGAGACACACGCGTGAGTGAAACGACAAACATCTACATCGACGGCGAGCACGCCGCCACGATCCAGAACCTTCAACATGATGCCCCTTGGCGCTACGGAACGCTGATTCCCGGCGAAGCCTTTGAGGAGCTCAAAGAGTCGCTTGAGAAGGCGACCTGGAGTACAGGCCAGGAAGGCGCCACGGAGCTTGTAGCCGCTCAGGACACGGTTGACCGTGTCAGTTGGGGCGCTGAAGTCGATACCTCTGAAATGATTACGAAGCTGACGCTCGCCCAGTTTGAGCCGGAAGGCCCGTGGGAGCTTGAGTTCACGTGCGAAGAAGACGAGGAAGCCGGCGTCGAATCAAACGGTGAGACGGCCGACAACGCGGCGTAATCCAGAACCTGCCATGGGTGCGCGGCGGACTCTGTCTGCCGCGCACTGCATTTGGCGTCTTCACTAGCGCTTCCCGAGACCGGCCAGAATCCCGCATACGCGAAAAAGTGTCTAGCCGAGCACCAATCCGCGATGGCGTATTCGCAATAACCTTGGTGTTTCGGGCATGGGGGCTTATCCTAGCCCGTAAGACCCCGGTACTTGTCCCTCGGCGCTGCACATGCGAAACACCATCCTCCCGCTCCTGCTTCTCCTGCTCGCCACGTCCTTTTGCGTGAATGGGTCCGTTGTCCTAGCCGATGAAGGTAAGGGCGAGGGCAAGTCAGAGCCTTCTGAGGAAGACTCCAAGGATCCTCTTGAGCTT
>JAGQRE010000179.1 GCA_020425695.1 Planctomycetota bacterium
GCAGCCGCCTTGGCGCTGGACAAAGAAAATAAGGAAGCTCGCCTGCTTCAGGTTGAGGCTGCGAACGAACGCGCCAAAGTGGCTGGGCAAGAGCGAGATTGGGACATCATGAAGTTCTGGATTGAGCGCATGAGTCGCGGCGATATGCCTTCAAAAGATTGGCAAAAAGAACTGGACGAGCGCCTGTTCGAGTATCGTCGTGGCACGGGCGAGTAGTCATTGCAGGAAGAACCTCTCGCCGAATTCTGTTCTCATGATTCAGTAAACATCATGAGGAGAAGTCATGCCCAAGGCCATCTGGAATAACAAGGTCATCGCCGAGAGTGACGACACCATCGTCGTCGAAGGCAACCACTACTTCCCGCCCGACTCGATCAACCGCGAGCACTTCAAAGGCTCAGCGCATTCAAGCCATTGCCCCTGGAAGGGTGACGCGAGCTACTATCACGTGGAAGTCGATGGCGAAGTCAACGAAAACGCTGCGTGGTACTACGCCGAACCCAAGGACGCGGCCGGCAAGATCAAGGGCTACGTCGCGTTCTGGAACGGGGTCAAAGTCGAGTAGGCGAACTTAGACGAAGAGCTTTGGAAGGGCGTCCAGGTCCACATTCCCGCCGCTGATTATGACGCCGATCCTCTTGCCGGGGAATCGCAGCGTACCGGAATGCAGCGCTGCATAGGCCATCGCGCCAGTAGGTTCAACGACCAGTTTCATACGCTCCCACAGGAACCGCATGGCAGCAATGATGGCGGCGTCATCGACGGTGACCATGTCGTCGACGTGCTTCTGAATCAGTGGAAAGGTTAGTTCACCTAGCGACGGTGTACGCGCGCCGTCGGCCACCGTTTCCGGGTTGTGCACCGTCTGCAATGTTCCTGTTTTGAACGAGCGCGTGGCGTCGTCCGCCGCGCTGGGCTCAATGCCGATGACCTTGCAGCCGGGTCGCAGAGCCTTGGTCGCGACCGCGCAGCCGGACAGCAAACCTCCGCCGCCACAGGGCGCGAGCAGAACGTCAAGCTCAGGCACTTGCTCGTGCAAATCTAGCGCGACGGTGCCCTGGCCCGCAATGATGCCCGGGTGGTCATAGGGAGGTACCAGCGTCAGCCCGCGCTCGTTGGCGAGCGCTTTGCCGAGGGCTTCGCGCGTCTGCTTGTGTTTGTCATACAGAACAACTTCCGCGCCGTAGTCACGAGTGGCGCGCAGTTTTACACCCGGGGCATCGTCGGGCATCACGATCACAGCCGGGATTCCAAGCAGCCTGCCGGCCAGCGCAATGGCCTGGGCATGATTGCCGGAACTGTAAGTGAGCACGCCTGCTTTGCGCTGATCAGGCGTAAACTGTGAGAGCGCGTTGTAGGCCCCACGAAACTTGAAGGCGCCCACACGCTGAAAGTTCTCGCATTTGAAGAAGACCGAAGCGCCGCAGTGCACATCCACGGCGTGCGAAGTCTGAACCGGCGTGCGAAGGGCTTCGCCCTTGATGCGCTCGTCCGCGCTACGGATGTCGTCAATGGAAACCATGGGTGCAATCTAGCTGTCGGTCGCCGAGGCGTCGATGTCAGCCAGCGTTTGCTCGAACCACTCGCGCGCGCGGTCCAGCTTGGCCAGCATGTCGTCGCGGTCTTGTGCCCACATCAAATCGCGCAACTTGGCAGCGACTTCGGGCGGCAGGTCGTAGCCCGTATAGCGGAAGCCGTAGTCAAATCGTTCCGGGTTGTGCCGCGCACGCAGTACGTCGACGAGCGGACGCATAGTGTGCGACACCCAGGTATACATGGCCTCGACTTCGTCGCCCCGCAGCAGCGCCTTGCGCGTGAGGTTCTGGAACATCGGGAACGACGCACGCAGCCACTCAACGCGTTTATACAGGCGCTCGCCATGGTCGGCGTCCATCGGCGCGGGTTTGATGATGCCCGTTCGGTCGAACAGTACGACCGGTGTGCCGTGGCGGATCGGCTCCAGGAACGTCACCACCTGATCCGGCGTGACCTGACAGAAGTCGATCATCAGGAATTCGTCGGTGTCGCGCAGGCGGTAGAAGCGCTGTGTCAACCCAGGCCACATACCGCTGGGCGGCATCACCAGTTTGAGCACGATAGGGCAGAGTTGTTCCAATGCGCCTTCGACGGCGTCGAAAATCGTGGCTGCATCCGCCGGGTCCGTAACACAAACGAGGTCAATGTCGGACCACTCGTCCTGCCGCCCGAAAGACTCGCTTCCGCCCAGAAACGTGGCCTGCACGGACGGCACGCCTTCCAGCGCCTCCCGACATGCCAACACGATTTCTTCCCGACTGACAGCCATTCGTCTCCACCCGAACCCAGCCCGCACAGCCTCATGAGGCGAAACATCTTCTACTTCGCAGTCGCCTTCAGCACCACGATTGCGGTGGGCGGCACCGTGCTGCTCGTGGTGTTTCGAACGCCTGCAAGCCGCGTTTGACCCATCGGATCAGGCGTCCACGCTTTGTTCTAAACTACACTAGGCCTTGGGTTGGCCCTAGAATACAGTATAGCCCATGTCCTTTGCCGATGAGTTCAGAGCAGTCCTGTGTCCGGGTATGAGCCTGCCGAATGAGTTTGAACAGCTCTTTAATTGGCTGGAACGCAGCGGCCGAGTGGTTGAACACCATGGAGTAAGACATGGCGAAGCGCCAAGGGGCGCTGAGTTTTACTTCATGCCAGAAGGAAATCAGTATCTTCACCATTGGTTCGGAACAGACGACCCGAAAGTGATCGGGCGCGTTTCGATCATTGCAAGAACTGGTGCCGACGGTTCCATGGCCGGAATCTGGCTAGATGGCAGCGGTGGGCAGAAGTTTGTTCATCTCGGCTCAGGTTCTGGATCAACATTAACGTGTGTCCTCGCAGCCGACCCAGTGGACTTCTTGAGGTTGACCGCGATTGGCTACGACGAATTGTGCTGGCCTTTCGAATTCGATACCGCACCCAGCGCGGATGGGGACGTTGCCGGCGTTGACGATCCGGAGTACCGAGAGTGGGTGACTTCCACATTCAGCGTGGAAATCCCTGAAACAGCCTCTGAAATCGTGAAGCAACCGGATGAGATGCAGACGAAAGAGCCACGAGACGAATTCTGCCGCTGGCTAGCTGCGATTATTGATAAACCTTAGGACTGCCGTGACTCATCGCGGCGGGGCTTGCCATGAGCGAGCGCGGCACTCCGTGAAGAGTGCCGCGCGAGTCGAATGGTACCCCTAACGGGATTCGAACCCGTGTTTGAGCCTTGAGAGGGCTCCGTCCTAGGCCGGCTAGACGATAGGGGCGTGGCTGTTGTCTGTTACTAAACGAAAATCCCGGCCGCTTGCCTTCAGCATTTAGCCGAGAATCGAGCCAAAAAGCGTATTCACAATAAAACGCATGTCAAGCAAAGGCGCGCCACGGTGTTTGGAATACAACTCAAGTCTAGTAATGACAACAGGTTATACGAAGTTGTAAATCATCGTGTTTGTCAAGTCCCCCATTTGACGATCCCCATATCGTGTGGTACGTTTCACTGATCGTTGACTTCTGCCATTCAGGCAGTGCGAGAAGATGGAGCCCTTATTCGTAAGGGTTGAGGACAGAACGAATTGGGAAGAGTTGCGCGCGAGAGTGTTGAGGAGGTTCGCCGGGCCAACGATATCGTCGACGTAGTCAATGCCTACGTACCGCTGCAGAAACGCGGCAGCCAGTTCTGGGTCAACTGCCCGTTCCACGACGAGAAAACGCCTTCATTTACTGTGTCGCCGACGCGCCAGACCTACAAGTGCTTCGGCTGCTCGGAGTATGGCAACGTCATCGACTTCGTAATGAAGTACGAGAAGCTCGATTTTCGTGAGGCCTTGGAAAAGCTGGCAGATCGTGGCGGCGTAACCCTTCAGTTTGAAGGCGGTCGCGGCCCCAGCAAAGAAGAGCGCAGTGTAAGGGCCCGCGCACTCGACATGATGGACTGGGCCCAGCGCGGCTTTGTATCGAACCTGGCGCGGAATGAAGACGCGCAGACGTATCTGGAAGCACGCGGGCTGGGCGGTGAAGTGGCGGAACGTTGGGGGCTGGGATACGCGCCCGATGAGTACCACCGGCAGAGTGACGCCGCACTGAAGAAGTTTGACGAGGACACAATTCTCGCGACAGGGCTGTGCAAAAAGAACGAGCGCGGCTGGTACGACTTCTTCCGCGGGCGCATTACGTTCCCGATTCGTGACCCGCGAGGGCGCATTGTCGGTTTCGGTGCGCGCTTGCTTGATCCGGAAGCGAAGGCCCAGAAGTACGTGAACTCGGCGGAAGGGCTGCTCTTTCACAAATCGAAGCTGCTGTACGGGGTCGACACACTAGCCCAATCTCAGCGGCTGAAAGAAACCAGGCGCGTCCTGTTGATGGAAGGCTACACCGACGTCATTGCGGCCCACGAGGCCGGCTTTGACAACGCCGTAGCGCCGCTCGGCACAGCGCTGACCCGTGAGCAGGTTTCGCTCGCGCACCGCTACGGCGACGGGGTGACGCTGGTGCTGGATGGCGACGCGGCAGGCCTCAATGCGGCAGAGCGCGGCGTAAACGTCGTGCTTGAGATGGGTGCGGACGCAAAGGTCGTGGTGCTGCCTGAGGGCAAAGACCCTTACGACATGCTTCGCAACGACGGCCCAGAGGCTTTCGGAAAGGCGCTTGATGGCGCGCGTGACGCGTTCGACTTCAAGCTTGACCAGATTCGTTCGCGCCATGACTTGAGCCGGCCGGTAGAGGCTGAGAAAGCCCTGCGTGAACTGGCGGACATGATTGGGCGTGCCGAAAGCCCGAGCCTGCGCGAGTTATACGCGCGCCGCGCATCAACTGCTTTGAACGTTCGCGAAGGCGCGGTGATTCGTGCCGTGGAAGCAGAGCACGTGAAGCACTCGGAGTTGGCGGCGAGATCGGCCCAGAGTGCACAGGCGTGGGACGATGAACCCGAGCGCCCGGCGGTAGCAAAAGTGACGGAGGCGCCAGGCGGCGCACGTGCGGCCCACGAGCGCGACGTCTTACGAGCGCTGTTTGAGCACCCGCGCGTCGTCGGTAGCGCCGAGGACGTGCTGGCGCCGGAATGTTTCAGCATGGCAGGGCTGCGCGAGCTGTATCGGGAGATGCTGAACGCCTGGGACGAGCATGGTGAATTGGTGCCTGGTGCCCTGTTATCGAACTTGCAGCACGAAGCGCGTCTTGAGTTAGATCGGGTACTGGAGCACTTGAGAATCCCCGGCAATCTCGGTGCCAACGCCGGCGAGCTTGATGTTGAGGCACGAGACGAGGAAGAACGAAGGCTGATTCAGGAACTACACAGGCTGGCGAACAGCGCCCAGAAAAATGGTACGGCACAGAATCTTGAAGAATTGCGTCAAAAGAGGGGCGTAAAAACCGCCACAGATCATAAAACCCGACCGAATCACTGATTTGGCGGCATTAAACGGATGGGGCAGGCAACTCTGCTTCGTTAAGAAGTAGGACCACAAGCGCGGGAAAATGCCCGCATCAGGAAGAGAGTAAATGCCAACAGCAACAAAGAAGAGCGCGAAAAAGAACGCGAAGTCAGCAAGCAAGAAGTCTTCCGCGAGCAAATCCGCCAGTAAGTCCAAATCAAAGGACAAGGCGGCATCGGCCAGGCAGGAGGCTAGCAAGAGCGCAAAGTCGGAGGGCTCAGACGGCACGATTCGCCTGCCGTCACAGGCCGCAGCCAAAAAGACCAAGCCCAAGACGGGGGTGGTGTCAAAGAAACGCGACACCGCGTCGTTACAGCGTGCGCTGCCGAACCTGCCGGGCAAA
>JAGQRE010000017.1 GCA_020425695.1 Planctomycetota bacterium
CAAAGCGCCAAAAAACAATCGCTGAGCAACAAGCTGTTGAAGCTCGCCGGCAGGAAGCCATCGCCGACAAGAGCGCGAAAGACGCAGCAGACGCACGAGACGAAGCGAAGCTGAAGGCGGCAGAAGCCGAGAGACAGCGCAAGCTCGCCGACCAAAGCGCGAAAGACGCCGAGGCCGCACTCAAGCAATCGCAAAACAACCTGGCACAGGCGCACCTGGGCTATGCAACTCTGGCCGCCGAGCGCGACCAGCCGGGCGAGCACGTAGTACACCTCGCGGCTGCGCACGCCGCCGACTCCACCGTGGTCGGCGTGGACCGTGTGGTTTCAACGTTGAATCAGACAGTCTTTCCACTGTGGCGCACTCGAAGCTACGTTGACTTGCCGGCCGACATCAGCGCTTTCAGTACTGATTGCCGCCTGTGCGCAGCGCCGATTCAAAAGCCTCGCCGCAATTTCACCGAGATCACCCAGCCCACTGAGACAACCGGAATGTCAGACATCGGCATCTGGGACGTCGCAACAGGAACGCTGCTGCGACGGATCGAAACGCAAAATGTTGCCGAACGCCGAGTGCTGCTGAACTCCGATGGAACGCGACTGGCTGCCTTGGACACGTACGGCAGCCTGGTGCTGTGGGACGTAACCACGGGCGCCGAAGTCGCACGCCGAACACCCTATGACTGGGTTGACAATCCGATGCTGGTTCCCGGTCCCGGCGGGCGCACGTTCTTCACTGCTTCGCCCGCAGGTCTGATTTCGGAATGGAACTTCGCAGACGGGACGCCCGGTCGTCGCATCAAGGATGACGACCTGTTCTCCGTTGCGCTGGCCGTCTCTGCTGACGGCAAGTACGTCGCCTCGTCGGATGGACAGGGCGACCTTCTGGTGTGGGAACTCGGAAGCGGGCGCCCCCCGATCAAGAAGCCCATGGGCACGGGGAGCCGTGTTGTAGGCTTCGGCCCTGACGGACCGCTCGTCGCGTACACCGACAGCGGACTCATCAACGCCACGGTTGAAATACAGCTGTGGGACCTCAAGCTCGAAGGGAAGTTGCGGAGCTTCCCGACAAGAGCGAGCGAGATTTCGTCCGTTGCCATCAATGGCGCCGGCTCGCATCTCGCGGCCGGATTGTTCAATGATGGCTGGAAGCTTTACGACTACAGCAGCGGGAAAGTGATCCAACAGCGCGGTAAATCAGGCGGTGTCGTTGTCGGCGTGAACTTCTCGCCGGACGGCAACTCGCTTGTGTTAGCGCAGCAGGGTGAAGGTTTTGACGTCGTCGAGATCGGCGGTAACCCACTGGTAAAGCGCGCCCCCGACCACGCCCTGAGCTCAATGGCCATTGAGTTCAGTCCTGACGGTCGCCACTACGCCAGCGGCGGTCTGGATGGTCGCGTGCTTCTGCGCAACGTTTCGGATGGTTCATCAGTCTGGTCCGTGGACGTCAGCGACACCATGATCCATCGCCTTACGTTCAGCCCTGATGGCTCAAAGATCGCGGTCTACAGCGGGAACCAGCAACTCTCGTTCATCGATGTCGAAGCGGGCAAATTGTCCGCGAAAATGACGCTCGAACTCTACGCGTACAGCATGAAGTTCAGCACCGATGGAACGTGTCTGACCGCGCCAACGCGTGCAGGACCCATCCATCTGGTTGACCCGACCACCGCAACCATCATGCAGACTCTGACGCTGGAAAAGTCCGCGTTCGTCATGTCGCTTGCGTTTGATCCCAACACCGACGCGATCTGGATGGTTGACCAGCACCTCGTCATGTGGGAGTGGCGCTGGAAAGAAGGCGATTCACCGGAACGCCTGGGGCAGGTCACGCTTGCCGGCACAGTCTCAGTGTACAACACGACGCTCAGCGCCGACGGGCAACTCTTCGTCATGTCCCTCGGCGACGGACGGATTCTCGGGTTGACGCCGAAACCCTTTTCTCAGCAGTTCGAACTGAACGTCGGTGCAGGGCCGATTCACAACAGCTCATTCGGGACATCGCCCGGGTTTCTGGTTTGTGGCACGGGTGATGGACAACTCTGTTTCGTCGACGTGACAAGGTCGGAGGTCGTGAAACGCCAGAGCGCTCACCGCGCAGCCATCATCGCCGTTGCTGTCTCTCCGGATGGTCGCAGCATCATCACGTCCGGCGTTGACGGCGAATTCAAGGCGTGGGAATCACCGACGATGATGTACCCGGATGTCCGACGTGTCGGCATCTACAGCTCTTACCAACCAAGTATGTCGTCAGACGGAAGACGGCTCGCACTCAACGTCGACGCCAATCTTATACGGGTGATCGATCACGCAACTGGCGATGTGATTGATGAATTCCCGGTTACCGAAAGTGTATCGGACCTCAGGTTCACGCCTGATGATCGCGAACTCGTGGTCGTGACAAGCGACGGGTCGATATCGGTACGTGACCTTGAGTCGAAGGACATCCGTAAGCTGCGCCTGTATGACAGTCCGGGCGAGGTTGATTTTGACAACCGCGGCCGCCTATTGGTAACCGGCTATTACTACGGGCTGCAGGTCTGGGACTTGAAGACCGACACACTGGTGTCAACCGTACCTGACTCGGCCAACTACTCCAGCGTCCGCTCTCTGCCTGGCAATAATCTGGTTTTACTGACCGGGTGGGATCAGGAGCCTCGAATCCTCAACATCGCAAGCGGCGAGACAATCGCGACTCTGGAACGCGGTGGTTATGGCCTGGCACCCAGCTGCATCTCACCCGATAAAAGAACTTTGGCGATCGTACGTGACGTTGGGTTGATTGGGCTTCATCGCCCAACGGACGGCAAACACATCAGCTTCCTGCGCGTACGAAACCAGGAGATCACGTCACTTGAGTATCTGCCGGACGGCAAACGAATCTTCTATCTGACTGCTGAGGGTCTCGCGGGCATCGTTGACGCGACCACTGGTCAGGAACTGCTCGTAACCTGGGTGCCGTTCTACTCCGCCGACGGATTACTTACGCGGGATGGCAACATCGCCATTCTCGTCGGCGGCAGCGGAGAGATACAGTACTGGCACATTGCGCCACAGTTGCAGCATCTTGAAGGCCTTGCGGCCCTCAAAGTTGAAGACTTGAGTGCCCTGACTCAGTTACTTTCCGACCTGCAGCTCGAGAAACTAAAGACGCAACCGCTCTCGCGCCGAACGGCTGACATCACGTGGCTGACCGAGGACGCCAAGCCTCCTGCATTTCTTTCAGGGGGGCTTCCCGACTGGGTACCTCAACTGACCGGAGACCGCTTTGCCGCGGCGAATGCCTACCTCACGAGACTGGAAGAACAACGCATTGGCCGGATTGAGGGCTTCGCGACTCAATGGCTCGCGCGATTTGAAGCCTATCGCTACGAGATTCAGACGAACGAAGATGGCTCTAGCGTCCGAATCGACCTGCCCCCGCGGGCCCGAGACGAAAATGGAAACTACGTCGGCGAGCCCAAGGGGCTGATCGACTACGCGAAGTGCGTCAGCGATGAATGGTTGCAGAGCGGGCAGGACCTTCGCACGGAAGTGGCCAAATACGAAGAGATGCTGAACCAGGCCGAACAGCAGCGCAACTGGCCGTTGGCGCTGGGCTTCTGCAACATGCTGATGCAGATTGATCCCGACACCGTCGAGTGGTGCCTTCGTTACACCCGAATCCAGTTGGAGGTCCCGAATACGTGGAGCTCAACGTGGGCGCTTGAGCGTTGTCTCGACAACGCCGGCCCCGAGCAACTACCTGAGCTGCAGATGCTGTGGGCGCGCCAACTGGGCAGAGGCTGGAGCATCAGCTCACTGACTGAGCGATTCGATATTGCACGCAAGGCCGGATACAAGAACGATGATTGGCACCTCTATCGAGCCGAAGCACTTGAAGAGATTGGCGCATACGAAGAGGCCGTGGCCGGCGGCATCCAGGGCATGACCGAGTGTAAGGATCAACGGATAGTCCAGCAGCTCAGTGAAATCAAAGAGCGTTGCCTTGAATGGATCAGCATGCGGAGTGTCAATGAAGACCTACCCAAGCCGATGGTTACCCATGTGCCGGAGGACTCGCTTGCCCGCAAAGTCGGATTGAAGCGCGGCGACTTGATCATCGCGCTAAGCACCGGGCTCGATATGTATGACTCGAACATCTACGACGCGCGGATGATGATCCTTAATTGGAATAGCTTGCTCAATCTGGCACCCAAGACTTTGCAGAAAGTGACGCTGAAAGTCAGGCGAGGCGGAATTCAAATTGACATTGAGTACCCGCGCAGCGAATTCGATGCGGAGTTGATGACGCTGAAAGCCAAATTGAACTGATAGGCTGTAAGGTACGTCGGGCGGAAAACACGCATACCTGCCGGACAAACTGGAGAACCCATGAAGATTCACGCGGGCATCATCACAGCACTTTGCCTCTTGCTGGCTGCATCGCTGCAAGCACAAAAGATCGAAGGTAAGGACGCACCCGACTTCACGATGGGCGGCACCGTCAACTGTGTAGGCGACGTCGACAAGTCGAGCCTCATGGGTGAGGTAATCGTCATCAAGGTCTGGGGAATCACCTGAGGCCCTTGCCTGCGGCAGTTGCCGCACTTTCAGAAGACCTTTGAAGCATACAAGGATAAAGGCGTAAGCTTCTTCGCAGTGGAAGGCGACGGGTTGACGAAGTACGAGAATCAGGCCTTTGCGGGCGAATGGGGCTACACCTTCCCGATCGTTACTCTGGCTGACAGCAAATTGTCAGGCTACGACATGGTCACGATGCCGATTGTGTTCGTGATCAACTCGTTCGGGCGCGTCGTGTTTCAGGGTAACGGCGACTACGAAAAGTACATCGAATCATCCCTTGAAGATCTGAAGTACCCGTACCTCGGTAAAGACGAAGTCGTCGGTGACGCCGAAAAGGCAGCCGAGGCATTCGGCAAAGGCGAGTACGCGAAGGCAAAGGAACTCGCAAATGAGCTGCTCAGTACTGAGCCGGGCGACGATGTCGCAGCCGATGCAAAGTACATCGTTGCGCGTACAGATTCGATCGCCTCGGATTGGCAGGCAAAGATCGACGCAATGAAGGGTGAACGACGCTTCGACGAAGCCACGACCTACCTTGAAAAGCTCGCGGACCACTTCAAAGGCTCGGAGATTGGCGACAAGGCCGACGAGGAATTGAAGGCCCTGAAAAAGGACAAAGATGCCAAGGCCGAGTCCAAAGCCCGCGCAAGCCTTGCCAAGACCCTGGCCGCGAACAAGAAAATGAAGACCAAAGAGGACAAACTTTCAGCGCTCTATAAGTTCTATGAGAAGAACGAAGGAACAGCCGCTGCCGACGACGCCAAAGCCATGGCGGAGGCAATCAAGAATTCCTCGAAATACAAATAGCCGGAGCAGAACATGCGCTTGTTGTTGATTGTCATTGCATGCTGCACGGCATTCTGCGTTGTCCCGGCCACAACGGCCCAGGATGCGCCGACGAAACCGGTTGTCTTCGAGACACCAGCCGGCAAGCTCACCGACCTCGGGTTGAACGCACAGGGTTACCGCGAGTTTCGGCGTGAAAAAGACAGCACGGTCATGGTGCTTGTGCCGGGCGGCTACTTCCAGAAGCGCAACTACGTCGGGAACCCCAGCATCGACGGCGGCGCTTTTCAGCTACATACGGAAGCCTTCCTAATCGACAAGTATGAGGTCACGAACTCGCAAGTTTTGAAGTACCTCAAGACACTGAGCGCGCTGAAAGTTGATGGCGACTCGGCCAAGGTAGGCGAAACGCTGCTGGCACGTAACGAAACCTGGGGGCTGAGCATCGCCGACGGCAAGGTGAAGCTCAATGACGGGCTGGCCGCCTATCCAAGCGTCGGGACAACCGGCGACTTGGCAGTGGCCTATGCCAAATGGGTCGGCGGTGACCTGCCTTGGGGTTTTGAATGGGAGAAGGCCGCAGCGGGCCCCTCCGGGCTCACCTTCCCTTGGGGTGAAGCCGCTGTCGATAGCACCCGTGCAAACAGTTTTCTTCACGGGCCAAAACATCCGATGCCGGTAGGCAGTTTCGCCGATGGTGTTTCGCCATACGGCTGCTTTGACATGGCTGGCAACGTCTACGACCGATGCTACTGGTTTGAGACAGACAAACAGATCGACCCCAAAGCCAAACCACACATGCTGCGCGGTGGAAGCTGGGTCTCGCCCCATTGGGCAAACCTCCGTTGTGTTGACCGTTGCGCGCAGCCTATGGACGCAGCCGAAGGTTCCGTCGGCTTTCGGTGTGTAATCCGCGATCCGAAGGTACTGGCTGCCATTGGTGTGGAAAGTGATCCTGCCCTGCGCATCCACGACGACGTCCAAGCAGCCTTTGCGGAAGCATCGGCACGAAACGTACCAATCTTACTGTTCCTCGCCTTCGAGACTTGCGGGCAATGCGACCGCACCCGCGCTCAGGTCTTTACCGACCCGAAGTTCATCGAGTACGTCAACCAAAATGCTGTGTTGCTGGTCGGGCACAACCCCGGCCACGGTGTTGATGACCCTATCGAGCCAGAGGAGGGTTCATCGATACTGTATCCCGGCTGCCAGGCCGAAAACCTGCGCGAGACCTTCGACTATTTCTGCTACACCGTGAACACTCGGGTTGTGCCGAAGCAGATCAGCGAATTCAGCATCAGCCCCGGCGAGTTTGTCCTAAACCCCCACCTTGAGTTGCAGGAACGACCAGACCAGATGGTGCTCGTCGGCGAAGCTGACTTGCCGAAAAGTGGCAACGACCCGACCGCATTCATCGACGCCCTCAAACGTGCCCAGGATGAGTTGGGCACGGGGCAGACGCGCACGGACTTCCTGGCTGGCAAGCCGGGGCCAAAAACAAGCTGGGCCCCACCCGAAGATTCAGACGACGAATAGCCCAACTTGACGGGGCGACTTGCTAAGTCACTATGGGCGTGAGCTTTCTGCCGCTCACACGGAGCAGCCGCAGCATGCCCATTCGAATTCTCGTTCGTGTTCCCCGTGGCAGCACGGTTGACGTCTCGGACCACACTTTTACCCGCGCCGTGATCACGGTCGGCCGTTCACCGGAATGCGACTTGGTCCTTCCGGGTGACGAGGTCCGCGTATCCCGCCAACACGTCCGTATTGAGCGCCGGGAAGCCGGCTATCTGCTTGTGGACATGGGCAGTCGCAACGGAACTCTACTCAACGACGCAACGATCGAGCCCAGCAGCACCCATCCCCTCAACGAGGGTGACGTGGTCAAGATGGGCACGGTCGAAATGATTATTGAGGCCGTGATTCTTGACCGGCGTGCAGAAGACGAAGCCGGCGCGATCCGCAAGTCAGTGAACACAGACCGGCGCGAAGCCACCGCCGTTCGAACAGACCCGCGTGAAGCGGCAGCCCTGCGTGCCATGCAATCGGTTTCAAAGCATTTTTTGGGACGAGACGACTTCGAGAACCCGGAGCAGATCACTCTGTTCGGCGAATTGATCCGCGTTAGCCTCGATATCCTGCTTGAGGGGCTGTTCCAGACATTGTCCGCGCGTAAAGAATTCGAAGGTGAATTCGACGCCAACGTGACCATGGCATTTCAGCGTGAGGCCAACCCGATCAAGATGATGCAGGAACTGGAGCGGTTCAAACGCTTCCCCATCGACTGGACCAGCTCCAGCGACGTGATGGCCGTGAAGGATTCACTCGAACGCGCGTTCAAGGACGTCAGCCAGCATCAGATGGGGCTACTCGCGGGCATGCAGCAGGTACTTGAAGCGATCATCAAGCGTCTCGACCCGATTGAGATTGAAAAGACGGCCATGAGCAAGGCCAGCATGCTCGGGCGCATGAGCAAGGCGCGCGTCGCATGGCAGGAGTACCTGGACACCTACAGCGAGTTTCTCAATGAAAGCAGCAAACTATTCAATGAGATGATCTACCCTAACCTCCAGAAGGGGTACTTGCTGAGCCATAAAGAGAAAACGCGCATCCTTCAGTCGGCCATGGATCTGCAAACGAAGGCAGCGCAAGCCGCAAAGCTGGCTGAGGAAAAGTCTGCCGAAGTCGTGTCAGAGGCCGACGAATCCGACAGTGCTTGACCTGCACCCCCCTAAGCCCAATACTGACCGCCCTCATATAGAAAGTGGCGGGTGGAATGGCGCTTAAGGTGGTAGTCACCAAGACGGGGTCTACAGAGCCGATCTCCGAGCATGTTTTCGGCAAGGAGGCTCGCGCCCGCGGCATCAGTGTCGGCAGCGGTCCTGAGTGCGATATCAAGCTGGAAACCGCCGCTGAGGCCGAAGGGCGTGTCGAGCGGCAGTCGTCTGGCTACTTCTACGTCGATCTTGGCAGCAAAGAGGGCTACACCGCCGATGGTCGCAAGCAGGACCCCGGTACATCGTTTCAAGTCACGGTCGGCACCAAGATCGGGCTTCATGACTGGGTGCTTGAGTTTGCCCGTGGCGAAACGCCGAAACGTGAGCCGGTCCCGACCCAGACTGAAGCGACCATTGTTGCGGCTCCGGACGACGTAAACGCTGCGGCCTACAAGCTGATCTCTGAAGTATCACTTCACTTCCTTGGTGAAGGACACTTTCACACGGTGGACGAAGTTGAGCGCTTTGGCGCCCTGATTCGCCTGACCCTTGAAGTCGCTATGGAGTGGATGGGGCGCTCGCTGAAGGGCCGGGACGAATTCAAAGACCAGTTCAGCGCGCCCTTAACCCAGATTTTCGCGCGCAGTCTGAACCCGGTCAAGAAGGGTCAGGACATCACCCAGATCGCCAACTTCCTGCTGGACTGGCGCGAAGAGCGCGACCTGGACGAGATCAAAGGCTCGCTGCAGCACGCCTTCCAGGACATGGCGAAGCACCAGATGGGGTTGCTGGCCGGCGTACAGCAGTTCGTGTCAGAGCTTCAAACCAAGTTGGACCCGGTGACAATCGAGAAAGACGCCGGTGGCGGCATTTTCGGCGGCGCCAAGAAGGCTTGGGAGCGCTACGCAGACCTCTACGGTGAGACCTTTGCCGAAAGCAGCAAACTCTTTAACGAGTTGATCTATCCAAGCATCCGGAAGGGCTATATTTTCTCGCACGAAGACATTCAAAGTGAAGATGTTCCAAGTGTGAAGAAGCCGCAGAACGGCTCATAACGCCAGATCAGGGAGAACAACTATGCGCAGAGCGCTGATTCTACTGACCCTCAGCACGGCACTGACCATTCTTGCCGGCTGCACGGCCACGTCAGTCACCATGGAGTTCAGGGCCATCAAGCCGGTCAACCAGCTTGAGGAAGGCTCAGCCGGTGACTCCCGAGTCGTGGAAGTTCGCCTTTACCAGCTAAAGGACGACGCCAAGTTCCAGGCCGCAACTGTTGACGAGGTATGGACTAACGCAGAGGAAGCACTGGGGGACTCACTGATCGAAGTGAAGCTCGGCGAGTCGATCTTCCCAGAAGACAAGGCTCAGGCTGAAGGCAAGCAGATCACAATCGATCCGCTTGATGCGAACACCAAATTCATCGGCATTCTGGCGCTTTTCAGCAACAGTGACGACGGTGACCGCAAGGTGGTGGTAACGCTCGACCAGGCAGACGATGTGTTGTTTGAACTGACCGGCTATCACATTACGGTGAAGCAGGACTAGATAGCGGGACCGGGGGTAACGGTGGAGCAGCAGCAGAAGGTACTGTGGACCGAGGGGATGTTCCTGACCCCTCACCATTTTCAGCAGTGGGATCGATACTACGAGCATCTCCTTCAGCAGCGCCTGCACAATCTTGCGCCGCTGGCTTGGGGTGTGCGTGAACTGGCAATTAACGAAGAAGCGCTGGCCAACGGGCAGGTTTCCGTCAGCCGCCTGTCTGCAACGCTGCCTGACGGTTTGCTGATCAACGCACCGGGCACTGATGACCCGCCGGCGGCACGCGATGTTGGCGACAAGTTCCCAGCCGAGAAAGAGCGTCTGGGCGTGTTTCTGGCCGCCCCTATTGCGCCGGAAGGCGGAGTCGCGCAGGACCCGACGGGGCAGCACGACGGGCGTCCGACACGCTATCGCCAGAAGACGGTTCGCTCGCGTGACGAAAATGCGGATGCCGGGCATCGCGACATCCACGTCGCGGCCAAACACCTGCGCATTCTGTTTGAGGGTGAATCCCTCGATGATCACAGCTGGATCAAGATTGCCGAGTTAGGCAAAAGCAGCACCGGCGGCTTCACGCTGGATGAACACTTTGTCGCGCCCTGCCTAAGCGTTGGCGCTTCAGCCGTGTTGATGGGCCGCCTGCGCAAGATTCTCGACATCCTTGCAACCAAGAGCACGGAGTTCTCGCGTCAGCGCCGCAACCGCGGCGCCGGGCTCGCCAGCTTCAGTACGTCCGAAAGCGCGAGCTTCTGGCTGCTGCACACGGTGAACGGCTTCATCCCGCCGTTGCAGCACATGTTTAACGCCGGCACACACCACCCTGAGCAGATCTATCTGACTCTGTCTCAGCTAACCGGCTACATGTACACGTTCGCAGGTGAAGGTCACCCCAAGGACGTCACGCCCTACCAGCACGAAGACCTTGGCGGAACCTTCCTGCGCCTCGAAGAAAAACTGCGCGGGCTGCTGGACACGATCATCCCGACCAAGTGCACGAACATCCCGCTCGATATCACGCGCGACAACATGTTCGTCGCCAAGATCCAGGACGACCGCGTGCTTCAGCCGGAAGGGGCTATTTACGTCGCCATCCAGGCCGACGTGCCCGCCGAGAAGGTCGTGCGCGAGGCGCCGCTCAAGATCAAGATCAGCAGCCAGGATCGCGTCGACCAGCTGATTACGGCGGCCTTGCGCGGCATCACGGTCCGTCACGTACCGGTACCGCCGCCGGATGTGCCCGTTCAGCCTGGTCGAAACTACTTCCAGATCGACAAAGCCGGCGACCACTGGGATGCGGTTCGAAATTCACGCAGTCTCGCATTGTATCTGCCACCTGAGTTCCAGGGCTTGAAGCTCGAACTCATGGCAGTGAAGGAATAGACAATGAGTGAAACCGACCAACGCCCGAAGCTTTCCGACCTGTGTGCGGAGCTTTTTGCGTTCACATTCCAGCTTCGCGCCAGCAAAGACCCGGGCACTGCTGAGGAAGTGAAGCAGCGCGTCGGGAACCTCTTTAGTGAATTCGAACGCAAAGCCCACGCTGCAGAGTTCCAGCCGGAAGCGGTTCAGAACGCCAAGTACGCCATGGCGGCCTTCATGGACGAAACGGTACTCAGCAGCAAGTTCCCCATGAAGGATGAATGGGCCGGCAGCCCGTTGCAGCTCGAGTACTTCAACGATTTTGCGGCCGGCGAAGAGTTCTACACAAAGCTGAAGGCTCTTCGTGCAGGGTCGGACAAAGATAAACGCGATGTGGTCCAGATCTACTTCCTGTGCCTGACCCACGGCTTCAAGGGCATGTACATCGACCTGAAGGGTATGGAGGAACGCAAAACCCTGATGGATTCGCTCGCACAGGAACTCAAGGTCAACATGCCAGGCGACCCGGTGTTCATGTCATCGTCGTGGCAGCCACCGGATGACCTGCCACGACTCGTGCGCTCGACACCTACGTGGCTGGTCCCTGCCATCTGCGCCGTGCTGTTGATTGCTTTGCTAGTCGTTTTAGCCGCAACCGCCGAGTTTATGTCGCGGGATGTTGTTGAGACTTTGACCGGACAGGAGTCCTAAATGCGCTCATTCTTGGCCGCACTTATGAAGGAAGGCGTGATCAGCATCGTTGTGCTGATTCTGCTGTGCCTGCTCGTCTGGTTTGGTGGCGAATACCTGAAGACGGAAGACAACGACCTCTTCAAGGAACGCATCCTGATCATCGCCATACTGATCGGCATCTTCCTGCTGTTGTTCGTGATCCAGAAAGTGCTCGCCGTTCGTAGTGCGGTCCGTATCGAGCAACAGCTGAAGGCGCAGAGCGGATCACAGCTTGAAGGGGCTGACGCAGACAAGAAGGCCGAAATCGAGTCCCTCAGCAAGACCTTCAACGAGTCACTCGAAGCGCTGAAGAAAACCAAGGGTGGCAAGAGCGCCCTGTTTACCCTGCCCTGGTACATCATCATTGGCCCTCCCGGCAGCGGTAAAACCACAGCGCTGCAAGAGTCCGGGCTGAACTTTCCGGCCGCGCAGGGCGGCGCGAAAGTCCGCGGGATCGGCGGCACACGCAACTGCGACTGGTGGTTCACGGAAGACGGCATTCTGCTCGATACGGCCGGTCGCTACACGACAGTCGCAGAGGACCAGGAAGAGTGGTTCGCCTTCCTTGAGATGATCCGGACAAGTCGCAAAGATAAGCCGATCAACGGCGCCATCGTGGCCATTGCCATTGACGAGCTGTTCCGCGCGACACAAAGCGAGCTTGACCAGATCGCCAAGGATGTCCGTAACCGACTTGATGAACTGGCGGCACGCCTGCAAGGCGTGTTCCCGGTCTACATGATGTTCACCAAGTGCGACCTGATTCAGGGGTTCGTTGAGTACTTTGAAGACCTGAACAAGGAACAGCGCAGCCAGGTATGGGGCTTTACTTTCCCCTACTCGCTGCCTGACAAGCAGTACACCGAGATATTCACCGAGCAGGTCACGGCGATGGGTAAGAACATCCAGGCCCGCCAGCTTGAGTTGCTTTCCACCGAGCGCCCGCCACAAAAGAAGCAGAACATCTACCTGTTCCCACGCCAGTTTGATCTGGCGTCAGAGAAGATGAAGGAGTTCCTGGGTTCGTTGTTCAGCGCGAATGCGTTCCAGGAAAGCGCCATGCTGCGCGGCATCTACTTCACCAGCGGTACGCAGAAGGGCACACCGATCGACCAGATCCTCTCCCGGATGGGCGAGGCGATGGGGCTTGGTGCGTCACCGGAAGGCTCTGAAGACCGCGTCGAGAAGAAGAGCTACTTCATTCACAACCTGTTCACGAAGGTGATCTTCCACGACAAGACGCTGGCGCGCAGCAGCAGCAAAGTGCTTCGCCGCCGCCGCGCCGTGCGCCTGTCGCTGCAGATCGCGTCACTGGTTGCGCTGGCCGTGTGCAGTTGGGTGCTCGTGACGTCGTTCTACGGCAACTACGAACTCATCAGCGACGTGGAAGCAGCTGGCGGCAGCGTCAAAGAAATGCACTCGCACCAGGACCCGCATCTGGAGGATTTGCAGGAACTTGAAGCCCTGCGTAAAGAGCTGGCAGAGTTAGACCGGTTCAAGCAGGAGGGCCGCCCGATTCGCCTCAGCTTCGGCATGTACCAGGGCGATGACCTGCTCGACGCGGGGAACAAGCTGTATTTCGCGCGACTTCGTCCCGTGTTTATTGAACCCAGCGGCAAACGGATCGAAGCCGAACTTGGTGAGCTGGTCTCCTCTTTGAAGTCAAATTCACCCTCCAGCGAATATGTACGTCTGCTTGAGGTGTGGCGTGTCTACCGCATGCTCTCAGGAAAACTGCCGGCCAAGCCCGACATGGTCAGCGTCATTCTCAAGAAAGACGGACGCTGGGCTCCAAAGTCGGGCGACACCACGAACGCAGAACAGATCGAAAATCTGGCGGGTGAACAGCTCGAGTACTACGCATCACAACTTTCGCGTATGAAGCCTGATTCCGACCCGCTGGGGTTGCTGATCCCGCTGAACCCGCAGTTGGACAAGCGCGCGTCTGACAAGCTTCAGAACGCGTTCTGGACCGTGTCGGCGTACGACGCAATCATCCAGCACGCCAGCGAGAAGCTGAAGAAGCTGACGCTTCAAGACCTCGTGCCTGAAAACAACCAGTACCTTGAGTTGAGCACCGAAGGCACCAGCGGAACCAACCTTACACGGCTGAATGCATTCACGCAGGAAGCCTGGGACACAGAGGTCAAGGACCTCATCGACAACCGAGCAAAAGAACTGGCTGAGCTGTACACCGAGCTCGGCATAACCAAGAGCGCCGACGAAATCCGCGCGGACCTTTACAAGCGACACCGCAACTCACACATCTCGGTCTGGAATCTGGTGCTGGATAAGGCACGTCCCAAACCGAGCATGTTCCTCGACGACTTCAACCAGGAACACGTCAAGCGAACCAACGAATCGCTCAAGCTGCTTGTCGGTGATACTTCGCCGTTGCGTACACTGATTCAGGCCGCGTGGAAACGCCGCCAGCTCACGCTTGAGCCGGGCGACGAAATCCCTGGTCCTGACGACGCGGAACTGAAGGGGCTTGAGTCCGCCATGGGCGAGCTATCAAAGTTCGCTGACGCGTACAACGCGTTCTGGAATGGCTCAGCCAAGGGCAAGCGCGTCATCACAGGCAGTGACAGCACGGAAGTGCTGGATGCCCTTGCCGGGCAGTTCCGCACCACGACGCAGGAGCTGCCAAAGCCTTTCCCGTCGCGGGACGCGGACGCAGCAAGGTTCCTGATGCGCGTGGTGGATATCAGCTTCAAGGCCCTGCTCACCGAGGGCGACGCCGAGATCAAAAAGAACTGGTCAAGCAAGGTCTACGAGTACTGGAACGACAACTTCAAAGGCAAGTACCCCTTCAAAGCCAGCACGTCACAAAGCGTTTCGATGGCGAATTTCTCGTCGATGTTCAACCCGAAGACCGGGCGTATCTGGACACTCGATAATCGCCTGAGTGCCCTCGAAAAGATGTCCTTCGGTGACCAGGACCAGGGCTCAACGAAAACACCCAGACGTCTCGTAATTCTCTCGAATGAGTATGAGAAAACGATCGAACTGGCCGCCAAGATCCGCGATGCGATGTTCGCGCAGAAGGGCGATATCGACAAGAATGGCGAGTTGATGAACGTCGAGTTCACCCTCAAGGTCGAGCCTGTCGGTCTGCTGAACGGCTACACCGTCGAGATCGGCTCAAAGCGGCTCAGTTGGAATGACAACCCGGACAACTCGCTGTTGTTCAACTGGCGTCAGACTGGCACCGTGACAGACAAAATCGGCGCCCGAATCACCGCCAGCGTCCGCGTAAGCCGAGAACGCATGCCCGCCAAGGACTTGCTGGACGATCAATGGGGCGTGTTGCGAATGGTCAACTCGCCGTACACACTCGGACTTGAAGAAGAAAAGTCAGGCGACAACCCCGTCTACAAGTGCACCTGGATATTCAAAACGGCCGACGGGCAGCCCTACGAGTTGAAGGGCACGATCACGCCGCAGCAAAAGCTGAACCCCTTCCAGAAGGGGCTGTTCACTGACTTCATGATGACTGAAAAGGTGAGCAGGTGACCGAGTTCCCCTCTGGCTGTCTGGGTAAGCTTCCCCTGCATGGGGACTTCATCCGCTATAACGCGGGCTCGGCCGAGGTACAGGAATTCGACACGTGGATTCAGGAAGGTATCTATCAGGGCTATCAGGAACTCGACAGCCGCTGGGATTCCAGCTTCGACAACGCGCCGGTTGCTCGTTTCATCTACTGCTCGCCGAAAAGCCGCCGCATTCTGGCAGGGCTGTTCAAGCCGTCCGTTGACAAAGCGGGGCGGCGCTACCCGTTCATGGTTTACACCATCATTGAACCTGGAGCGCTGGGAAACGACGCCGGATATCTGCCCTGGGCCATGGAGCCGTTCTTGCTGAAAGCCACAGAGCTTGCGGCATGGAGCGACTCGGCCATTGACCTAAAGACGTTCTTGAAAAGTTTCGAATCGCTGCATTTTGAGCCGGACCTGACGGAAGCCCGAAAGTCGTTTGCAAAATTCGTGCTTAGCCATGCAACCGGTGATTACTGGGCCGGCAGCTTCGGCAGCGCCGACGATGACCGACGCTATGCGGCCGTTCAACTGACGGCATGGGCCGCTGACTTACGCAGCCCCGAAAGCTCCGCCTTGCGCTTCCCGGCCGTTGAACCTGAACCCGAGACGGCATTCTGGATGGAGTTGTCACGTCGCATGAGTGCCGCAAGCGACCTACCGACTCTGGCCTTCTGGAATGAAGCCGGCGGGACCGCCACACGCATGAACTTCGCCTACGGGGCGCTGCGACCGGCCTACTTTCTGCCGTTTGTCCTACCGGAACATCAGGCAGGACAGGTAACCGACTTAAGCGCGATGCAACATGTGGATGCATCGCTGGTAGATCGTGCGCGGAGTCAGTTTGAAGAGGTCTTGAGCGATCCTTCACTCAAGCTGTCGGATCTATTGCAAAGATTACCCCGCGCCAAAGGTGTTTGATTTACGCCATTTAGACGGATATGTTGACCGGCCCGCTGGAATTCACAGACAAAGAACAAAGGTCTTTGCGTGACTGAAGGAATGATGACCCCCTTGGGCACCGATCCGATCCCCGGCGACAAGCCGGCAGGTGCCGCTGCACGCTACGAGCCGGAGTTTGAAGAACTCGAAAACGAAATCAGCAAGCTGAACAACCCCGCAGGTGGCGAGATCAAATGGCCCGACGTTGCCAGCCTTGCGCGAACCATCCTTAGTCAGAAGTCAAAAGACCTGCTTGTAGCCTCGTATTACGCATACGGGCAACTGCAGCTTCTGGGCTTGCAGGGTTTGCTTGAAGGCATCCAGACGATAAATGGGATGTGCCAGACCTTCTGGGAAGACCTGTTCCCCGAAGCACGCCGCATGCGCGCCCGTGAGAGCGCGCTGGACTGGCTGATCGACCGCGTTACCAGCATGCTCGAAAAGGCGCCGCCGCCCGGTGGCGATGAAATTCCAGTAATGCAGCAGTGCGTTGCCGTATGGGACAACCTGACTGAGTACGTGAACCCCAAACTGGAAGCACCAAACCCGAAACTGCCTGCGTTCAGTCGCCTGCTGGCGTCGCGCGTTGCAAGCGCATCTCCGGCTGAAGAGTCATCCGAATCCGCCGGTACAACGGGCGCTGGCGCACCAACCAACACGGTCATGATTGCGGGCGGTGCTGCCGGACCGATCACGAATCGAAAGGTCGCGTTTGAGCGTCTTCGTGAAGTTGCGGACTACCTGAAACGCACCGAGCCCCACTCGCCCGTCGCCTATCTCGTGCAACGAGCGATCAAGTGGGGCGATATGCCTCTGGAGTCGGTGATCGCTGAGCTGGTTAAGAACAACGATGTGCGTAAGCAGGTTTATGAGACTCTGGGGCTTAAGCAGGAGGGGGCGGAGTAGCGTTAGTGTACGACAGCGTGGATTTTCGATTCCGGGTTTCGTGGTCAAGTTGCCACTGAACCCGGAATCAAAAGTCCACAGTCGTAAGTGACCACCGCCCGCATCGGGTTCGGTCACGCGAATTAGAGAGGGAGTACAGGGATGGCGAAGGAAGGATCCGTAGCGCCGCGCGAGCGCGTAAACATCGTTTACAAGCCCTCAACGGGAGGCGCCGCAGAAGAGAAAGAGCTTCCGCTCAAGCTGCTGGTGATGGGCGACTTCACACTCGGGCAGGACGACACACCGCTCGAAGACCGCAAGCCGGTCAACATCGACAAGGACAACTTCAACGACGTCCTGAAGAACCAGAACATCAACATCAACGTCAGCGTAAAAAACACGCTGAGCGGCAAGGATGATGAAGAACTGTCGGCCAACCTGAAGTTCAAGAACCTCAAGGACTTCGACCCCGACGCCATCGCGCGCCAGGTGCCTGAGCTGAACAAGATGCTGGAGCTACGCGAAGCGCTTGCGGCCCTGAAGGGTCCGATGGGTAACTTCCCGGCCTTCCGCAAGAAGATCCAGTCCATCATCAGTGACGAAGCCACCCGCGAGAAGATCCTGGGCGAAATTGCCAAGGGTGGTGAAGAAGGCGGCGACGCCTAAAGGCAGTAAGCAGTCCACGCATTCGAAACCTATCGAGGCTATGCCTCGTTGCCGGAGAAATCGATATGGCAGACGCAGAAGGACAAGAACAGGCGCAAGCGGGCGAGGCGCAGGCAGCGGAGGGTTCGCTGCTGGACGATATCATGTCCCAGTCAAAGATGGCGCCCAGCGACGAAGGCTACGAAGTAGCGAAACTCGGCGTACAGGCCTTCTTGAAGGAAATTCTCGCACCCGACAGCAAGTTCGCCAAGGCAGACAAGGCCGCGGTGGACCTGATGATCGGTGAAATCGACAGCAAGCTCAGTCAGCAGGTTGACCAGATCCTGCACAACCGCGAAGTCCAGAAGCTGGAAAGCGCATGGCGCGGGCTGAAGATGCTCGTCGACCGCACCGACTTCCGTGAAAACGTAAAGATCGAGCTTCTGAACATCAGCAAAGATCAGCTGATGGAAGACTTCGAAGATGCACCGGAGCTGGTGAAGTCAGGGCTCTACAAGCACGTCTACACGTCTGAGTACGGTACGTTTGGCGGCGAGCCCTACGGCGCAATCATCGGCAACTACGACTTCGGTCCTGGCCCGCAGGATGTCGCGCTACTCAGCAAAGTCGCGTCGGTCGCGACCATGTCGCATGCGCCGTTTATCGCCGCAGCCGGCCCGAAGTTCTTCGGTATCGACGACTTCCAGGGTCTGCCGAACCTGAAGGACCTCAAGTCCATCATGGAAGGTCCGCAATACACCAAGTGGCAGAGCTTCCGAGAATCAGAAGATGCACGCAGCGTCGGTCTGACCTGCCCGCGTTTCCTGCTGCGCCTGCCGTACGGTGCCGACACCAAGCCGGTCAAGGCATTCAACTACGAAGAAACGGTGCGCGACGACCACGAGAATTACTTGTGGGGCAACACCGCATTCGCCTTCGCCACGCGCTTGACTGAAAGCTTCGCCAAGTATCGCTGGTGCCCGAACATCATCGGCCCGCAGTCCGGCGGTGCGGTGGAAGACCTGCCGTTGCACCAGTACGAAGCCATGGGCGAGATCGAAACCAAGATCCCGACGGAAGTGCTGATCTCTGAACGTCGTGAGTATGAGCTCTCTGAAGAAGGCTTCATCGGGTTGACCATGCGCAAGGGCAGCGACAACGCCTGCTTCTTCAGTGCAAACAGCGCCCAGAAGCCCAAGAACTTCGGCCAGAGCGCCGAGGGCAAGGAAGCCGAGCTGAACTATCGCCTCGGTACGCAGCTTCCGTACCTGTTCATCGTCAACCGTCTCGCACACTACATCAAGGTGCTTCAGCGCGAGCAGATCGGCTCATGGAAGGAAAAGGAAGACCTTTCCCGCGAACTCAACAAGTGGATCGGCCAGTACGTCGCAGACACCGACAACCCGTCTCCCGCCATCCGCAGCCGCTGCCCGCTGAGAAGCGCCAGCATCACGGTTGAAGACGTTGCAGGCGAGGCCGGGTGGTACAAGGTCGGCATGCAGGTACGCCCGCACTTCAAGTACATGGGCGCGTTTTTCACGCTTGGATTGGTCGGCAAACTCGACAAGAAGTAGGCCGCGGAGCCGCGAGTACAGTCGGCAGGTGGTTCCGCACGGCGGTTGCACACAGGGGAATGAGACAGGGCAGTTTGGGCCCATCTCATTCCCTCGCCGCCTGAGGAGAGGGGCTACGGCAAGTCAGGGGCGCTGGCAGACATCAGAGAGACCCAAAAGACGTAAGATTCTTTGATAGATTTGATGTTCTAAAGTTTTTTGTTTCATTCTTGTCGCTTTTTCGAACATGGCGTACTGTTGAAGTGTCGCCGAAAGGGACGAGAGGCCAAGTAAAAACTAAACTAACTGTACGATTTAAGGCAATTCATCACCAGGAGATCTGACATGGCCAGCATGAAAGTTTTTGTGAAGATTGACGGAATGCCAGGCAGCAGCAGCGATGCCAACCACGGTGACTGGTGCGATGTGCGCGGCTTCAACCACGGCATGGAATATCCGTTTGACATGCGTGAGAACAAGGGTCGTGGCGAGCCTGTCCACGGCGCTTGCTCGATCGTCAAGGAAATCGACAAGGCATCACCGAAGATCTACGAAGCGCTGGCCAAGAAGAAGAAGGTCAACAAGGTCGAGCTCGAGTTCTGGCGCGACCACCCGACTGAAGGCGGCAGCGAGAAGTACTTCACCATCGAGCTTGAGGACTGTCGCATTGTCCAGGCTCGCCCGTACATGCCGACCGGCGGCAGCGCCGGCGCCGAAGACGCCATGAGCCATATGGAAGAGGTTGGTTTCGCCTATCGCAAGATTGGCTGGACGTTCCTCTCCGGTGGTCAGGTCCCGACGACCTTCGACTTCAGCGACCCGGACGCGTAGTCAACTCGCCAAACGGGGCGGCGACCGCCGCCCCGTTTGCGCGGGGTTTGGGCCCGGGGCTCGGGGATCGTGTAGCGCCCCGAAGCCCCAAGCCCGGAGTCCCGGACCCATGGAGTCACATTGTTCCAGAAACGCACGCTATTCGAGAGGTTGAAGAACCCCGACGGCACGACCGCCCGCACGCTGGAAGAAGACACCAACGCGCAGCTACGGTCGATCCTTCGAAACCTCATGAGAATCTTGAACGCCCGTGTAGGCCAGGCGCCCGCGCAAATGGACTTCGGCATTCCTTCACCCAGTGAAATCGCCCAAGGTTACCCCGAGTCACTGACAGCCATGCAGAAGACGATTCGCAAGTGCATTGAGCGCTATGAGCCAAGACTACGCGACGTCCAGGTCATGCAGATCGAGAGTGACGACATCAGGCTCGCGGTTCGGTTCCAGGTTACAGCGCGACTGGCAACATCCAAAGAAGGACGACAGATCAGCTTTGACACACTGATGGACCCGTCAGGACATGTAAATCTGAATGCGTAGGTTTCGGGCTTAGGGCGTTGGGCTTGCAAAAACACAGGCCTCGCACCCCAAACCCAAAGCCCCGACTCTTGGCACCGACTTGGACCGATGTTCAACAAATACTACCAGGACGAGCTAGTTTTCCTTCGAGACATGGGGCGTGAATTCAGCGCCGCCAATCCCGAGGCCGCACGCTTCCTGGCAGAGCCGGGCAGCGACCCCGACGTCGAGCGCATGCTTGAGGGCGTGGCTTTCCTGACAGCACGCCTGCGCCAGAAGCTCGACGATGAACTACCTGAATTCACGCATTCGCTGACCGAGATGTTCTGGCCGCATTACCTGCGCCCGATCCCAAGCAGCACGATCATCCAGTTCGAGCACGCAAACAAGGCCACAGCCGAGCTGAAACCCTTGAAATCCGGCATCGAAATCGACTCCGCGCCCGTAGACGGCACGCGCTGCCGGTTTCGAACGGCCTATGACTTCGATCTGTTGCCGCTTGAGCTGAATGAAGTTGAGCTGCGGCGCGAGGCACCCGCGCGTCTGCGCTTGAAATTCAGTGGCCCGGAGAAGACGCCGCTTGAAAAACTTGGGCTGCAGACCTTGCGCCTGCACTTGTCCGGCGAAGCCACAGTGACTCGTGCGCTCTACGTCGCGTTGATGCGCCACGTACGCCGCGTAGTTATCCGCAAGGGCAATGGCGCTGACGACCAGCCCAGCTACGAGTTACCACCGTCGGCCATCAAGCCCGTCGGTTTCCGCAACGAGGACAGCCTGTTCGGTGGTCCCGGCCCAAGCTTTCCCGGTTTCCGCTTGTTGCAGGAGTACTTCACGGCGCCGAACAAGTTCATGTTCATTGATCTTGACCGTCTGGACGGCACTGCAACGTTTGAAGGCGCAACCGAATTCGTCGTTGATTTCGAATTCAGCCGCCTGCCCGACAACATGCCGCCCGTTAGCAAGGTCAACGTCCAGTTGAACTGCACGCCGGCGGTGAACCTCTTCAAGCACGATGCCGACCCAGTACGACTGGAGCGTGGACGCACCGAGTACACGGTAAGGCCCTCCGGTGAAAGCCCAAGACACTACGAAGTACATTCAATTGATCGCGTCTACGGGCTTGAGATCGGCTCGGCCGCGGAACGTGAATACCATGCCCAGTTCCACCTGAATCGTACCGGCAAGCGTGACGAGTTGTTCTTTCACGCACGCCGCCGGGTCGCGATTACGGGCAGCGGCAGTGAAATGCAGATCACGTTCCTTGACCCGGAAGATCCGGCGGCTCGACCGAATATCGATACGGTCACCGTTGACCTGACATGCACGAACGCGACTCTGCCTTCGCGGCTTGATGTCGGGGACGTGTCCGTGAAAACAGGCAACGCGCCGATCTTTGCCAGGTACCGCAACATCACGCGTCCATCCCCCACAGTGCCGCCGCCTCTGCAAGGTGACCTGCACTGGCGCCTGATATCGCACCTGTCTCTGAATTACATGACCATGCTCAGCGTGGACGCACTGCGCAGCCTTATCGGTCTTTACAATTTCCGCGCACGCGTCGACCGCCAGACAGAGCAGGCACACGCCCGTTTGCTGGAAGGCATCGTTGCAATTCACGGTGAACCGACCTCGATTCTGGTCGAAGGCACACCGGTACGCGGATTGGACGTAGAACTCACAATCGACGAGGAACTGCTGGGTGGAGAAGGCGAGACCTATCTCTTCGGCTCAGTCCTCAATGAATTCTTCGCGCAGTATGTCTCACTGAATTCGTTCAGCAGACTAACCCTCAAGGGCGCGAAACGTGGAGAGGTGTTCGAATGGCCGGGACGGATAGGCAAACGAGCCATCCTGTAGCGCAGCCTGGCGGACGCAAACCCTCCGCCAGAAAGGACCTGCTCACGAACGGGAGACACTACTCGTTCTATGAAGCAGTGCGCCTGCTGCACGGCTTGCACCGTGACGCGCCAAAGGTCGGCTACCAGGGCCCAGCCGAGCGCGAGCGCATCCGTTTTCGTCCGTTGCTCAGCATGTCATTTCCGACGGCCGACGTTGACCACGTTGAAGCCCTTGAACTGCCGGACGGCTCGGACCGATACCGCCTGAACGTCACGTTCATGGGTCTGTACGGCGCGTCGACGCCGCTGCCGAATTTCTACACAGAAGACTTGCTGCGCATGGAGGATGACGAAAGCCTCCTTCGTGGCTTTCTGGACTTGTTCCACCATCGCCTCTACAGCCTGCTCTTCCGCGTGTGGGAGAAGTACCGCCACACGGTCCAGTATGACGCGAACGCAAGCGATTATTACTCGAAGCGCCTGCTGACACTCGTTGGTGCGTCGCTAGAGATGCTCCCCCACGACGAAGCGACACGTCCGGGGCGCCTGCTGGCCTACGCCGGATTGCTGACCCAGCAACCGCGCAGCGCCGCCGCACTACAAGCCCTGCTGGCAGATCACTTCCCGGAAGCTCCTGTCGAAATTGACCAGTGCAAGGGGCGCTGGTGCGAGATCTCAACGCGCGGGCGGAATCGCCTGGGCGAAACCAACTGCACGCTGGGCGCTGACACCACCCTCGGCAGCGCAGTCTTTGATCGCGCCGGCAACTTCGGCGTCGTTTTAGGCCCCATGGACCATGACGCCTACATGGGCATGCTGCCTGACAGCGACAACCTGGCGCAGTTGCGTGAACTGGTCGACATGTTCAACAACGACTGCCTTGATTACGAAGTCACGCTGATTTTGCGCGGCCATGAAGTGAAACGCGCTCAGCTTTCGAGCAACCACACACGCCTCGGCTGGTCAAGCTGGCTGGGCGAGTCATCCCCCCGAGATGAGTCAGTCACCTTCAAGTTCAAAGGATGGAAACATGGTCGAGGTTGATCTCAAGCGGCTGGTGGGCCGACTTAACCGCTTCTGCACGCGTGCCCTTGAGGCCGCGGCGGGCAACTGCGTATCGCGCACCAACTATGAGGTCACGGTTGAGCACCTGTTTCAGGCGCTGCTCGAGGACCCGAATGCCGACGTCCAACAGGCGTTGCAGAAGTTCGAGATCGACCCGGGTCGCCTGAACAAAGCCCTGACTCGCGACCTGGACAACCTGAAGACCGGCAATGCCGGGCGTCCTGTTTTCAGCCCACTGCTGACGACCTGGTTCCAGAACTCGTGGCTGCTGGCAAGTATTGATCACGGGCTAGGCGAAGTGCGCAGTGGCAACCTGTTCGAAGCGCTGCTCGCAAACCCCGGGCGTCTGGCATCGGGTGACTATGTTGACATCCTGAGCGAGATCAACCTGTCGGAGTTGCGCAAGAATTTTGCCGACATCGTCTCCACATCAAGAGAGACGGCCGCCGTCGCAAGCACCGCAGCGGGTGCACCCAGCGGCGCGCCGGGCGCAGAATCCAGCCGCGACGGCACGGCCTTGCAGCGCTTCTGCCAAAACTTCACCGAGCGCGCCCGCAATGGCGAGCTCGACCCGGTGTTCGGGCGCGACAATGAAATCCGCCAGATGATCGACATCCTCGCCCGCCGCCGTAAAAACAACCCGATCTGCGTGGGTGAGCCCGGCGTGGGCAAGAGCGCCGTGGTCGAAGGGCTCGCCATGCGCATCGTCGAAGGCGACGTACCTGAAGTTCTTCAAAACGTGGACATCATCGGGCTCGATGTCGGTCTGCTGCAGGCCGGCGCTAGCGTAAAGGGTGAGTTCGAGAAGCGGCTCAAGGGTGTGATCGACGAGATCAAGGCCAGCCCGAAACCACTGATTCTGTTCATCGACGAAGCCCACACTCTGATCGGTGCAGGCGGCGCGGCCGGAACCGGCGACGCCGGGCAATTGCTTAAGCCGGCCCTGGCACGCGGCGAGTTGCGCACGGTCGCGGCCACTACGTGGTCGGAATACAAAAAGTACTTTGAGAAAGACGCTGCGCTGGCACGCCGCTTCCAACTCGTGAAACTCGACGAGCCCAGCCCGGAGCTAACGGTCACGATGCTGCGCGGGCTGCGTGCGAACTACGAGAATGCCCATAAAGTGGTGATCCGCGACGAAGCGCTGGTGGCGGCTGCACATCTTGGGTCGCGCTACATCGCCGGGCGACAGCAGCCCGACAAGGGAATCGACCTGGTCGATACCGCGGCAGCACGAGTAAAGGTCGCGTTCATCAGCAAGCCTGCAGAGTTGCAGGACCTTGAGCGCAGCATCGAAACCGACAAGCGCACGCTGAACGCACTAAGGCGCGACGCGGACACAGGTGGCAGCTCCGACCCGGAGGCCATGAAGGAAATCGAAGACCGGATCGAAGCGACAGAGAAGAAGGTCGAAGAGTTCAAAACCCGCTGGCTGGCTGAGCGCGAAGCAGCGCACAAGGTCGTCGCGATTCGTACCAAGATGAACGACCTGGCCGATGGCAAGAAGCAAGAGCCCGGAGCGCCAGCGACGGGTAAACCGGCGGACACACCAGAGGCTAAGTCCAAAGAAACCACCAAAGACAAGGCATCTGACAAGGCACCTGAAGAAGAAGCGCCAAAGTACGACCTTCCGGACGACCCGGGCGCTCTCAAGGAAATGTTCGAGGGCGCACTCGGCGCATTGCGCGAAATGCAGGGCAAGGACCCGCTCGTGCCTGTTGAAGTTACCAGTGAAGTCGTCGCCAAGGTGGTCGGAGACTGGACCGGCATCCCCGTCGGCAACATGGTGAAAGATCAGGCAGCGCAATTGCTGCACATGGAAGAAGAATTGCAGCGCCGCGTGAAAGGCCAGAACCACGTCATGAAGGCTATCGCCACAGGCGTACGTGCGAACAAGGCCGGGCTCGGCAGCCCGGAAGCTCCAATGGGCGTGTTCCTGTTCGTCGGCCCCAGCGGCGTCGGCAAAACGGAAACGGCACTGGCCGTCGCCGATCTGCTGTTCGGCGGCGAGCGTTTCATGACTGCCGTGAACATGTCCGAGTACCAGGAGAAACATTCGGTAAGTCGCCTGATCGGCTCACCTCCGGGCTACGTTGGCTACGGCGAAGGCGGCCAATTGACGGAGGCCGTGCGCCAGCGTCCCTACAGCGTTGTGTTGCTAGACGAGGTCGAGAAGGCCGACCTTGAAGTGATGAACCTGTTTTACCAGGTGTTCGATAAGGGCGTCCTGAACGACGGCGAAGGCCGCGAGATCGACTTCAAAAACACCGTCATCTTCCTGACCAGCAACCTCGCCACAGACATCATCACCGAAGCATGCAGCGACGGCGACCAGCCGGACATGGACGAACTGGTCAGCATGATCCGCCCGCAACTCAGTGCGCACTTCAAGCCGGCGTTGCTGGCGCGCATGTCGATCCTGCCGTTCTTCACGATTGATCAGTCAGCGATGAAGATGATCACCGAGCTGAAGCTGAACAAAATCGTGCGCCAGATGCATGCCACACACCACATGGCCCTGAAGTTCGACCCCAAGGTCACCGAGGCGATTGCCGCCCGCTGCACCGAAGTCGAAACGGGTGCCCGTAACATTGACCACATCATCCGCGGCACGTTGTTGCCGCAGATGTCGACAGAGCTTCTGCAGAAAATGAGTGAGGGTGACCTGCCACCGACGATGGAAGTCAGCATCGGCGAATCGGGCGACTTCTCATTCAGTTTCGGCGGCTAGTCAGGCAACGGAGCAAGGCGAGACCTGTCGCTCACGACGGGACAACCAGAGGACCGAGCCATGGTAGACATAGCAATGACGCAGGTGATGCAGTTCCACAGTGACGCCGTTGACGACGGCGAACTGCAGATCACCGGTTTGGAAGGCGACGAGTCGATCTCGAAGCCGTACGAGTTTCGTCTGGAGCTTGCGTCAACAAAGCCGGACATCGACTTCGCTGAGGTACTGAAGAACCCTGCCTGGATCGGCATTAAGCAAGGCGTCCAGCTGGCGGGCAGCGCCACGCGTGCGGCCACGACACTCAAGATCCATGGCGTGGTCGAGAGCTTCGAGCAGATCGGCAAAGAACTCGAGATGGTTAAGTATCGCGCGGTACTCAAGGCAACGCTGTCACGTCTCGCGCTAACGAACCAAAGCCGCATCTTTCAAGACATCAAAGTCCCTGATCTCGTGAAGAAGATCTGTGACCAGCATGACGTCATCATCGATACCGGCAAACTCAGCGGCAGCTTCGACACCCGCGAGTACATCGTTCAGTACGAAGAGTCCGATCTCGACTTCATCCATCGCTGGATGGAACACGAGGGCATCTACTACTACTTCGTCCAGAGCGAAGACCACGAAAAGATGGTCCTCGGCAACAAGCCCGAAGGCTACGGCGACATGCAAAGCACGGAAAGCCTGTCCTACAAGCCAAGGTCGAACGAGGGCAAACAGACCGAAGCCGAAGACACCGAGGCTGCGGCCGACGACTGGTTTAAGGAAGAGGTCGTCTACTCACTTGCCGGCAACGTGAAGATGCTGCCGAAAGAAGTCATCCTGAACGACTACAACTGGCGCGACCCGCAGACTCTGCTTGAGTGCAAGGCCGAAGTCAGCAAAGACGGCAAGGGCATCGTCTACGAATACAACGATCACTACCAGACGAAGGACCAAGGCAAGCACCTCGCCCAGATTCGCGCCGAAGCGATCAGCGCCACTGAGAAGATTTTCAAGGGCAAATCAGAAAGCCGCGGGTTCAGGGCCGGTCTCAAGTTCACGCTCAAGGACCACTACCGCAACGACTTCAACATGGAGTACCTGCTGACCGAGGTGAAACACTTCGCAACGCAGTCCGTCGCGTTGGGTAGTGGCAAGGGGCATGGCGCAAGCTACCACAACGAGTTTACGGCCATCCCCAAAGCCAAAAGCTATCACCCACCATGCGTTACGCCGTGGCCGAGCATCAAGGGCGTCATGCATGCCAGGATTGACGGCGGCGACTCCGGCACGCCCTACGGACAGATTGACGACAAGGGGCGTTACAAGGTGAAACTGCCGCTTGATCGCGGTGACGCGCAGGACGGCAACGCCAGCAAGTATGTCCGCAAGTCGGAAGTCTACGCCGGCCCCAACCAGGGCATGCACTTCCCGCTGCTGAAAGACGCGGAAGTTCTGATCACGCACATCGACGGTGACCCGGACCGCCCGATCATTTCCGGCGCCGTCTACAACGAACAAAGCACTACGGTCGTGAACAACACCAACGTAACGCAGAACGTGTTGAACACACCCGGCGGAAACTCGATCACGCTTGATGATACGGTCGGCGCACCGTTCATCACCATCAGCACCATCAGCGTGAAGAACAAGATCAAGCTTGATGGCACGGACGGATCCGAGCTGATCACGATCGAGAACCCGAAAAACAAGTTCGAACTCAACGGCGACGACCGCATCACCATCTATTGCGAGAACGAGAAGAGCCTGATCCGACTGGGCAAGAAGGGCGGCGGCTCCAAGGCCGGAGCAGAAAAGGTCAAAGACACTGACGGCGTATGGATTGGCACCGACAAGGACATCAACCAACTCGCCGGCGGCGACATGAACGTAGAAGTCACCGGAGAGAAAAACGAAAAGATTCACGGAGCATCGAAGTGGACCATCAGTGGTCGTAGCGCTGAGTACAAATACAGCGACTGGTTCAGTTTCAAAGCGGCCGCGAGCGTTGCCACTTCAATCGGTGCAACCGCCGTCGCACAAATTGGGATCGAAGCCAAAGTAGCCTACGCCGCTTCGGCGAGCGTCACACGCGGTGACGGCTTCGCCGCAACGTGGGGCAAAATGTACAAGTTCGACAAATCCAGTTCAGTCGGGCTGGCCTTGCAAGACCGGAAGATTACGACGGTCAAGGACTCAACGCTCGACTCCAAGCTTGGCAACGTGATCATCGATTCGCTGGTGGGCCAGGTGAAGATCAGCGCGACGCAGAAAATCGTGCTTGAGTGCGGCGCCAGCAAAATCGAAATCGGGCCCAGCGGCATAAAGCTTACCAGCGGTGCGGGCGCGGCCGGTTCGCGCACGACGCTCGGTGCAGCGATGACCCAGATCAAGGGCTCCAACATCAACATCGCATCCCGCGGCCCGTTGTCGGCCAAGGGTACGCCGGGCGGTCAGTACAAATAAGGGACGGTCGTGGATATCAAAAATCGCACTCCGTTCGCGTTTGCCCCGGTGATGGGATGGGTCAACTTTCCATCCCACACCGCGACTCTCGTCGTCAAGGCGGGTTTCCGCATCATGCCCGACGGTGTGTGCGAACCGCTTGATGAGCAACCGTCGTTTGAAGGCGACGTGATGTCCAAGGCCTCGGAGCCTGAGTGCCTGTACGACGCCGATCTCGCCCAATACAAGCCGCACGCCGACGTGCTGCTGAGCGGCAGCTGCCACGCGCCCGGCGGCAAGGCTGTCACGGCCACAACCGCGACCTTCCGGGTAGGCGACTGGTCAAAGTCGGTCGCGTGCATCGGCAACCGGACGTGGCAAAAAGGTCTGATCCGCTCAACCATGTCCGAGCCGGAACCTTTCACCAAAGTCGCAATCACGTGGCACAATGCTTTCGGGGGCCCGAAGTTCGCGCACAACCCGGCCGGCAAAGGGCACAAGGACGTGTTACTGCCAAACATCGAAAACCCGAACGACCTGATTGGCGGCGCAGGCGACAAGCCGAAACCCGCCGGGTTTGGTCCGCTGCATCGCAGCTGGAAGCACCGCACCAAGAAGATGGGCACGTATGACAAGAAGTGGCTCAAAGAGCGCTTCCCCGCGTGGCCAAAGGACTTTGACTGGACATACTTCAACGCTGCACCGGACGACCAGCAGCTCGACGGTTTCCTGAACTGCACCGAAGAGGTCGTGCTTGAAGGCATGAGTGCCGATCACCCGGTACTCAAAACGAGGCTGCCGGGTATTCGCGTACGCTGCCTGATTCGCGAAGGCGATGAACTGGCATTGCGCGAAGTTCAGATGAACCTCGACACCATGCACGTCGACGCCGACAAGCAGGAAATCTACCTGCTGTGGCGCGGCATTGCGGACGTCAGCGACGGCGACTGGACAGCTTGCCGCGACATACTGGTCGTTTCAGAAAAGCTCGAAGACAAAAAGCAAACTCACGAAGAACTGCTGCCCCTCTTTGAAGAAGAACCCGAAGAGGGCGAAGTCGAAGAAGGCGACGAGCCCGAGTCAGTCGAAGAAAAAAGCGCAGCCATCGACAAGCTGATCAAAGAAATGGAAGCCCGGGCCGCGAAGGTCGAAGGTGACGTTTCTGCGGCGGCGAAGCGCGCGGCCGGTGACGAGTTTGACCCCGTCAAACAGGCCGCAAGCGCACCCAAGACCGAATACAGCCACGCCGTAAACGCGGTCAATTCGAACTGGCAGGGTGTCGCAGGCGCGGGCGGGAAACTGCCGCCCGGCGTTTCAGCCAACGACTTCAACCCGGCGGCAGACCCTGGGATGCAGGAGTTGATGAAGCTTGAGCAAGCCATGAAGCCACCCAGGCCAACCGAGCCCGGAAAGCTTGCAGCCATGATGAAGTCAGGCGAAGCCAAGGGGGGTGACTTCGGCGGGGCTGAGTTGAAAGAGCAAGACCTAGAAGGCTCCGACCTGAGCGAGAGCTTCCTGAACGACGCTGACCTGTCCGGCGCGAACCTGAAAGGCGCGGATCTCAATGGCGCGTCCCTGAGTAACGCAAACCTCAGTAACGCCGACCTCAGTGGCGCCGATCTTTCTGAAGCTGACCTTACGGGCGCGGACTTGTCAGGCGCGAAACTCGATGGGGCCAACCTGTCTGAGTCCGTGCTGATGAAAACCAAGGCCGACGGCGCCTCTTTCAAAGGCGTAAAAGCGGTCGGCGCAATTTTCGCGGAAATGCAGGCCGACGGCGGCATCTTCAGCGAGGGTGATTTCACACAGGCCGTGTTCTCGGATGTATCTCTCGTGAAGGCAGACTTCACCGGTTCGATTCTCAAGGACGCCGCCTTCGATGGTGTGAACGCCACGGAAGCCATCTTCACTGGCGCAATCATGCCCGGCTTCCGCGGAGGTGAGGCAAGCGACTTCACGAAAGCCAAAGTCGATAAGGTCAATGGCACCGGCAGCGTTTGGGAAAAGTCGACACTGGTCGAGACTGACTTCGCGGAGTCAGAGCTTGGCGGCGCACTCTTCCCGGACTCAAACCTGACCGGCGCGCGTCTCTTCGGCGCAAACCTGACACGCAGCGTCATGCGCAAGGCGGTGTTGAAGGGTGCAAAATGCGGGAACACCAACTTCTTCCGCGCCATGCTTGAACAGGCAGACTTGACCGAGGCATCGCTGGTGAACGCGAATTGTTACGAAGCCGACTTCATGGACGCAAAGACGGAAGGCACCAACTTTGAAGGCGCCAACCTGAAGATGACTAAACTGGCCAAGTGATGGATCAAGTGAAGAACATAGAGACGGTAGAGGCATTTACGCAGTTCGTGAAATCGGGCGATTCGCCTGAAGGCGTTCTGCTGGCCGAGCTTGAACTTGCAGGGCTTGATCTCGTCGGCGTGAACCTGGCCGGTGCAATTATCCAGGGTTGCAACCTGGGTGCGGCAAACCTCGGTGACGCAAACTGCGCGGGCACAAAGTTCATCGCATGCGTGCTTGAAAGCGCACGCTTCATAAACGCTAACCTCGAAGACGCCGCACTGATTCAATGCACTGCCCAGGGCGCTGACTTCAGCAACGCAAACCTCAGCAAGTCGGTCCTGACCTCGAGTAACTTCACGGGCGCGAAGTTCGTTGACGCGAACCTGTTCAGCACAGGCGCTGAGCAGGCCGGTTTCAGTGATGCCGATTTCACCAACGCCAACCTTGAGGAAACCGGTTTCACGCTTTCCGACCTGACAAACGCCAACTTGTCCGGCACAAGGCTCGTGACTACCCAGTTCATGGGCTCACAGGCGACCGGTATCGATTTCCAGGATGCAAGGATCGAAGGCGTATTCGCATTCGACGCGCTGCTGACCGGCGCAAAGAACCTGCCGCAACGCGTTTCAGGCAGTTTCGCCGGGGCGGATCTGTCAGGGCTGGACCTGTCAGGGCGGGACTTCACCGACTCCGACTTCAGCAAGGCAAACCTCGGCGGTGTGAACCTGAGCGGCGCTACGCTATCCAAGTGCAACCTGTCCGAGGCTGACCTGACAAGCGCAGACCTGACCGGATGTACGGCCAGCTACGCCCGCTTTCCTCAAGCCAAGCTGGACGGCGCAAAGCTGGCAAAGTCAGACTTCACATGCAGTGACTTCAGCGACTGTGACCTTACCGGCAAAGACTTCAGCGGCTGCAACCTTACCGGCGCAATGTTCAGCAACGCCGTTGTCAAAGACTGGCGCATCAAAGACGCGACTCTTGAGTCTGTCGTTCTCGACAACGTTGATCTGGAAGCCTATGACTTCAGCGGGTTAGCGATGCAGGGCGCGGACTTCACCGGCAGCCGACTCAAAGGCGCCAAGTTCGCGGGCTGCAATCTTGACGGCGCGGACTTTGCCCAGGCCGACGTTTCCGCGGCGAATTTCACCGGCGCGAACCTGAACAACGGCAGCATGATCCTCGCTGACGCGACCGGCACCAAATTCCGCGACGCAACCCTGGAAGAGACGACGCTGCATGATGCCAAGCTGGAAAAGGCGTCGTTCGCGGGCGCATCTTTGCTCAGTGTCAGCTTCGCGGGCGTCGATATGACCGACGTCGGCATTCTCGGCGGAAACTTCCTGCGCTGCGAGTTCCGTCAGTGCAAGCTGAACAGCATGAACCTGCGCGGGGCAAAGTTTCCACTGTGTGACTTCGAAGAGGCCGACCTGTCTGCTACCAACCTGACAGACGCCGACCTGACCCAGTGCATGTTCAAGAACGCCAACCTGAACGGGCTCGGTGCGAAGGGCGCGCTGCTCGTGGCGGCTGACTTTAGCTCCGCGAACCTCAGTCAAGCCGTTTTCGCAGATGCCGACCTGCACATGAGTATGTTCATCGGCACAAATATCAACGAAGCAAACTTCGACAACGCCGACATGCGTCAGTGTTACATGGACGGCGCCACGGCGCTTAAAGCCCGCTTCCAGGACGCGCAACTGAACTACGCCGTAATGAGCCACGCCGATCTGCGATTGGCCGATTTCTCAGGCGCGGACATGCAGGGCGTTGATCTGCACGCCGCAATTGAAGAAGGCGCCAAGTACGACAAGGCAAACATGAAGGGGGTCAAGCGCACCGACGCTGACCTCTTCGAAGCTGAGAATTACAAAGGCAAGTAAGGGAGACCGTAATGATTCAAACCGACACAGCGACAAAACTCGGACCGGGCATGATTCACAGCCAGGCGGACGGGCGTGTGATCGCAACATTCGAGGGTGAACAGGTCTCCGCCATCAACGCGATCGCTTTCCCGTGGACACCTCACGAGGGTGATGTCGTGCTGATGATCGCCCAGGAGGACAGCCACTACATCATCGGTGTGCTGCAAACCCGCGGCGACTTCACGATGACGTTCCCGGCCAACGTGAACTTCCAGGCCCCCAAGGGCGCAATCAACTTCCACAGCGGCGAAGCAATCGACATGCACGCCCCGGAGGTAAAGGTCACCGGCGGCAAGATCACGTTGCTGGCGAAGACCATGACCGAGAAATTCGGCAATGCGTTCCGCTGGGTTACGGACCTTGTGCAGGTGAAATCAGGGCGCTCACGGAATCTGGTCGAGGGCGCCAGCTATGAACGCTGCGAGCGCCGCGTCATCAAAGCCAAGAAGGACGTGCGCGTGAACGGCAACCGGATTCACCTGGGCTAACGAAACTTCGCTCGCTCGCGATTGAGCAGGAGATTGCCATGTTACCAGCATCAACAAAAATGAACGGACAGTGCATGGGCACACCCGACGTCTGCAAGACGCCGGCCGCACCTTCGCCAATCCCCATACCGTATCCAAACATCGCCCAGTGCATGATGGCCAACCCGGGCACCTGCACGATGACCGCCAAGATCGAGAACTTCCCGATCATCGTCGTGAACAGCCAAATTACTCTGTCCAACGGCGACGAGGCAGGCACCCTTGGCGGTGTGGTTTCAAATGTCTTCATGGGGCCGGGAACCTACAAGCGCGGCAGCTCTAAGGTGAAGGCCGAGGGCAAGCCCGTCTGCTTTATCACTTCAACCGTCGGTCAGAACGGCGCAAACCCGAATGTGCCGGCCGGCACCCAGATTGCACCCAGCCAAGTGATGGTGCTCGTCGCCCCATAGACGCGGGCCGCAACGTTCTTAGCTTCTCAACCCGGGCCAATGATTGGCCCGGAGTTGTGTTTATGGAATCACTTCGCGAACTCTACCGCATCGGCGCAGGCCCTTCCGCCAGCCACACCATGGGTCCCAAGCGCGCCGCTGAGCTTTTCAAACAGCGTACGCCGGGTGCAGCGAAGCATCGCGTAACACTGTACGCCAGCCTGGCAGCGACCGGGCGCGGACACTTGACCGACGTCGCCATGCAACAGGTATTCGAGGGCAGAGACTTTGTCATCGACTGGAAGCCCCGCGAAAGCATGCCCCTGCACCCGAACGGGATGCGCTGGGAAGCCTTGGACGCCAACGGCGAGCCTACCGAAAAATGGGAAGTCTACAGCGTAGGTGGCGGCGCGCTTGCCGAGGAAGGCCAAACTCCACCACCGGACCTCTACGTGCGTCACAGCATGCGCGAGATTCTTCAGTGGTCACGCGAAACCAACATGCCGCTGTGGAAATTCGTTGAGGAACGCGAAGGCCTTGAAATCTGGGATTATCTCAGCACCTGCTGGCTCGCCATGCAGGAAGCCATTGAACGCGGGCTTGAGGCCCACGGCGTTTTACCCGGAAGCCTGAAACTAAAGCGCAAGGCGCACCGCCACTATGAGCAAGCCAAAGGGCGACCCGGTGCGCTGCAACGCACGGGGCTGCTGACCGCCTACGCGCTCGCCGTCAGTGAAGAGAATGCCAGCGGCGGCACCGTAGTGACGGCCCCCACCTGTGGCGCCTGTGGAGTGCTGCCGGCCGTGCTACGCTACCTGAAGGAAGTACTGAACCTTGACGACCGCAAGATTCTGCGTGCCATGGCCACGGCCGGCATTGTAGGCAATCTCGTCAAAACCAACGCCAGCATCAGCGGCGCGGCCGTCGGCTGTCAGGGTGAAGTCGGAACGGCCTGCGCCATGGCAGCTGCTGCAGCCGCCCAACTCATGGGCGGTGACGCCCGACAGATCGAATACGCCGCCGAAATGGGGATTGAGCATCACTTGGGGCTGACCTGCGACCCAGTGGCTGGGCTGGTGCAGATCCCTTGCATTGAACGCAACGCCGTCGGTGCCATGCGAGCCGTCGACTGTGGCGACTACGCGCTGCTGAGTGACGGCGAACACGAGATACCCTTCGACACAGTCGTGAAAACAATGAAAGCCACAGGCGAAGACTTGCAGGACCGCTACCGCGAAACCAGCGAAGGCGGACTGGCCAAGCTTCATATCCCCCCCGGCGTCGACCCGACGGCCATTGAGGGCAACCACTGTGGTTAAAGCCCTGAATCGGGGGCTTCGCGCTCTCTCAAAATGACCGATGAGTCAATAAATTTATTATTGTCACATCGTAACACCATTCTAGGGTGACGCGCTTCGAGGCTGTCATGAGGTGCCATTCGTGAAGCGTTCGTACATCCATCTGCGCCTTGGCGTGATTCTTGCCAGCGAGAAGCAGGCGAGTCTCGTTGCCCGCCCGCTGGCCGAAGAGTACTCCGTGCGTCTTGAGCAATTTGAGCAAGCCCACGATGCGCTCGACTTTGTACGCAAGAAGCACCCGCAGGTCGTCATCGCCGACTATGAACGTTTTGGCGCATCTGGGATCTATGGACTCGCCGACCTGATGGGCGAGGCCGACGCACCGGTCATCCTGATTGTGCGCGACGTTAGCGAATGGGAACGTGAGCAATTCAGCGCCTTGAACGTTTTCCATGTGTTTGAAGGCAGCTTCAAGATTTCAGAGTTAGGCGAGAAGGTAACGCTCGCAATGAAGCGCCGTTTCCGCATCGGCAGCAGCGACCGTCTGCCGGTCGTTGGCGTCTGAGAAGTCTCGCTAGAAAATGCCTTGCAGGAAACTGAGTACTCGCCTGACACACGACTCCGCGGCCTCTGCGTCATACGAGGGAAAGCTCGCATCGACGAATAGGTGACGGTTGCCGGCGTAGGTAAACAGTTCGGCGCCGGACGTGCTCTCAACCAGCGCGCGAGCCGCTTCCAAGTCGCCCTCTCCTGCAAAAAACTCGTCGCCTTCCATGCCGTGGATCTGCACCGGCAGGTCTGAAGGCCAAGTCCCAAACTCCGAAGCCGGTACACAAGCCTCGAACAGCAATGCCCCCTTAGCGCCCGCCCGGGTTTGGGCAAGCATCTGGGCAGGTAGAACGCCAAGCGAGATGCCGGCGTACACCAAATCGGTTGGCAACTGCTCCGCTGTAGCGCGTCCCCGTTCAAGGATTGTCTCGAAGCCGATCCGCTCCGCATGGGCGACACCTGCCTCCAGATTGTCGAAAACACGCCCGTCGTAGAAGTCCGGGATGTCGACCGTGTGACCAGCCAGCCTAATTCTGTCGGCGAAATCGCGAACCCCGGGCGTCACTCCGAGCGCATGATGGAACAAGAGGACAGCCGCCATGTAATCTCCCTCAACAGACGACGCAGCATACCCGCTTGGGTGCAGCGCAATCAACGAGGTCTAACACACCCGCCCAGTTGGTGGCGCACGCATTTGTAGGCTTCTTGTGGCTATTGATCACGAGGAGCTTGTTATGCCGAAGAAGAAGTATCGCAGGCAGGTCGGGGGTACGGATGTAGCCACTCATCCCGCTCCGCCGGATGATTCTACGCCGGCTATCGCTGCGGATGGCTTGATCAGTGTTGAGGAAGCCCGGCGAATGCTGGGCGACGCGGCACGGTTTCTGCACGACTCCGTGAAGCTGGCCGGCAAGGCGTTGGTGTTGCTGGGCCTCGGCAAGCAGCTCGCTGCGATCGGGGTTTAGTGGTGGCTGGCGACTGGAGTTTGCTTGCCGGCTGGAAGAATAGCAGTCGGTGTGAACCGACGGCGTTGGGTGAGTGATTATCCTGTCGGGTTGGCGGCTGCCCGGACGCTGTGAATCTGCCTTCAGTTGACTGAATTGGGGCGCGTACGCCCCCCGGATTTACACCGGGGGCTGGGCTGATTTGGCTTGCTGCCGATTGTCAATCACCCGCGATGGGCTGTGACCAAACCCACCTAGTGAATAAGAGCAGCTAGTCTTCCAGGAACTCGATCGGGTTGCGCAGGATGATGCCGTCCCGCTTCCTCAGTTGCTCGAGGAAGAACCACTTGTGCCAGTTGCCGAACATGACCAGAAAGCGCTTGCCCTCGCCACGGTGCTGATCAAGCGCTTCGGCAATCAGGGCATAGTGTGCGTCGGTAATGTTGGCGAACCCGCCTTGGCCGAGATCTTCATTGAAGAGGCGGATGTACGGCTCCATCCCCTCACGGACAATCTCGTCGAACTCATCCGTGTGCATCTTGCGCGGGTCGCCGCCGATCTCGTCACGCATTCGCGCGAACATGCGGCTTTTGGCTGTCTCAATCTCCTGTGTGTCACCGGGACGAGTGTGCTTCCACTCCTCCAGCTTGGCGCTTCGCTCCTTCGCCATGTCGAGCGTCCAGGCTGAGACAGGAATCAACTCGAATTTCAACTCGCTTCGCAAAGGAAGCACGACGTCGGTGAATTCGGGGTAAAGCACGCTTCGCGGCTCAGTAACCACGCCGTCCTGCTCGTATTGCTGAATGGCCTTGTCGATGCGGTCCGGCGGAATCTCGACCATGATGTAGTCGGGTTTAATGGCACGGACCCACGCTTCGACAACCTCAAGGCTGTAAAACTCACTGGTCTTATGCTGCGAGTGGATCATCCCCATCACGACAACTTCGTTTCGGTTGGACAGCGCCACGGGGTGCTGCGTCGAAACACATCCTGCCAATACAGTTACAACCAGAAGTAGCCAAAGTCGTTCCATGTGGGTTACCTAAGACATCAACAACCGGGTTAAGGCATACATTCCGTGTGCAATTTGCACCGTTTGCAGGCGAGCTAATGGTTCGAACCTGCTGAAAATGAAAGGCTTGCGCAAAAAGGGCAAGGTCGATAGGATTTTCCGGCTCTAACGCGCAATTTGAAACTTGTACACAGGCCCGCGACGACCTGCGGTCCCTGACACTGTAAATTGCCTTGGCGGGCAGAGGTGAGACCATGCGCATATCCTGGCTATCAATACTCGCAGCATTCCTGTTTCTGGCAGTCCCAGCGGCTCTCTCGGCGCAGGCGGATCACCTGACGATTACAACAGTACCAAGCACAGTTCAGGCGAACGCGACCTTTACCATCGTGGTTGAAGCCCGGGATGCAGGCAACGCAGTCGACACTGGCTATTCAACCAACGTAACACTGGCCCGAAACGGTGGATCGGGGACACTTGGCGGCACACTGACAGTCGCTGCAACAGCCGGTGTCGCGACATTCAACAATCTGACCCTGGATACAATCAGCACAACTGTAACCATTGACGCTACAAGCGGTGCGCTCACACCCGACACGTCAACAACAATCAGCGTTACGGCTGATCGCCTGATAATCACCGCGCAACCTGGCAACGCAGCCGCAAACGCAACCATCTCGACAGTGTCGGTCGCCGCCCGCGATGGTAACGGTAACACAGATACATCGTTCACCGGAAACATCGCCGTGGCCCTGAACTCAGGCTCAGGTGCGCTCTCCGGCACCACACCTGTCGCCGCGACTGCCGGCGTCGCGGACTTCACGGATCTATCAGTCAACGCGATCGGCACCAAAGACCTGATTTTCACGTCAACTGGACTTTCTGCTGCGACCTCGTCCAGCTTCGACATTTCCGCGGATCGTCTAGTGTTTACCACCCAGCCAGTGAACACGACGGCCGGCCAAACCATGGCAAACGTCGTCGTAGAGGCCCGAGACGGATTGGGAACGACCGACACGGCATTCACAGGGTCGGTCGCACTCACGATTGCTTCTGGCACGGGTACACTCAACGGAACGACTTCGATCGCTGCAGCATCCGGCGTCGCCACTTTCAGCACGCTTAGCATCAACGAAGCGGACGCCTTCACCCTGGACGCTGACTTCGGCACACTGACAACCGGCACCTCCAGCTCATTCACAATCAACCCGGATGCTGACGCTGCTGTCGTCTTCGTCGTGCAGCCCAGCAGTGTGGTCGTCTCAACCCAGATCAGCCCTGCAATTACCGTTCAGATCCAGGACCAGTTCGGTAACAACACCACAAGCACCGCCAGCGTTACGCTGGCAATCAATAACAACCCGGGAGGGGCAACCCTCGGCGGCACAACCACGGTGGCTGCGACGTCCGGCCTTGCGACATTTAGTGACATCACACTGGACGCAGCAGGCACCGGTTACACTCTGGACGCGACGTCAACCGGGTTGACCTCAGATACCTCAAGCGCTTTCAACGTAACTGCAAACCCGGCACCAACGTTCACTGTTTCCGGTGGTGGCGGGGGTGTTACGAGTGGTGGCACAATCAACGTACTCACCGGATCGACTGTTGCAGCCGCGAACATCAGCATTCAGGTCAATGACAGCAGCACTGGCGACTCCCTGACCCTGACGGCCGGTATCACCAATGTCGGCACAACCGGCATTCTGCAGTCTGAGTTCGAAGGCAGCAGCACGTCGCCGACAGCAATCAACGCAAACCCGACAACCGGGACATTCAACGCAGTCACAACCCATGTAGTTACTCTTACGGCCAACGACGGCGTAAACACCGCCGTCGTGTTCACGTTCAGCATTGTGGTCAGCAACGCTCCGACGATTACCGTCGTCGGCCCCAACGGCGGCGAGAACTTTGTCGTGGGCGGGAACATGACCGTTACCTGGAGCAGCGCCGGCGTTGCCGGTACAGTCGACATCCTGCTTTCAACGAACAGCGGCGGCGCATTCAGCGTAACGCTGATCAGCGCGACAGCGAACGACGGCACCGAAACCATCACCGTGCCCAACAACCCGGCCACGACTTGCCGCGTGCGTGTTCGCGACACTGCCAATCCGGGCACCACGCTGGACGACTCTGACGCCGACTTCACGATAGCGGTACCGGCACCGGCCGCTGGTACGCTGTCGGCATCCGGCAACCCGGGCACCCAGAACGCCAACCCGGGCAGTACTCGCTCGGCCCTTGGGTTCCGCATCACGGAGACCGGCGGCGCGTCAACGCTGACGGTTACGGGAGTTACTGTCCGCGTCACGATGTTCAACAACACGGGTGGGCTTGCCGAGGCTGCGGTCACGTCAATCTCACTACGACGCGGCAGCACCTTGCTTGCAACGCAGACCAGCTCCGGCTGGACAGCGAACGCCACAACCATCACCTGCAACTTCACCGGGCTCAGCGAGGCAATCACGGCCAGCGGCACCGGTGACTTTACTGTGTCGATGACTTTCGCCGGCACGACCGTCCCGACTCCGAACCCGTCATACTCGGCACAGGTAACGACGGCGGACATCAGCAGTGCTTCAACCATCAGCGGAACAACCGTGACAGGCGGCACGATTACCTTGATCGACTCCCTGCCAAGCGACCCGCTGGATGAAGACAACGACGATGATTCATGCGACCTCGCCAGCCACGGTGGCCCGGCTTGGCCATTGGCGCTTCCGGTACTGTTTGCTTTCATGCTGGCGTTGCGCCGTCGGCGTGAAACGATTTAGTTGGTTTTCGGGGGGACCGGGCAACTGCGTAGTTGACCCGGCGGAGATCAGCGGACTATCTTGTTGATTGCGCATCCTGTACCTAACCTCGTATGGCGAAAGCACGTAGAATGAGTAATGAACTGGGGGGCGTGGTGAACGCGACAAAGAAAATGACGAGCAAACTGGTCATGGCTGCCGCCATTGTCGGCGCCTTTGTGATGATGTCGGCCTGCGCCAGCGGGAAGACCATCAAGCAAGGGTCCGAGGAGTTCTCGATTCCTGAAGACAAGTACTTCGAGGCTCTGGAGCTGCAAGATGACGGTATGTACTTCGAGTCGATCAGGGCCTGGACGGAAGTTCTCGACTCCGAGCCACGGTTTGCACAGGGCCATTTCAACCTTGGTCTGATCTATGACCAGCTGAATCTGGTGCCGGAAGCAACCCAGCACTATGAGCTGGCCGTGCAGTACGCCGAAGGGCTGAAGCCGGACGAAAGTCTTTACAACCTGCACCTCGGCGCGGCATACCTGCGCTCAGGGCTCGTCGACGAGGCCATCGAAGCGCTGAAGCAGGCGCTGACGGACGACCCCTACAACGCCACCATTCACTACAATCTTTCCGCCGCTTACATGGCGCGGAAGAACTACGACAACGCGCTGCTTGAAGCCGACACTGCTGTCGATCTCCTGGCTCAGCCCGATGCGAAGCGCGCCGACGGTCTCAACGAAGGCGTCGACCGCACACGACTCGGCAACTACCTGCTACGCCAGGCGGCTTGTCACATCGCCCGCGAAGAATGGGACAAAGCACGCGCCGGTCTCGAACGCGCCGAAAAGCAGTGCGGCACGACGGTTCCAGCCGAGATGTGGGAACAGCTTGACGCAGCCACCAAGCCGATGGAGCCGGAAGAGGGCGGCGAAGAAGGCTAGAGTTTCGGCGCGGCAGCATTTTTAAACATGCAGGAGTGTGTTTCATGGCGGGGCTCCCCCCAAATCCGAACACCGGTCAAAACCGCAAGCCAACGACGGGTGTCCGCTACGTTCGCAGCGTGGCGGTGGCGGGGCAGAATGGCGCCCCCGCTTCCGATGCGGGGAACAGCGCCCCCCGACGTCCTGCCGCACCACGATCAGTGCCTTCGCGTGTTGGCGCCGGTGGCAAACGCAAGCGCCTCGGCGAATTGCTGCTCGAAGCCAACGTCATTGACGAAGATCAGCTTGAACATGCACTGAAAATTCACCGGCAGACCGGCAAGCAGTTGGGCCGCGTTCTGGTTGACACCAACCTCGTCGAAGAAACCGAGTTGATCAAGTACCTCGCGATCAACCTTGGTGTTGAGTCCATTAACCTCAATGACGAAAACCTGCAGATTGAAAGCGACGCCGTTCTTCAGATTCAGGAACGCCAAGCCCGTCGCTTCAACCTGATTGCTTTCCGCCTAGATGACGACAAAGAGATGCTACACGTCGCCATGGCCAACCCTGCCGACGTGATCGCGATCGACACAATCAAGTCACTCACGGGCAAAGGCGTCAAAGTCTTTATCGGCTCGCGCATCGCCATCGCCGACGCCATCGACAAGCACTACGCACAGCAGTACAGCCTTGACCAGATGGGCGAAGACCTGAAGAGCGTCGACGCCGAACTGATTGAGGATATGGACGATGACCTCGGCATGGACAGCGACGCGATTGACGCCGCATCCAACGCCCCGGTCGTAAAGTACGTCAACGCTACGTTGATGGAAGCGGTCAAACAGCGCGCGTCGGACATTCACTTTGAGCCCTTCGAGCGTGAGGTCATGGTTCGGTTCCGCATCGACGGTGCACTGCGTGAAGTAACGGCACCGCCGAAGCGCCTCATCAACGCAGTAGTTTCACGCATCAAGATTATCTCCGGGCTTGATATCGCTGAGCGTCGCCTGCCACAGGACGGTCGCTGCAAACTCAAACTCGGTGACCGCGTCATCGACATGCGCGTTTCGACACTGCCGGTAGTCCACGGCGAGAAGGTCGTTATGCGAATTCTGGACAAGTCCGCGACGTCGATGGACATCGACAGTCTCGGGTTTGACCCGATGACCCTGAAAGAAATGAAGCGCGTGCTGCAGACGCCTCACGGCGTTATCGTGCTGACCGGCCCTACGGGTTCAGGCAAAACGACAACGCTGTACTCGTTTCTGAAGCACATCTATTCGCCGGAAATCAACATCGTCACCGTAGAAGACCCGGTTGAGTATCAGCTTCCTGGCGTGAACCAGGTGCAGGTGCGAAGCAACATCGGCATGTCATTCGCGGCCGCTCTCCGAAGCATTCTGCGTCAGGACCCTGACGTCGTCATGATCGGTGAGATGCGAGACCAGGAAACGCTCGAAATCGCCGTCCGTGCGGCGCTTACCGGTCACTTGGTGTTCAGCACAATCCAC